>JAEWPB010000037.1 GCA_023399465.1 Pseudomonadota bacterium
GCTTCGGTACCCTCGTCCTTACACGCATTTCGCCCCAAGCCTTAAATGGATCCGCGGCCATCGAACTTATGCCTGAGCAATTTCGCTGGAATTTTTGTGCGGCACTGGCAGACATTTCCGAAATGGCGGATCCGTAGCCAAAAACGCCCTCTCCAGAGCTTCCAGCACCAACATATGCGAGATGATGCGGCGGTCACCCGCTCGGTGACCGCCCATCTTCGAGCTTGGCGATCCGTAACGGCCGAACGGAATGACGCTTCCTGGTCACGCCTCTCCTTCCGACTTGTGGAACATCTTTCGCCGTCGCGACTTTCCTCATAGCGCGACCAGATCTGATGCATTCAACGCCGAAGGAGGAGATGATGACCCTTCAGGGCAAGACTATAGCCATCCTGATTGCACCTCGCGGCACCGAAGAACCCGAGTTCGTGGAACCGAAGAAAGCCGTCAAAATGGCAGGGGCTGCCGCCGTCGTCATCAGCATTGAGGCTGGTGAAGCCGAGACGGTGAACAACGATCTCGATCCCGGTGGCAAATATGCCGTCGACAAAGCGATTTCCGATGTGTCCGCGAGTGATTTCGACGGCGTGGTTATCTGTGGCGGCTGTGTCGGTGCCGACACGCTCCGCGGAGACGCCAAGGTCGTTTCGTTTATCAGGGATATCTTCAGCCAAGCAAAGCCAGTCGGCGCCATATGCCACGGCCCGTGGCTTCTTGTCGAGGCGGATGTGGTTAAGGACAGGACCCTGACATCGTTCCGAACGATAGCGACCGACATCCGCAACGCCGGAGGCATCTGGGTGGATCAGGAAGTCGTCACCGATAACGGCTTGATTACAAGCCGCAATCCGAACGACCTGCCAGCCTTCTGCGCGAAGATCGTTGAGCAGTTCGAAGAAGGCAAGCACCTGGAGGCGCGCAGCGCCTGATGAACGTGCAATCGGGCGGGCTGCGGCTCGCCCGCATAGCGGCGCCGTGGCGCCCCCGGGCACGGAGGCGGCATTCCATCTCGGATATGCGAGATGGTGGCTGCCGCTGGCGATCGACGCCGATCCTGTCCTCAGGGAATTCCGTCGCTTCCAGCACGAACATGCGGTCGAAGATTTCCGGCAGGTCGACGACCTTGTCAGGGCTGCTGGCAAGGTCGCGTCGGTTCTTGCACATGGTCTGCCGCCCATCCAAGGCGTTCCGCGCCAGTCCGAACTCGGCTTGCTCCGGCACCAGATGGAGCTCCAGCGGCCGAGCCGCTCGATCCGCGAGATGATCGGCGGGATGCCCAGCAGCTTCTCGAAGCTCGCGCCCTGTATGCTCATGTCGCCGCTTTCGATCGCGCAATACCTTCCGCCCGATCAGGCTCTCTTCGATGTCGTGATCTTCGACGAAGCTTCGCAGATCACGACCTGGGACGCCGTCGGCGCGATCGCGCGCGGGCGGCAGACAATCATCGTCGGCGATCCAAAGCAGTTGCCGCCAACGAACTTCTTCGGACGCAACGAGGACGAGGAGGAGGTCGAGGAGCACGAGCGCGATCTCGAAAGCATCCTCGACGAAGCGAAGACGGCCGGCATCCCGGTACGCGACTTGCGCTGGCACTACCGCAGCCGCAATGAATCCCTCATCGCTTTCTCCAACCACTACTATTACCAGAACAGGCTGATCACCTTCCCGTCTCCGCAGGTCGAGGATCGTGCAGTAAGCCTCCGCCCTGTGCCGACTGGCGTCTATGATCGTGGTAAGAGCCGAACGAACAAGGCCGAAGCGCGAGCGGTGGCCGACGAAGCCGTGAAGCGGATGCGGTCCTGGTTGAAGCTGCCTGAAGGCGATCGCCCGACCATAGGGGTCATCACCTTCAACGCCCAGCAGCAGTCGCTTATCCAGGACTTCCTCGATCAATCTAGGCGCGACATGCCCGAACTCGAATGGTTCTTTGCCGACGACCGGATCGAGCCGACGATCGTGAAGAACCTCGAAAATGTCCAGGGCGACGAACGCGACACTATCTTGTTTTCGATCACTTCACTGAAGACGCTGCTGGCAAGCGGACGATGGATTTCCGCCCTGAACCGCGATGGCGGTGAGAGACGCTTGAACGTTGCCGTGACCCGCGCACGCGAGGAACTGCTGGTCTTCTCCGGGTTTCGTGCAGACCAGATCGACGTTGGCAGGACAAAAGCGGTTGGAGTACACCATCTCAAGGCCTTCCTCGACTTTGCGGAGCGGGGAGCGATCGCTCTTCCCGCACAGGATCAGGGTCCTGTAGGCGGACTTGAGTCGCCATTCGAAGAAGCCGTGGCAGAAGAGCTGTCCAAGCGCGGGTGGCATGTCGTTCCGCAGGTTGGCATATCGGGCTTCCGCATCGACATCGGGATCAAGCATCCGGACAAGGCTGGTGCCTTCTCGCTGGCGTCGAATGCGATGGCGCGACATACCACAGTTCGGCGACGGCTCGGGACCGTGACAAGGTCCGGGAGCAGGTCCTTCGCGGATTGGGCTGGAAAATCGTTCGTGTCTGGTCAACCGACTGGTGGTTCGACCGTCAGGGCGCGGCCGAGCGAATGCATCAGGCCCTAGCCTTTCTGCTAGCGGAAAGCCGGTCTGCGCCGGAAGTGGTCATGAGCGAACCTGTCGATCAGGAGCCCGTCGTAATCGATGTGGAATCGATAGTTCATGAGGACGAGCAGCCGGTCCTTGTCAGATCGATGCTGGCGGCCGAGGGACGGATCGAAGCCGGTGATCGCCTGATGGATGCGGCTGCGGTTGATCCGGTGATGTCCATCGAGCACGACGTCGCTCTTCGTGCCGAGGGATCTGCGTACCGTGTCGCCGACCTCCGCACATTTAAGGTCGATCCGGACAGCTTCTTCGAGTTCTCCTATCGTCCTACCCTCAGCGCGATGATTGAAGCGGTCATCGAAGCTGAGGCCCCGATGCGGGAGGATGTGCTCGCACAGCGAATTGCCCGCGCTCACGGGTGGCTGCGAACAGGATCACGCATTCGCGAGCGCATTTCCCTTCACCTGAGGGAACTCGACAGAACCGAGGAGTCGAGCGGCACCTTCGTCTGGAAGAAGGGGACAGTGGCTGAAGTTCATCCATATCGGGCCGGCGAAGGAGAAGCGCGTCGATCCATCTCCGATATACCTCTCTCAGAACTGGCGGCGATCGTAATCGCGAACCGGGGACTTCTCGATGAGTCCGATCCGGCGTTGTCGATGGCCAGAGTGATCGGCGTCGAACGGCTGGCGGCGACCTCGCGCGCTCGATTGGAGGAAGCGATAGAGAAGGCTAGGGTACTCTGCATTGCGGAAGCATAGAGACCCCTTAAAGGCTTCCTACCATTTCTTCTGGCTGGCAGTAGGATCTGCCCTGTCGGAATCTGCATTACCGTGAAATTTACAAGTCTCAGTGCAATCAGGCCCCCGCAACCAAACCAAAGAACCAATACAAGACACAAGGCCTCCCGCAAGGGAGGCTTTTGCCGTTTTGGCCTCAGATCGGCAATACCTGTGCGCTGGAGCAAATTGGGTAGAGAAGTCGCCCCTTTGTCTGCGGGCCTGTCGGGCGGGGCTGACGAAATGACCTGAAGGCCGGGGCGCAATCATCCTTTCGGCAGTCGCGCTATCTCCAGCCCCTTGGGTCGTCGCGATTTTTGTGAACGTAATCACGCCGGGCAATCCCCGAACGGGCTCGGTGGCGGAGATCTCGGATTTACATGGCTGATAGGTAATGAGAGACTGAAATACCGGTGGTTTCGGGGGAGGCACAGAAGGCAGCAAGCCGTGATGGGGTACGGCGGGGGCGGTCGTCCTCAGCAGACGCGGGCTTCACCAGGGCATACCGGCAAACAGCTGCCAACCAGCAGCGGAGGGGCGCATGGTCTTCGTCAGTCGTGCCGATCTACCCGAAAGCGTGCGCTATCGCGTGTGCATCATCGGGGGCGGGGCGAGCGGACTGACGGTCGCCGCCGATCTTGCGGACAAGCAGATCCCGGTATGCGTGCTCGAGAGCGAAGGCATGGCGAGGGTGCCACGCGCTTCCGATCTCGGCAGTGGCGAAAGCACGGGGTTGCCCTATGCGCCGCTCGCCACCAGCAGGTTGCGCGGCTATGGCGGAAGCACCCAGGTCTTCGGGTGGGGCGGATTGTGCAAACCGCTCGACGAACAGGATTTTTCCGCGCGCCCCTGGGTGCGTCACAGCGGCTGGCCGTTCGCGCGCGCGCATCTGATGCCCTATTATCTCAGGGCGCGGAAGACGCTGGGGCTCGGCGACGTCACCGGGCTGTCAAAACGGGAGCCGGTCTTCGAACGTCGGTCGAAGACGATCAGCAGCGACAACGTCGAGCTGTGCCGGAACTATCGCCTCGGAAGTCATCTCAAGGCCGAACTGGAACGTTCGAACTCGGTGCAGATCTTCCTGCATGCAACGGTGCTCTATCTTCAGTTCGACCAGGAAAAACAGAATGTCGTGTCCGCCGTGATCGACAGGGGGGACGAACGGCCGCTGCGGATCCATGCCGATATGTTCGTGCTGGCGGCCGGAGGGCTGGAAAATGCGCGGCTGCTGCTGCTGAGCAATTGTCCGGGCAGCGAGCGCGGGCTGGTGGGCGGTTTCTTCATGGATCATCCGAGGTTTACGGTCGGCACACTCGTGCCGGCGGACCGTAAAGTCAGGAGCGTGCTTCTGGCATTCGACCGGGTCCGCGTCGCCCGCCGCCAGCGGCTCGAGATGGTGACGGGGCTCACATCCGGCCGTCGTTTCATCGTCAAGGGCTTGACGCTGCCCTTCGAATTGCAGGAACGCGAGCGGTTGCTGAACCATCGCGCCTGGCTGGAACCCTGCTATATCGGTCAGGATGCCGGCAAGCTTAAGAGCCTGCGCGAAAGCCTGCTGGCATACCGAGAACAGGCCTTGAGCGGCGATGGCATGTCGCGCAGCCAGTTTCTCGGGCGGAATCTGAAGGATTTCAACTGGACCCGGCTGATGCACCTGATGCGCCCGCTGTCGCTGGTACGCTCCTTTCGCATGCACCACATCGTCGAACCGGAACCCGATCCGGCAAGCCGGATAACGCTTTCCGAAGAGAGGGACCGGTTCGGCTTAAGGAAGATCAACATGCGATGGGCGCTGGCTGCCGCGACGTTCGATTCCCTCAGGCGGACGGTCGGGATCTTCGAAACCGAATTTCGTCAGACGGGGCTCGCCAAACTGGAAACGGCGCCTGAGGAGTGGGAAGCGCTCGGCCAGCCGATGTGGACTTGGCACCATATGGGAACCACCCGGATGCATGCCGAGGCACGGCATGGGGTGGTCGATCCGCAATGCCGGGTGCATGGCGTCAACAATCTCTTCGTCGCGGGCAGTTCGATATTTCCGACGGCCGGTAACGATACCCCGACATTCACCGTCGTAGCGCTTGCGCACCGGCTTGCCGATCACTTGCAGAAGATCGCCGGCGCTTGATGACCCCGGCCGTCAGAATGTCGGCGGCGTGCAGGCGCTCACCACCTCGCACGGGTTCGGTCCGACCGCGCGGAAGCGATGCGGGCGGCGGCTCTCGAAGTAATAGGCATCGCCGGGGCCGAGGATGCGACGGTCGCCGTCGACGGTCACCTCGAGCCGGCCGCTCAGCACGATGCCGCCTTCCTCGCCGTCATGCACCAGGGGGACCTTGCCGGTATCGGCTCCCGGCTCGTAGCGCTCCATGAGGATCTGCAGGCTGCGGCCGATCAGGCTTTCACCCACCTGACGGTAGGAAATCGGCCCCTTGCCGATCTCCACCAGTTCGTCGGCGCGGTAGAACGGCTTTTTCGGGGTTTCCGGTTCCGTCGCGAAGAACTCGGCAAGACCGATCGGGATGCCGTCGAGGATACGTTTCAACGCACCGACCGAGGGGTTGGTCTGGTTAGACTCGATCAGCGATATCGTCGAGTTGGTGACACCGGCGCGCTTCGACAGTTCGCGTTGCGAGAGATTGGCGCGCATGCGCACATGGCGCAGCCTGTTGCCGATGTCCACTGTCATGGTCGTGTCCTGTTTCTGGTGTTCGATATAGCGCAAATCATGATGCCCTATGTATTAAAAATCAACGCGTTGAGTTCTACAAGAAAATGGCTTGTTCGGTCTTTCCAAACGATGCATCGTCGCCCGCGTGAATCACCTCCGTGAAGGCCCAAGCCATGACCCAAAATCACCCCTCGCTCGACTCCTACTGGATGCCGTTTACCGCCAATCGCCAGTTCAAGGCGGCACCGCGCATGCTGGTCGGCGCCGAAGGCATGCATTACACCACCGATGACGGCCGTCGGATCCTCGATGGCGCCGCCGGCCTCTGGTGCGTCAATGCCGGTCACGGCCGCAAGCGCATTGCCGAGGCGGTCGAGCGCCAGCTCCATACGCTGGACTATGCGCCGTCATTCCAGATGGGTCATCCGATTGCCTTCGACTTTGCGGAGCGTCTGGCCGAAATCGCACCCGGTGGACCGGATGCCCGCCTCGACCGCATCTTCTATACGGGATCGGGTTCGGAATCGGTCGATACCGCTCTGAAGATCGCAATCGCCTATCAGCGCGCGATCGGCCAGGGCACGCGCACCCGCATCATTGGCCGCGAGCGTGGCTATCACGGCGTCGGCTTCGGCGGTATCTCGGTCGGCGGCATCGTCAACAATCGCCGTGTTTTCCCGCAGCTGCCGGGGACCGACCATCTGCGCCACACCCACGACCTGGCGCGCAATGCATTCTCGCGCGACCTGCCGGAATATGGTGCTGAGCTGGCCGACGACCTCGAGCGTCTGGTGGCGCTGCACGGCGCGGAAACCATCGCCGCCGTCATCGTCGAGCCGATGGCCGGCTCGACCGGCGTGCTGTTGCCGCCGAAGGGCTATCTCGAGCGCCTGCGTGCGATCAGCAAGAAGCATGGCATCCTGCTGATCTTCGATGAAGTGATCACCGGCTTCGGCCGCCTCGGCACCCCCTTCGCCACCGATTATTTCGGTGTCGTTCCCGACCTGGTGACGACCGCCAAGGGCATCACCAACGGCGCAGTGCCGATGGGCGCGGTATTCTGCAGCCGCGACATTCACGATGCGATGATGCAGGGCGATCCGGCGATGATCGAACTGTTCCACGGCTACACCTATTCAGGCCATCCGGTTGCCTGCGCTGCCGGCCTTGCCACGCTGGACATCTACAAGGAAGAAGGGCTGCTGACGCGTGCGGCTGAACTCGCGGAGTACTGGAAGGATGCGCTGCACAGCCTGAAGGGCCTGCCGTTCGTCATCGACATCCGTACCCTCGGTCTGGTCGCCGGCGTCGAGTTCGAGCCGCGCGAAGGTGCTCCGAGCGCACGCACCTACGAGATTTTCGTCGATTGCTTCCAGAGCGGCGCCTATGTCCGCTACACCGGCGACATCATTGCGCTGTCGCCGCCGCTGATCGCAACCAAAGCCCAGATCGACGAACTCGTTTCCATCCTTGCCGCGGCCATCCGCCGGGCGAAATAAACATTCCATTCCAGGAATTGCTGACGGGGCGGCCTTGGTCGCCCCGTTTTCGTTTGGGGGGTGTTTCCAGCCGGTCGGGTGTTCGGGCCGATCTGTCCCTTTTTGTCGGTGTGTGGTCCGCCGGAACATTGATACACTTGACGTCCGTTTGCGGAAATGGAATGAATATTCCGTACTATTGGTTATGCGGTTTGTTTGTTCCGTTTTCGGCGTCATTGGGAGTGAGTGACGCCGCAAGCGCATGGCCCGGGTCGTCTGGCCCGGCATCCGGTCGTAAACGGTGCTGCCGGACACCGATTCTTTGGAGGAGGAAGAAATGAAGAAGCTTATCGTCAGTTCGGCACTTGCAGTGATGTTGTCGACCGCCGCTCATGCCGAAACCATCGGCGTATCCATGGCCCTGTTCGACGACAATTTCCTGACGGTTCTGCGCAACGGCATGGACGACTACGCCAAGACCCTCGACGGCGTGACGCTGCAGATCGAAGACGCGCAGAACGATGTCGCCAAGCAGCAGAGCCAGATCCAGAATTTCATTGCATCCAAGGTCGACGCCATCATCGTCAATCCCGTCGATACCGACGCTACTGCCGCCATGTCGAAGCTTGCCGCGGAAGCGGGCGTTCCGCTGGTCTACGTCAACCGCGAGCCTGTCAACGTCAACGACCTGCCGGAAAAGCAGGCTTTCGTCGCCTCGGAGGAAATCGTTGCCGGAACGCTCGAGGCCCAGGAAGTGTGCCGTCTGCTGGGAGGCAAGGGCAAGGCCGTGATCATGATGGGCGAACTGTCGAACCAGGGCGCGCGCATGCGTACCAAGGCTGTTCATGATGTCGTCGCCACCGACGACTGCAAGGGCATCGAGATCGTCGAGGAGCAGACCGCCAACTGGCAGCGCACGCAGGGCGCCGATCTCGTGGCCAACTGGCTGTCGAGCGGCCTGGAATTCGACGCCGTGATCTCCAACAACGATGAAATGGCAATCGGTGCGATCCAGGCGCTGAAGGCAGCCGGAAAGGACATGTCCAAGGTCGTCGTTGGCGGCGTCGACGCCACCCAGGATGCGCTTGCCGCCATGCAGGCCGGCGATCTCGACGTGACGGTGTTCCAGGATGCGGCCGGCCAGGGCAAGGGTGCCCTTGATGCCGCGCTCAAGCTGGCCAAGGGCGATGCGGTCGATAAGAAGGTCTACATCCCCTTCGTGCTCGTGACCCCTGACAACGTCAAGGACTTCGTTTCCAAGAACTGAGCCGGATGAGGCGGGAGTGCGGGGCAAGCGCACGCGCGCGCCCCGCGCTTTCCCGGGCGTTGAGGCGCCCGGCTAGGTGTATGCTGAACCTTACGGAGTAAAGGTCGTGCCCCGCCCGGGTGCGCGACCGCCCGGCCGGTTCGGGACATGGGAGGATGATCATGACCGTCAGTCCGACAACGATGGCAGCGGTTCGCGCCAGCGGCGCCGTTCCCAATGCCGAATTTCTTCTGGCTGCCGAGGGGATCCGCAAGGAATTTCCGGGCGTCGTTGCGCTGGACGACGTGCAGTTTCACCTGAAGCGCGGCACCGTGCATGCGCTGATGGGCGAAAACGGCGCCGGCAAGTCGACGCTGATGAAGATCCTTGCCGGTATCTATACTCCCGACAAGGGCGACGTGCGGCTGAAAGGCGTCGAGATCCGGTTGAAGTCTCCGCTGGATGCGCTCGAGAACGGCATCGCCATGATCCACCAGGAACTGAACCTGATGCCGTTCATGACGGTGGCGGAGAACATCTGGATCCGCCGCGAGCCCAAGACGCGGCTGGGATTCGTCGATCATCGCGAGATGAACCGAATGACCGCCGATCTGTTTGCGCGGCTGAAGATTGCCCTCGATCCGGAGAGCGAGGTGCGCCACCTTTCGGTCGCCAACCGGCAGATGGTCGAGATCGCCAAGGCCGTGTCCTACCAGTCGGACGTCCTGATCATGGATGAGCCGACCTCGGCGCTGACTGAGCGCGAGGTGGCGCATCTGTTCGACATCATCCGCGACCTTCGCGCGCAGGGCATCGGCATCGTCTACATCACCCACAAGATGAACGAGCTTTTCGAGATCGCCGACGAGTTTTCGGTGTTCCGCGACGGCAGGTATATCGGCACGCATGCCTCTTCCGAGGTCACCCGCGACGACATCATCCGGATGATGGTCGGTCGCGAGATCACGCAGATGTTTCCGAAAGAGGAGGTGCCGATCGGCGACGTCGTGCTGTCGGTGAGTGATCTGTGCCTGGACGGCGTATTCCGCGATGTCAGCTTCGAGGTGCGTGCGGGCGAGATCCTCGGCATTGCCGGGCTTGTCGGCTCCGGCCGCTCGAACGTTGCCGAGACGTTGTTCGGCGTCACGCCGGCAAGCTCCGGCACGATCGCCATCGACGGCAAGGCGGTGGCGATCGACAGCCCGCACACGGCGATCGGCAATCGCATGGCCTTTCTCACCGAGGACCGGAAGGATACCGGCTGCCTGCTGATCCTCGACGTGCTCGAGAACATGCAGATCGCCGTTCTTCAGGACAAGTTCGTCAAGGCCGGCTTCGTCGCCGAGGCGCAGGTCAGCGAAGCCTGCGCGGACATGAGCCGCAAGCTGCGGATCAAGACGCCAAGCCTGCAGGAGCGTGTGGAGAACCTGTCGGGCGGAAACCAGCAGAAGGTGCTGATCGGCCGCTGGCTGCTGACCAATCCGCGCATACTGATCCTCGACGAACCGACGCGGGGCATCGATGTCGGTGCGAAGGCGGAGATCCACCGGCTCGTTACCGAACTGGCGCGAACCGGCGTGGCGGTGATCATGATCTCGTCGGAAATGCCGGAGGTGCTCGGCATGAGCGACCGGATTATGGTCATGCATGAGGGGCGGGTCACCGGTTTTCTGAACCGTGACGAGGCAACGCAGATCAAGGTGATGGAACTGGCGGCACAGTAGCGGCGCCGGTCTGTCAGGACAGGGAGGGCAAGATGAATCCGAAGGTCGAGGTACAGGGCGCAGCGCCGGGGTTGCATTCGAGACGGCGGCTTCCGCCCGAATTCAACATCCTGCTGGTGCTGATCGGGATCGCCCTGATCTATGAAATCCTCGGCTGGATCTTCATCGGCCAGAGTTTTCTGATGAATGCACAGCGCCTGACCATCATGATCCTGCAGGTGTCGGTGATCGGCATCATCGCGGTCGGCGTTACCCAGGTCATCATCACCGGCGGCATCGATCTGTCGTCCGGCTCTGTGGTCGGCATGACGGCGATGATCTCGGCGAGTTTCGCGCAGTCGTCGACCTGGCCGCGGGCGCTTTATCCGTCGCTGACCGATCTGCCGGTCTTCATTCCGCTGAGTATCGGCATCGGCGTCGGGCTGCTCGCCGGCTTCATCAACGGCCAGCTGATCGCGCGCACGAAGATCCCGCCTTTCATCGCGACGCTGGGCATGATGGTTTCGGCTCGCGGCGTTGCCAAGTGGTACACGAAAGGCCAGCCGATTTCCGGCCTGACCGACCAGTTCACCTTCATCGGCTCGGGTGTGTGGCCGGTCGTCGTCTTCCTCGTCGTGGCGCTGATCTTCCATATCGCCCTGCGCTACACCCGCTACGGCAAGTTCACCTATGCCATCGGCGCCAATGTCCAGGCGGCGCGCGTTTCCGGCATCAACGTCGAGGCGCACCTGATCAAGGTTTATGCGATTGCCGGCATGCTGGCCGGGCTCGCCGGCATCGTGACCGCTGCCCGCGCGCAGACGGCCCAGGCGGGGATGGGGGTGATGTATGAACTCGACGCGATCGCCGCGGCGGTTATCGGCGGCACCTCGCTGACCGGCGGCGTCGGGCGGATCACCGGGACGGTGATCGGCACCATCATTCTCGGGGTGATGACCTCGGGCTTCACCTTCCTGCGCGTCGACGCCTATTACCAGGAAATCGTCAAGGGCATGATCATCGTCGCCGCGGTGGTGGTCGACGTCTACCGCCAGAAACGCCGGACGCAGAAGTAACCGTTCCGATCCTCCTGGAACCCGCGGGTTCTGCGTCAAGCGGGACCCGTTTTCTTTTACGTGCGGCAGGATGGACAGTCGTCCAAAGCGATGATTATTTTTTGGTCTCGCCTTGCCAGGCGATACGGGAATACGAAAAGGGCAGGAGGAGGCCTGGTCAATGCTCAAGGGGATTTCACCGCTTTTGAATGCCGACGTGCTGCATGCGTTGCGGGCCATGGGTCATGGCGACATGCTCGTCGTCGTGGATACCAATTTTCCGGCCGATTCCGTCGCCCGCCACACCCGGCTCGGGCGCCTGTTGCGGATCGACAATGTCGGCGCCCCGCAGGCGATCGAGGCGATCCTGTCGCTGATGCCGCTCGACAGCTTCATCGACGATGCCGCGGCGCGGATGGAGGTTGTCGGTGCGCCCATGGAAATCCCGGTCGTGCAAAGCGAGGCACAGACGGTGATCGACCATGCCGAAGGCAAGCACTGGCCGCTTGTCCCGGTGGAGCGCTACGCCTTCTACGAACGAGCGAAGGCTGCCTATTGCATCATCCAGACCGGCGAGCGCCGGTTTTACGGCTGCTTCACCTTGACCAAGGGGGTGATCCCCCCAGATTCCTGAGATCGGGCGGGTCTTGCCCGAACGCGCTCAATTGACGCGTTTCGCGCGCCAATCGGCTTGGTGACGCGGCGGCAATATGGGATATGGTGGGCGCCAAAGTGGAGGAGCCAAACCATGCAGATATCCTTGTTCCAGATGCAACCGATCTCGGCCGATCCCGAGCTCAATCTCCAGAAGATCGATCGCGCCTCGCGGGTGGCGGCGGACATGGGGATGAATCTGCTGGTCGCGCCGGAACTGGCGGTAACCGGTTATGCGCTGGGCGCGGGATTTGCTGCGGTTGCGGAACGGCGCGATGGCGCATCGATCGACCGTCTGCAGGAGATCTGCGAGAAGCAGGGACTGGCGATCGCGGCCGGATTTGCCGAAGCCGCCGACGGCGTGATCTACAATTCGGCGGTAGTCGTGCGGCCGAACGACGGGCCGGTATTCTACCGCAAGTGCCATCTCTACGGGCCGATGGAGAAGGAAGTGTTCGCGCCGGGAAACGAAGCTCCTGCGGTGTTCGACATCGGCGGCCTCAAGGCCGGCATGCTGATCTGCTATGACGTGGAGTTTCCGGAAATGGTGCGCGGCCTCGCTTTGCAGGGCGCCGACCTGGTGATCGTTCCGACCGCGCTGCCGGCGGGCAAGTCCGCCCGCAACGTCGCCCAACTGATCGTGCCGTCGCGAGCCATCGAGAACCAGATCTTCATCGCCTATTCGGATCTCTGCGGTTCGGAGGGCAGTCTCACCTATGAAGGCCGGTCGGTGATCGTCGCCCCGGACGGTGAGGGGCTGGCGCGTGCCGGCCATGACGAAACGCTGCTGTTCGCCAATGTCGACCCGTCCGCCTATGAGGCGAGCCGGAAGGAAAATCCCTATCTCGCCGACCGGCGTCCGGAACTCTATCGGGCGCTCGTCCGCTAAGGGAACCGGTGAGGCGCGGCAGCTCTAGCGGCTGCCGCGGCTGAATTCGCCGAAAAGATCCTGGAGTTCGATGATCTGCTGGGCGCGTGCCTTTGCCTTCTCGCCGGCGGCTTCCATGACGGACGCCATCAGGAAGTCGAGCAGGGCCGTCAGGGCGACGGCGCTGTGCAGGCCCTGCTGCTCCTCGCGCGGTAGCAGTAGGGTTACATCGGTATTCTCATGCGCCCAGTTGCAGTCCTGATCGGAGATGAAGAGCACGCGGTGGCCGATCGTGCGGGCAGCGCGCGCCAGCGTCCGGCTCTTGTTGGAGAGGCGCTGGCAGTCGATGATGACGAGCAGGAAGTTGTCGGGCTCACGGCTCAGCAGTTGCTGATAGGTGCCGTCCTGGCCGTCGAGATAATGCACCCCGACACGAGCCGAAGACAGCTGGCTGCAGAAATGCCGGGCAATGCCGCTTGTATCGTGGAAGGACGCGACAAAGACGACGCTGGCTTCGCCCAGCATGCTGACCGCCTCGCCCCAGCGATAGTCGCCGGTCATGTCGTGAATGCTGCGCAGCGCGTCGACATGGGCCGCCAGCAACGCGGCCATCGCCCCGCCGTCCTGCGGCTGAGGCGAAGTCTCCGCCGGCGCCGTGGTCGTCGTCTGCAGTTCGCGCACGCTCTCACGCACCGCTTCCGGGCGTTCAAAGCCGAGCGATCGCAGGAAACGCCCCACCGTCATGGGACTGAGCGCGAGCTGGTCGGCGATCGATGCCGCCGTTTCGCGATTCAGATCGTGGAGATGTTCGTAGAAATACCGTGCAATGCGTCGTTCTGCCGGTGTGCCCGATTTGGCGAATCGGGCGAGTTTTTCGCGGATGTCTTCCACCCAAGCTCCTTCAATGTTCCACCAGGCCCTCCACTGCGGAGCTTTATATTAGTAATATGTTGATGTGCAAGTGTAATATCACCATTGCTAATTAACATCCGCCAGGAATTCACCGCTACTTCGCCGATCGTTGGGCCAAACATCTTGTGGCGCGGCGATTTGCCACCCACATGCCGGAATACCTTTTCGTGTTGGAGCTCTCTGAATGATCCTTGATGCCGCCAGGCTAGCGCTGGCCAACCTTTTCGCGCCGGAAACGCGCACGGTCTTCTGGAAGGTTCTGGGGCTCACGCTGCTGGTCCTCGTCGGCTTGTGGCTGGCAATCCGCCAGACCTTCATTGCCCTGGCGCTGCCGTTCCTCGACACCCTGCTGCCGGGCATTCCCGACTGGGCGGCGTGGTTGTCCGTCGTGTTCGGCGTGCTTGCCGGCATCGGACTGGCGCTTGCGCTTGCGCTGCTGATCTCGCCGGTCACCGCCGTGATCGCCGGACTTTTCCTCGATGACGTCGCCGAGGTCGTCGAGAAACGCGACTACCCGCAGGATCCGCCGGGCCGGGCCTTGCCGCTGGGCGAGGCGATCGCAAGTTCGATCAAGTTCTTCGGCATCGTCATCCTCGGCAACCTGCTGGCGCTCCTGCTGCTGTTCATCCCGGTGGTCAATATCGTCGCCTTCTTCCTGGTGAATGGCTATCTGCTCGGCCGGGAATTCTTTGAGTTTGCCGCGATGCGGTTTCGGCCGGCAGCAGAGGCACGGGAGTTTCGCGCCCGCCACGGACGCACGGTCTTTCTCGCCGGCCTGGTGATTGCCGGCTTCCTCGCCATTCCGCTGGTCAATCTGCTGACGCCGCTGTTTGCCGCCAGCATGATGGTGCACCTGCACAAGTCGCTGTCGGGACAGGCGGCGCGCACGGGCGCCGCCATGAATGCTCCTCAGGCGCCTGGCGCGGATTCGGCGTAAAGGGCGGCGAATTCGGGGCTTGGCGGAATCGGCTTGATGATGTCGATCAACACGCCGTTGGGATCGCTGGTGATGAAGTGGCGTTGGCCGAAGTCCTCGTCACGCAGCGCGAGCAGGATCGGAAGGCCGGCCGCGCGGAACTCCTCGTAGAGACTGTCGGGGTCCTCGACTTCGAAGTTGAGCAACAAGCCGCCGACCCGGCCCCGCGCTGCCTCTGGTATGGTGGCGTGGGTCCCGTCGAGGATCGCCAGGGCCACATGCGGATCTTCACGCGATTGCAGATGCACATACCAGTCGCTGGAAAATACCGGCTCGAAGCGCAGGTGCCGGCAATAGAAGCCGGCTGTGCCGCCGACATCCTCGGTCATCAGGACTGGATAGTAGCTCGTCGATTTCATTGCCATTCCTCCACGGCTGAGATACATACATTCTGCATGTAGGCGCAAAGTAACATGCGTGCAGATTGTATGTAAAGGAGGTTCCATGCGCCGGTCGAACAAGGAGCGTACCGATGCCACCCGTGGCGCCCTGCTGGACGCAGCCCGTGAGCTTTTCACCGACAAGGGTTATGCCGATACTGCGACACCTGAAATCGTCGCTGCGGCAGGGGTAACGCGCGGCGCGCTCTACCACCATTTCGAGGACAAGAGGCAGGTTTTCCGGGCGGTCATCGAACGCGAGGCAGTCCGATTGGCAGAGGATATCAGGTCCGCGGCCGGCGACGCCACCGGCGCGCGTGCGGCGATGATTGCGGGGACTTCCGCCTATTTCTCGGCGATGGCAGTGCCCGGTCGCACGCGGCTGCTGCTGATCGACGGGCCGGCGGTTCTCGGATTCGATGCGATGCGGGCAATCGACATCGCCGGTGCCGAAGCGTCGCTGCGCGAAGGTGTAGCCGAACTGTTGCACAACGACGGCAGCGCCGGCGACCGCGACGTGGAAGCGGCGGCAAGCCTGCTGTCGGCGGCGTTCGATCGCGCGGCTCTCGAGATCGATGCCGGTGGGGACCGGGCCGTCTACGAGGCCGCGGTCGTCAAGCTGATCGACGGGCTCACGCGCCGATGACCTGCTGCGGCAATTCCACCAGCGGGGCGGGCACATCGCAGGTCTTTTCCGGCGACTTGCAGATATCGGCGATGACGCAGCGTTCGCACTCCGGCTTGCGGGCCTTGCAGCAATAGCGCCCGTGCAGGATCAGCCAGTGGTGGGCATGAAAGCGGTAGTGTTCCGGGATGAGCGGGAAGAGCCTCGCTTCTATCTCGTCGGGTGTCTTGCCGGGGGCGAGACGCAGCCGGTTGGCAATGCGGAAGATGTGGGTGTCGACGGCAAGCGTCGGAATCCCGAACGCCATCGACATCACCACATTCGCCGTCTTGCGGCCAACGCCGGGCAGGGTAACCAGCTCCTCGCGCTTGCGCGGCACTTCGCCACCGAAATCGTCGATCAGCTTTCGCGACAGAGCGATGACGTTCTTCGCCTTGTTACGGTAAAGCCCGATCGTCTTGATGTGATCGATCAGCCTTTCCTCGCCGAGGGCGAGCATCTTTTCCGGGGTGTCGGCAATCTTGAAGAGTTCCCGGGTAGCCTTGTTGACGCCGACGTCGGTCGCCTGGGCGGAGAGCGCGACCGCAACCAGCAGCGTGAACGCGTTGACGTGTTCGAGTTCGCCCTTGGGCTCCGGGCGCTGCACCGAGAAACGGCGAAAGATCTCTTCGATCTCGGCGGCCGAGTAGAGGCTTCTGGTCGCGCGCGGCTTTCGCGCTGGCGACGAGGCGTTTGACTTTTTCGGGCTTTGGGTGCTGGATTTTGTTTTGGCGATGGTCATGGACAATCTATATCCAACCGCGATGACAGAAAGCAACGCCGAGCGCGCATTCGAACAACCGGTTTTCGCCGCCGAACTGACCCCGTACCGGTCGCTCGGGCGGGGAGGCTTTTGCATCCTGCTCGCGCTGACGGGCGGGCTGCTGGTCTTCAACGTGGCGTTTTTCATCGCTACCGGTGCCTGGCCGATCGCGATGTTCTTCGGGGTCGAATTCGCGCTCCTCTATGGCGCCTTCTGGCTGAACTATCGCTCCGCCCGCGCCCGCGAGGTCGTCACCGTTTCGCGAAAGACGCTGTCGATCCGCAAGTTCTCGCCGTCGGGGCGAATGGTCGAGCATTGCTTCGATCCGTTCTGGGCCCGGTTCCGCGTCCGTCGTCACGAGGAAATCGGGATCACCGCCATGTATGTCAGCGGCGAGGGCCGGCGCACCGATCTCGGGTCCTTCCTCAACCCTGACGACCGCGAGAGTTTCGCCGCCGCCTTCACCCGGGCGCTGGCGACAGTCAAGCGACGCATCTGAAATATCGGAACGGATCGGCAAACGCCCGGCTCCCTTGCCGCTGGCGGCAAGCTGCGGTAGCGCCATTGCCGCGCTGTCGTCGGGAATGAGCATAGCAGCGGCGCCTGATCGTTGAGCGGATCGCTTCGGCGCGCTGGACCTGCCAATGTCCCGGCAATGGTCCTTGACTTTGTCGGTTTTGGCAGGTGATAGTTCGGCCCGAATTGCGGCCCGTTCCGCCGTTTATCCAAGCGAGTATGCTTCCATGTCCACCCCATCCGCGCATAAGGCTGCTTCGTCGCAAGCAATGTTTGTCCTGCCCGGGGCAGGGTGGTAGTTTGGATATGGATCATCTCGTTCCGGCCTGACCCGACCGGCCAAGACCATGCATCGGGTGCCGCTTGGCCCCGAACCCTGAGACCAGAAGGAATATCCAGCATGACCTCCAAGCTTGACCAACTTCGCGCCATGACCACGGTGGTTGCCGATACCGGCGACATCGAAGCAGTACGGCGCCTGAAACCGGTTGACTGCACCACCAACCCTTCCATCGTTCTCAAGGCACTTGGCACCGACATGTTCGCCGATACGGTCAAGGAGGCAATCGCCTGGGGCCGCAAGCAGTCCGGCAATCCGGAAGCCGTTGCCGCGGCGGTCGGCGATCGCCTGGCGATCTCGGTCGGCGCCGCTCTCGTCGAGCTCGTGCCCGGTCGCGTCTCGACGGAAGTCGATGCAGACCTTTCCTTCGACACCGAGGCGTCGATCAAGAAGGCGCATGAGATCATCGCTGCCTACAAGGCCCGCGGCATCGACAAGGAACGCATCCTGATCAAGCTTGCCTCGACGTGGGAAGGCATCCGCGCGGCGGAAGTGCTGCAGAAGGACGGCATCGACTGCAACCTCACGCTGCTCTTCAGCAAGGCCCAGGCGATTGCATGCGCCGAAGCCAACGTGTTCCTGATTTCGCCGTTCGTCGGCCGCATCCTCGACTGGTACAAGAAGTCGACCGGCAAGGATTACACCGCCGAGGAAGATCCGGGCGTACTGTCGGTGCGCGACATCTATAACTACTACAAGGCCAACGGCATCAAGACCATCGTGATGGGCGCCTCGTTCCGCAACATCGGCGAGATCGAAGCGCTGGCCGGCTGCGACCGCCTGACGATCAGCCCGGCGCTGCTCGAAGAACTGGCCGCTGCCGAGGGCACGCTGGCGCGCAAGCTGTCGCCGGAAAATATCGTGGCCCAGCCGGCTGTCTCGCTTGATGAGAAGAGCTTCCGCTGGATGCTGAACGAGGATGCGATGGCGACCGAGAAGCTGTCCGAAGGCATCCGCCTCTTCGCCAAGGACCTCGTTGCCTTGCGCAACATGGTTGCCAAGGAACTGGCGGCATAAGCGAGCGCCATTGTGGATGTTGAGAGGCCCGGCAGTCGATGCCGGGCCTTTCGCTTTTCCGGCTGTTTTCCCGGTGCCGCGAGACCGGTCATAGCCGCCAGATGTGTCTGGCATTCGCCTGGTAGAGGCGGTCGCGTTCGTCGGCGCTGCAGCCTGCCGTCAGCGCATGGGTCGCGGCAACCCAGGTAGAGAGGCCGCCGCCGAGCGTACAGACCGGCCAGTCGCTCCCCCAGATCACCCGGTCCCAGCCGAAGGCGCCGATCACGTGTTCGACATAGGGGCGGAGCGTTTCCACCGACCAGTTGCCGGCATCGGCATAGGCGACGATGCCCGAGATCTTGGCGATGACATTTGGGCGGCGGGCGATGTCGCGCACGCGCTCGGCCCAGGGGCTCCACATCTCGTCGCGGATGTCAGGCACGCCGCAGTGATCGAGAATGAACCGGACCCGGGCATTGAGGTCGATCAGCGCGATCGCGCGGTCGAGCTGGCGCGGCAGCATGCAGAGATCGAAGGTGAGGCGCTTGTCCGCGAGCCGGGCAATGTTGCGGCGGAAGAGGTCATCCTCGGAGACGTCGTCGGCGACGACGTGGAGGACCCGGCGGAAACCCTTCACGAATGGATCGTCAAGCGCGTATTCGAGTTCGGCCGGAAAATCCGCCTCCTCCGGCCGGCAGGAGGCGATGGCGCCGCGAATGAGGGACCCGGGCCGTGCCGCCTGCTGTTTGACATAGGCGGTTTCCGCCTCGATGTCGGCAGCAACGACATCGACCTCCATGTGCAGGGCGCCGGTTATGCCGCAGCGCAGTGCCTCGCGCGCATAGTCGTCATAGAGACTGTCGCGATCGAGGCTGCCTGCGCCTTCAAGCCAGGGGTAGTTCAGCGCGTTCCTGTCGACGATGTGTAGATGTGTGTCGAAAAGCATGTTGTTCCTCCCGCTCCATGCCTTGCACGATCTGCCAGTCCGATCAGACCTCCAATCCGTGTTCAGCGCGTTGTCCGGCGACGCTTAGGGAAATCTGCCGAGCCGCCTCGCGCAGGTGAGTGGTGGCGGCATCGAAGCCCGGTGCAGCCGGATCGACCGGCGTGATGTAGGGACAGGTGAGGGCGGCAAGGGCGTTGCCGCCGAGCCCGAGGACGGGGGCGGAAATGTTGCGGACGCCAACGGTCTGCAGGCTTTCCAGGGTCTCATAGCCGCGCTGTCGGATCGACTGCAGGCGGCGGTCGAGATCATCGGGACGGATAGGTGTGTCCTGCTCGCAGGCCTGCTCGGCAATCATCATTGCCCGCTGCGGCCTCTCCTGAAATGCCAGGAGGACATGGCCGGAGCCGCTGTTGAACAGGTTGATCCTGGCGCCGAGGCGGATCGATATTCCCCAATAGGTCGGTGCATCCTGCTGCGCGATGACCACGACCGCGCCGCGGTCGAAGACGGCGAGATGGCAGGCCTGTTCGGACCGGGCGGAGAAGTCGCGCATGAACGGCGTGGCGAAGGAGACGAGGCGGCGCACCGGTGCGTGGAAATGGGCGAGGCCGAACAGTTTCAGCGTCAGCAGGAAGCGCTCGCCGTCCTGGCGCTGGACATAGCCACGACGCGCCAGCCGGTCGAGCATGCGGTAGAATTCGTTGGGGCTCTTGCCCAGGTGCTTGGCGATCTCTGCCTGGGTGAGGCCGCCATCGGTGTGCGCGAGCAGTTCCAGGATGTCGAGGCCCTTGTCGAGGGCAGGGGCCCTGTAGCGGTCGCCTTCCTCCTCGGTCGTCATCGCACTCCCCTCCCGTGGTGCACGAACGATCTCCGAAATTCATATATGAATAGGCCCGTTTTGCAAATTGCCCCATTCGGCCATGCGAAGGTCGTTCGAGGAGCGACAATCTTCCGGGGCGCGCCAGCAACGGATCATTGACAGGACCGCCCGGCTTTTCGCAGACTTCCTCCAGTCTGGAGCCAGAGTGGGAGAGGATTTGGGATGGCGCAGGATTTTGCAGGCAGGACCGTGGTGATTACAGCCGCGGGGCAGGGGATCGGTCGGGCGAGTGCGGAGCGCTTCATCGCGCTTGGTGCCCGGGTGATCGCCACCGATATCAACGAGGCCACGCTGTCGACGCTCGCAGGCGCCGAAACGCACATTCTCAATGTCCTCGACAGTGCCGCGGTAAAAGCCCTTGCCGACAGCCTCGGCCCGATTGACGTCCTCTTCAATTGCGCCGGGTTCGTGCATGCCGGTACGATCCTCGACTGCGAGGAAAAGGACTGGGACTTCTCCTTCGATCTCAACGTCAAGGCGATGTACCGCACCTGCCGTTCGTTTCTGCCGGGCATGATCGAGCGCGGCAACGGGTCGATCATCAACATGTCCTCGGTCGCCTCGAGCGTGAAGGGTGTGCCGAACCGCTTTGCCTACAGCGCCTCCAAGGCGGCGGTCATCGGCCTGACCAAGTCGATCGCGGCCGACTTCATTTCGAAGGGCATCCGCTGCAATGCCGTCTGCCCGGGAACGGTGGACAGCCCGTCGCTGCATGAACGCCTGAGGGCGACCGGCGACTATGACAAGGCCATGAAGGACTTCATCGCCCGCCAGCCGATGGGCCGCATCGCCCGGGCGGAGGAGATCGCCGCGCTCGTGACCTATCTTGCTTCCGACGAGGCCTCCTTCACCACCGGCCAGATCCACATCATCGATGGTGGCTGGGCCGGCTGAGCCTTCTATGCCGCCGGATGGGGCTGCCCGCCCTCTTGCCAGTCGCGGCGCAGCAGCGACATGCCGCGCGATTCCCAGTAAGTTCCGTCGACCCGCATGGATGTCCGCGGCCCTTCGTCAAATCTGAAGCCGAGCCGTTCGTAGGTACGGACCGCCGGGGTGTTGAAGGTGTAGACGCGAAGGGTGGCGGTGGCGATGCGATCGATAGCGAAGGCCTGATCGAGTACCAGGCTCAGCATCGGCAGTGCGAGGCCGCGCCCGCGATCGGTCGGTGCGACGGCCACCCGCGCCAGTCTGGCCGTGCCCCTTTTCCGATCGAGCACCAGCTGCGCATGACCGATCGCCCGCCCGCTTTCGCAGATCATCCATGCAAGCCGGGACGGCGGGTCGAATGCAGTCTCGGCCAGCATGTTCTCGAATTGCGCCGCGGTCAGCGGAAAGCGGAGCATCGGCCCGCCCCACTGGATGACCTCTGCCTGGCTGCCGAACCACCGGGCAAGCGTCGCGAAATGCGCCGGCTGAAAATCCTGAAGTTCTAGCATGGCATGGCTACCCGGTTGCTGGGCTGACGAGATTGCGAATTTGTGCCGCTGCTGTGACGTAGTATTCTTATTCCAAGCTCGGGGCGAATGCCAATGAGACTGCGCGGGGCGTCGCCGGAGGAATGCGGAATGCAGCCGAAAAAGAACGGGCACCACCATATGCATTGGCCGAAGACCTACATGCTCCTGAAGCATCGAACCTTGCTGCTTGCCCTCGTCGTCGGGGTTGTCGTCTTCGTGTTCCTGACGTCGGGGAAACTGATTGCCGGCAACCTGCTGGTCAGCTGGAATCTCGGCGCGCTCGCCTACATCGTGCTCAGTTCCTACCGCATGCTGAATTCGGATGTCCTGCAGTTGAAGCGGCGGGCCTCGCAACTCGATTTTTCCGACATCGCCATGCTGGTACTCGCCGTTGCTGCTGCGGTTGCAAGCCTTGGCGGAATTGTGGTGGAACTGCTCGGCGTACGTTCGGTTTCTCCCCATGAGGCGATATTAAAGGCGGGGCTCGCCCTGGCGACGCTGGTGGTCTCCTGGGTGTTCCTGCACTCCCTCTTTGCCGTTCACTATACCCATCGCTTCTACGGCAATTTCGAAACCAATGCGGGGCTGGATTTTCCCGTCGCTCACAGGGAGCCGATCTACTGGGATTTCCTCTATTTCTCGTTCACCATCGGGGTGGCCTCGCAGACGGCGGATGTCTCTGTGACGTCGATGGCCATGCGGCGGCTGGTGCTGGCCCATTCGGTGCTGTCATTCTTCTTCAACGCGACGGTGCTGGCACTGGCGATCAATGTCGGATCCAGCCTGTTGTAAATGGGCCGCGGGCGTTCCCGGCCGTGATGGCAGCCGGCAACGCCCGAGCGAAGTCATGGCTGCTTGGCCGGAGCATTCATCGCCCAGTTGAAGCCGAAGGGGTCGCGGAGCTGGCCATAGCGGTCGCCCCAGAACATCGGCTGCAGTGGTAGCTTGACCTCGCAGCCGGCGGCGACCGCGCGCTCCCACCAGCTGTCGATTTCGTCGTCGCCAAGGATGAGCTGCAGCGTGAATGCCTTCGGCTCCTCGCTGGGGTAGCCGTGTTCCGGGTAGGGATCGCTCAGCATCAGCGACGTATTGTTGATGTAGAGGTGCAAATGCATCGTCCTGCCCTCTTCGTCCGGCGGATAGGCAAAGACCTGCTCGGCACCGAAGGCCTTCTCGTAGAACTCGGCAGCTTTGAACGCGCCGTCGATCTGCAGGTAGGCGATAAGACCCCCGAGCGCCTTGGCCGGGGCCGGCATCTGCTGGTCGACTACGGATTCTTCCATGAGATCATCTCCTTTCGCTAGCTTGATTGCTTCCCAAAAGACGGAGCGCGTAGCGTCGATCCGACAATGGCGGCGAAAAAAACTGAATAAAAGCGAACGGGAACGCGTCGGCTTACGGGCTCAGGCCCACGTCGCCAATTCGTCAATACTATACAAATACTCACGCTTTTATAGCGCGGCTTCACCCGCCTTCCGGAGGAGGCTCGCGGCAACGGACCTTCACCGTAATGACAATGCCGCGCGGTGGTCGAAACCGATGGTCCTACATCAGACCGAGCTGGCGATAGAGGCCTAGCGCGTCATAGTAGTCGGATTGCTGCTTGATCTCGCCTTCGTCGATGACGAACACCGAAGCGCCGTCGAAGGAGAAGGGCTTGTTCGTCGCCGCCGTGCCATCAGCCCAGGGACCGGAATTGGTGCCGCTGAACGTCCATTCGAAGGATACCCTGTCTTCGTTGATGATCGGGTCGCCGCGCATGACCCATTTGAGGTCCGGGACCGCGGTCATGAAATTGTCGATCACGGCGGATTTGGCTTCATCCTTGCCGACCGTCGGTTTGCCGACGGATGCGTCGTAGTAGCTTATCTTGTCATCGAAGAACGATGCGGCCTTTTCGGGATCGTGGGCGTTCCAGGCGGCAAGATACTGCTCGGTCACTTCCATTGGCGTCAGATCGGAGGCCCAGGCCCGAAGCCCGACCGGTAAATCGGTCAGGGAAGCGATGCAGATGCCACCGAGGGTGGCCAGAAGCGTGCGACGTTTCATGTCTAATCCCCTTTTCTGGTTGCTGCATCCCAGGGGGAGCGGCCGGAAATTCCGGCCGCCGCTGGTCGTTATCCGTGATTGATCATCACATGGCGGACGGCAGTATAGTCCTCCAGGGCGTAGACGGACATGTCCTTGCCGTAGCCCGACTGCTTCAGGCCTCCATGCGGCATCTCATTGCACAGCATGAAGTGGGTATTGATCCAGGTGCAGCCGTAGCGAAGCCGCGCCGCGGTCTTCATCGCCCGCGAAATGTCGCTGGTCCAGACCGATGAGGCGAGGCCGTAGTCGCTGTCGTTTGCCCAGGCGACCGCCTGATCGTTGTCGGTGAAGCGGGTGACGGAGACGACCGGACCAAACACCTCGCGCCGGACGATTTCGTCCTCCTGGGTCGCGCCGGCAATCACCGTCGGCGCGAAGAAGAAGCCCTTGTCGCCGGAAACCTTGCCGCCTGCGGTGATTTCCATGTGCTTGTGCTCGGCCGCGCGGGTGACGAAGCTTTCGACGCGGTCGCGCTGGCGCTTGGAGATCAGCGGCCCGATCTCGTTTTCGGTGTCGTCGGGAAGATTGTACTTGATCGTCGAGACCGCTGCCGAGAGTTCGGCGACCAGCTTGTCGTAGATCTTCGCTCCGGCATAGATGCGGCAGGCGGCGGTGCAATCCTGGCCGGCATTGTAGTAGCCGAAGGTGCGGATGCCGGCGACGACCGCTTCAAGGTCGGCGTCGTCATAGACGATGACCGGTGCCTTGCCGCCGAGTTCGAGATGGGTGCGCTTGACGGTTTTCGCGGCCGCTACCAGCACTTTCTTGCCGGTGGCGACGTCGCCGGTGATCGACACCATGTTGATCTTCGGATGGTTGATCAGCGCGTTGCCGACGGTCTCGCCGCGGCCGAGCACGACATTGACGACGCCCTCCGGCAGGATGTCGGCCAGCAACTTGGCAAGCTTCAGGGCGGTCAGCGGCGTTTGTTCGGAAGGCTTGAAGACGACCGTGTTGCCGCCGGCGATCGCGGGAGCCAGCTTCCAGGCCATCATCATCAGTGGGTAGTTCCAGGGCGCGATCGAACCGACGATGCCGACCGGATCGCGGCGGATCATCGACGTCAGGCCGGGCAGGTACTCGGCGGCGACCGGCGCATGCAGGTTGCGGATGGCGCCGGCAAAGAAGCGGTAGCAGTCGACGATCGCGGGGATCTCGTCGTTCAGCACGGCATTGATCGGCTTGCCGCAATTGAGCGATTCCAACGCCGCGAAGCCTTCCGCATCCCTTTCGATCGCATCGGCGATCTGCAGCAGATAGGCCGAGCGCTGCCCGGGCGTCGTCTGGGACCAGCTGTCGAAGGCCTTTTCGGCGGCATCGACAGCGGTGTCGATCTGCGACAGCGACGCTTCGGGAATGTCCAGGATCGTCTCGCCGGTTTTCGGGTTGAGGATGTGTTCCTCGGTTTCCGTTCCCGTTTCGAAGCGGGAACCAATCTGCATTTGGGTGTCCATGTGTTCTCCCTCGTTGTTTCTCGGTTTGAGGGCGGGGGCCGGCCTGGCCGGTCGTCCCGCTCCCTTTTGCTATTTTCCGCTTCCGGCGATCTGGTCGCCTTCGCGGGTGAGATAGAAGGCGGCCAGGATCGGCAGGAAGGTGACGAGCACGACGACCATGGCCACGACATTGGTGACGGGGCGCTGGCGCGGACGGATCAGTTCCTCGAGCATCCAGATCGGCAAGGTCTGCTGCTGGCCGCCGGTGAAGGTGGTGACGATCACCTCATCGAAGGACAGCGCGAAGGCGAGCATCCCGCCGGCGAGCAGAGCCGTGCCGATGTTCGGCAGGACGACGTAGCGGAACGTCTGGAACCCGTCGGCGCCGAGATCCATGGAGGCCTCGATCATCGAGCCCGATGTGCGGCGGAAGCGGGCGACCGCATTGTTGTAGACGACCACGACGCAGAAGGTGGCGTGGCCGAGCACGATCGTCCACACCGAGAACGGGATGTCGGCGAGGCTGAAGGCGGAGCGGAGCGCAATACCGGTGACGATCCCCGGCAGTGCGATCGGCAGGATCACCAGCAGCGAAATCGCCTCGCGCCCGAAGAAGCGTGTGCGCGAGACCGCGGCGGCGCAGAGCGTGCCGAGAACCAGCGCGACCGCCGTTGCGATGGTCGCGACCTGCAGGGACAGGGACAGCGCCTGCCATACGTCGGGACGGTTCCAGGCGACGCCGAACCACTGCAGCGTGAAGCCTGGCGGCGGCCACTGGAAGCTCTTTTCCTCGGTGGTGAAGGCGTAGACGAAGATCAAGAGGATCGGCAGGTGCAGGAACAGCAGTCCGGTGCCGGCGGCGATCTTGAGCCAGAAGGAGGCGTTGCCGCGTTCAGAGCGCATCGAAAGCCCCCTGTTTCTTGGCGATCCAGAGATAGATGGCCATGATGACGATCGGGACCACCGAGAAGGCGGCGGCGAGCGGCACGTTGCCGGCGGTACCCTGCTGGGTATAGACGGCCTGACCGATGAAGAGCCGCGACGAACCGATGATCTGCGGAATGATGTAGTCGCCGAGCGTCAGCGAAAAGGTGAAGATGGAGCCGGCGATGATGCCGGGCAGCGCCAGCGGCAGCAGCACGGTGCGGAAGGTCTGTCCCGGCGTGGCGCCGAGATCGGACGAAGCCTCGATCAGGTTGGTCGGCACGCGTTCGAGGGCGGCCTGGGTCGGCAGGATCATATAGGGCAGCCAGATGTAGACGAAGACGAGATAGGTGCCGATGTAGCTGATCGACAGCGAATTGCCGCCGATCACCGGCAGACCGAGGATGCCGTCGAGCAGCCACGTCAGGTGCAGCTTGGCGAAGGCCCAGGTGAGGATGCCTTCCTTGGCGAGGATCAGCTTCCAGGCATAGACCTTGACCAGGTAGCTCGACCACAGCGGCATCATGATGCCGAGATAGAAGAAGGCTTTCCATTTCCCCCGGGCGAAACGCGCGGCGTAGTAGGCGATCGGAAAGGCGATGACGGCCGAGGTGATGGTGACCAGCGCGGCCATGACCACCGTGCGCAGGATGATGTCGAAGTTCGACGGGCGCAGCAGTTCGGCGTAGGTCGACAGCGTGAATTCGTAGTTGATGAGGCCGGAATACTCGTCGATCGAAAAGAAGCTCTGCAGCAAGAGCGCGATCAGCGAACCGATGTAGATGATGCCGAGCCACAGGAGCGGCGGCGTCAGCATCAGGAACAGCAGCAGTTTCGGGCGCCGCCAGAGCAGGTCGGAAAGAGCGCCGAAGAAGCCGCCGCGACCGGGGAGGATAGCGGGATTGGGCGCGGCAGCCGTTGTGTTGGTGATCGCCGTCATGCTGCACTGTCCATGTAGTGAACCTCGCCCGGCGCCCAGCCGAGACGGATCGGGGTGCCGATCGCAAGGTTCGCCTGCTCGGCCGGTACCATGACATGCAGCCGGGTGAGGCTGCCCTGCAGTTCGGCGGTGATACGCGTTGCCGCGCCAAGATAGCTGGTGGCGGTGACGGTCGCTGGAGCCCCGCCTTCGGAGGCGAGATGGATGGCTTCCGGCCGCAGGCTCGCCCAGCGATGCTCGCCGCCGAGCGATTTCATCACCTCCGGTGCGATCACGTTCGACGAGCCGACGAAATCGGCGACGAAGCGGGTTCGCGGGCGCTTGTAGATGTCCTGCGGGGTGCCTTCCTGGACGATGCCGCCATTGTTGAAGACGGCGACGCGGTCTGCCATCGACAGCGCCTCTCCCTGGTCGTGGGTGACGAAGACGAAGGTGATGCCGAGGGCGCGCTGCAGGGTCTTCAGTTCCTCCTGCATCTGCTCGCGCAGCTTCAGGTCAAGCGCGCCGAGCGGTTCGTCGAGAAGCAGCACTTTGGGCTTGTTGACGAGGGCGCGGGCGAGCGCCACGCGCTGGCGCTGGCCGCCGGAAAGCTGGCCGGGCTTGCGGGCGCCGTAGCCGGGCAGCTTGACGAGTTCCAGTGCCTCTGCGGCGGCGCGGTAGCGCTCGGCCTTGTCGATCCCCTTCACCATCAGCCCGTAGGCGACGTTATCGAGGATGTTGAAATGCGGAAACAGGGCATAGTCCTGAAATACCGTGTTGACGTTGCGCCGGTAGGGCGGCACGCCCTCGGCCGTCTCGCCGAAGATCTCGATGTGGCCGCCGGTCGGCTGCTCGAAGCCGGCGATCAGCCGCAGGCAGGTGGTTTTTCCCGAGCCGGACGGACCGAGCATGGCGAAGAACTCGCCGGGTTGGATGCTCAGATCGACGTTATCGACGGCCTTCACGGCGCCGAAATGCCGGGACACTTTTTCAAACTGTACGGCGGCTTTCATGGATGCTCCGATAAATGCGCAGCACGCCTCCCTCGTCGGGGAGACGTCCCGAGGGGACAGAGGTGGATTTTTCGATTTGCGCGGGAACCCGCCTCTGTCGGCGATACCGACATCTCCCCCCGGCAAGAGGGGAGATGAGGTTCACGTGGGCCGGCTTAGCGGCCGCCGATCACGCCGATGTAATCGGATACCCAGCGGTGATAGGGCACGCATTCGCCCTGGCTGTCGCACTTCGACTTCGGGGTCTTCCAGAACTTGATCTTCTCGAAGTTGTCGAAGCCGTTGGTGGTGCAGCCGGCGTCGGTCAGCAGTTCATTGCCCTTGCACGCGGCCGGTACGGACGGAACGGCGCCGAACCAGGCGGCAGCGTCACCCTGAACCTTGGGCGAGAGCGAATGCTCCATCCACATGTAGGCGCAGTTCGGATGCTCGCTGTCGGCGTGCAGCATGGTGGTGTCCGACCAGCCCGTTACCCCTTCCTCGGGGAAGGTCGAGGCGATCTTCTGGTTCTCGCCCTTCAGCAGGTTGACCTGGAACGGCCAGGAACCCGAGGCGACGACACCTTCGTTCTTGAAGTCGTCGATCTGGATCATGGCGTCGTGCCAGTAGCGGCCGACGAGCTGGCGCTGGGTGCGGAGCAGATCGAGCGCCGCCTTGTACTGATCCTCGTTCAGTTCGTAGGGATCCTTGATGCCGAGTTCCGGCTTGTGGGCCATCAGGTAGAGCGCTGCATCGGCGACGTAGATCGGGCCGTCATAGGCCTGTACCCGGCCCTTGTTGGACGTGCCGTCCGGCAGGGTCATCTCCTCGAAGACGACTTTCCAGCTGGTCGGCGCCTGGTCCTTGAAGGCATCGGTGTTGTACATCAGCACGTTCGGTCCCCACAGATAGGGGGTGCCGTAGTGGACGCCATCGACGGTGTGCCAGGGGGCGTTCTGCAGGCGCTCGTCGACCGACTTCCAGCTCGGGATCAGGTCGGTGTTGATCGGCTGCACGCGCTTGCCGGCGATCAGGCGGAGCGAAGCGTCGCCGGACGCAGTAACGAGGTCGAAGCCGCCTTCGTTCATCAGCGCGACCATTTCATCCGAAGTCGCGGCGGTCTTGACGCTGACCTTGCAGCCGGTCTCCTGCTCGAACTTGGTGACCCAGTCGAAGTTCTTGTCGGTGTCGCCGCGTTCGATATAGCCGGCCCAGGCCACGATCGAGACTTCGCCTTCGCCCTTGCCGAGTTCCTTCAGCGGCTCGGCGGCGATTGCCTGGGTGGTGAAGCCGAAAATGGCGGCGATGGCAGTACAGGATTTCAGAAAATTCTTCATCGCAATGTCTCCCGGTTTGGCCGCTTCCGGCGGCACTTTGTTCCCGATGAGAAAGGTGAACCGAATCTTCCGCTTTCGCAAATCCATTTATAAGAACGGCGCTATCGGAAAATCCGATATCGTGCTGCTACCGCATGCGTCCCGACCGCAGCGCTTCGGCAATGCCGACGAAATCGCGGGCCGCCTGCGGCAGGCTCGAGCCCTTGCGCCAGACCATGCCGACCTGGACGACCGGCAGCGAGCCGGAGACGTCGCGGCTCTCGATGCGGTCGCCTTCGAGCGACCAGGGGCGATAGACGAGATCAGGCAAAAGCGCGATGCCGGCGCCTGTCGCGACGAGGCTGCGCACCGCCTCGACCGAGCGGGTGCGGAAGGCGACATGCGGACGGGCGCCGAGCGCCGACAAAAGCTTGCCGGTGTTTTCCTCGATTTCATCGACCGTCAGCATGATCAGCGGTTCGCGGGCAATATCGGCGACCGAGATGATGTCGGCCGAGACGAGCGGATGGCCGAGCGGCAGCCACAGGCGGTAGGGCGAGGTCTCGATGATCTCGGCCTGCAGCGCCATGCGGTCGCGGAGATTGGAGATCACCATCACCGCGACGTCGAGCTCGCCGCCGATCAGCAGATGCTCGAGATAGCCGCCATTGTCCTCGATGGCGCTGACCTCGACGCCGGGGCAGGCGCGCCGGTAGCGGGCGAGAAGATCGGACAGCACATAGCCTGCAACCAGCGAGGTGACGCCGATATTGAGCTTGCCGCCGGCCTGTACCCGCTTGTCGGAAAAGCTGTTGCGCGCATCCGAAACCGTGGCGAGAACCTTGGTGGCATGCCGGAGAAACTGATGGCCGTTGTGGGTGATCGACAGCCCGCGCGGGTGGCGTTCGAAGAGTTCGACACCGAGATCGCCCTCGAGTTCCTTGATCGCTTCGGTGATCGACGACTGCGAGATCGACAGGATCTGCGCGGCGCGCGTGATCGATCCCTGCTCGGCGACGGCGACGAAATACTGAAGCTGTCTCAGGGTGAAGGCCATGGCGAGGTTAGAGCATGGAGCGCCTGGAAGGGCAAGCTGGCGGGCCTGACCCTTTGGGTGTGCCCGGGCCTCTTTGCGAAAACGCCTCTGCCAGCTATGTTGCGGGGGACATGTCAGGCTTTTCCGGTTCGCCAATCGAGCGTGCCGAATGGAATTTTCGCGAACCGTGCGAAGGAGATCGAGCCTTGAGGCCTGCGAGCTATGAAGACCTGCACCGAGGCAGTGGAGTTGCCGCGTATGTTGTCGGGTTCTGGCGTTCGTTGTCGACCCTCGGCCTGCTGATCGGCACGCTGTTCTTCGCGGCCTCGCTGACACCGAGCCTGATACCGAGGCCCTATCTCGTCCAGGGCGTGCTTTCGGGGTTTTCCGCAGGTGCGGGCTATGCGCTCGGCGTCTTTATCCACTGGCTGTGGACCTATCTGGAACTGCCGCATTTTTCCTCGCGCACCGCGCGCGCGCTCAAATGGTTCGCGGCGGCGATCTGTCTGGCGACGGCGATCGTCTTTCTCTGGAAGGCGGCCGGCTGGCAGAATTCGGTGCGCAGCCTGATGGGCCTCGAACCGGTCGAAACCGCCGAGCCGCTGGTGGTCGGGCTGATCGCGCTCGGGCTTTTTGCCGTTCTGATCGCGCTCGCGCGACTGTTCAAGCTGATCTATCGGCTAGCGGCGGGAAAGCTTGACCGCTACATTCCAAGACGGCTGGCCAATGTCATCGGCGTGGCGATCGCGGTCGTCCTGTTCTGGTCGATCGCCGAGGGCGTGCTGCTGAAGTACGGGTTGCGATCCGTCGACGCGTCGCTGCAGCGCCTCGACAATCTCATCGAGGACGATCTGGCGATGCCGACCGATCCAGAAAAGACCGGAAGCGCCGCATCGCTTGTCAACTGGAAGGAACTCGGGCGCCAGGGGCGCCGGTTCATCGCCTCGGGGCCGAGCGCCGAGGATATCGGCAGTTTCTTCGGGACGGAAGCCAAGGAACCGATCCGCGTCTATGTCGGGCTGAATTCTGCCGACACCGCGGAAGAACGGGCCAAGCTGGCGCTCGAGGAGATGAAGCGGGTCGGCGCCTTCGACCGCTCGGCACTGGTGGTCGCCGTGCCGACCGGGACCGGCTGGATGGACCCGGCCGCATTCGATTCCCTCGAATATCTGCATCACGGCGACGTCGCCACGGTCGGCCTCCAGTATTCCTATCTTCTTAGCTGGCTGTCGCTGCTGGTCGAGCCGGATTATGGTGCCGCAGCCGGCAAGGCGCTGTTCAAGGAGGTCTACGACTACTGGACCCAGCTGCCGCGCGACAAACGCCCTAAGCTCTATCTCCACGGCCTGAGCCTCGGGGCGCTGAATTCGGAGCGCTCGGTCGACCTGTTCAATGTCATCGGCGATCCCTTCCAGGGCGCGCTGTGGGTCGGGCCGCCCTTCACCACGCCCAACTGGAACTGGGTGACTGCCAACCGCAATCCCGGATCGCCGGCCTGGCTGCCGCGCTTCCGCGACGGATCGGTCATACGCTTCACCAACCAGGACAATGCGCTCGATATCCCCGGTGAGGAATGGGGCCCGATGCGCATCGTCTATCTCCAGTACGCCAGCGATCCCATAACCTTCTTCGAACCGGCGGCCTTCTATCGCGAACCCGAGGGGATGAAGGTGCCACGCGGCCCCGACGTCTCGCCGGACCTGCGCTGGTATCCTGTCATCACCATGCTGCAACTGGCGTTCGACATGGCGATCGGCACGTCCACGCCGATCGGCCACGGCCATGTCTACGCCCCGGAGCACTATATCGACGGCTGGATGGCGGTGACCGATCCGCCGGGTGTCAGCGCCGCCGATGTCGAGCGGCTGAAGGCCCATCTCAAGGGACGATACTAGGGACGATACCGACGCGCGCGGCCCGCGGAGCAGTGGCTATCCGGCTTCGTCCAACAGCCAGCGGCGGAAAAGTTGCGCCTCGGGCGAGGCGCGGCGACGATCGTCGGCGGTAACGATGTAGTGGCCCTGATCGGCGGGGACGATGCCGTCGAAACAGCGCACCAGCCGCCCGCTGGCAAGGCTGAGTTCGGCCAGATGCTCGGGGGCGATCACCGGGCCGATGCCGGCCGCCGCCATCTCGACGGCGCCCATGTTGGTATCGACGCTGATGCCGCCATTGGCCGGCAGGTCGATGCCGAGCGGCGCCAGCAGCATCTGCCAGAGATCCTCGTAGTCGGAGACGTGAATCAGCGGTGCCCGGCAGACAAGCTCGGCAAGGCCGTCGCGCCCGGCGTCGGCCGGCCTCATCTCCGGGTGGCAGAGCACGATCGACGACGTCTTGATCAGCAGTTCGCTGGTGTGTCCCGGCCAGATGCCGTCGCCGAAGCGGATGTCGATGTCGGCGACCTCGTCGCTTTGCGAGCGTGTCCAGACGGCCGAGGCGAAGCGCAGTGCGATATCGGGGTGCCTTATCCGGAACCGCGAGAGCCGCGGCGCGAGCCACAGGCCGACGAAGGAAACCGGTGCACGCACGGTAAGCGAGCGCCGGCCGGCTGCCCCGAAAAGGCCGTTGGTGGCGGCAGCAAGTTCGGTGAAGGAGCGCCGGAGCGGGGGGAGATAGGCCGAGCCGATCTCGGTCAGCCGCAGGCTCCGCGGCAGGCGCTCGAACAGCACGACGCCGAGATGCTTTTCCAGCGAGCGGACCTGATGGCTGACGGCCGCCTGCGTCAGGTTCAGTTCTTCCGCCGCGGCGGTGAAACTCGAATGGCGGGCCGCGGCCTCGAAGGCGCGTAGCCAGGCAAGTGGCGGCAGCTTGTAGCCGGTGGTCGGGGAAAATGTCTCGGCCATGTCACGATGCTGGATGAGGGGTGTTTCCGGTCACCCTATCCGCAAGCGCGCGCCTGGGGAAGAGCGGCGGGCAAGGGAAGGGCGAGGGGCGATTGAATTTGTGGAAAGCCCGAATTTTTCAAGAGATCCGTCGGCAACGGCCGGACGCACAAAAAAAATGAGGCCATAGCCGCAATATCCTTTGTTTGAGAAGGTGCGATCACCAGCCCAGATTGATGCCCTGATACATGGAGGAAACCGTCTTGGAGTTGGCCCTTGGGCCGGTCCGGACGGCAACTGCTGCAAGGGGAATAAAATGTCTGAATTGCCGTCAACGGCACGGGTCGTGATCATCGGTGGCGGTGCCGTCGGGGCGTCCGCGCTCTACCATCTGGCCAAGGCCGGCTGGACCGATTGCGTGCTGCTCGAAAAGAACGAACTGACGGCCGGCTCCACCTGGCACGCTGCCGGCAATGTCCCGACCTTTTCCTCCTCCTGGTCGATCATGAACATGCAGCGCTACTCGGCCTCGCTCTACCGCGATCTCGGCGTCCTGGTCGACTATCCGATGAACTACCACGTCACCGGCTCGATCCGGCTTGGCCATTCCAAGGAGCGGCTGCAGGAATTCAAGCGCGTCGTCGGAATGGGTCGCTACCAGGGCATGGACCTCGACATCCTCTCGCCCGATGAGATCCGCAGCCGCTATCCGTTCCTCGAGACGCATGAACTCACCGGCGCGCTCTATGATCCCTATGACGGCGACATCGATCCCGCCCAGCTGACGCAGGCGCTGGCCAAGGGCGCGCGCGACATGGGCGCCAAGGTCATCCGCTTCTGTCCCGTCACCGGCGTGCGCCGCGAGAACGACGAATGGGTGATCGTGACGCCGAAGGGCGAGATCCGCTGCGAATACGTGGTCAATGCCGCCGGCTACTACGCCCGCGAAGTCGGCAAGATGTTCGGTCGCGACGTGCCGATGATGGTGATGAGCCACCAGTACATCCTCTTCGACGAGATCCCGGAACTTGCCGCCTGGTCGAGGGAAGCCGGTCACAAGCTGCCGCTCCTGCGCGACGTCGACAGCTCCTACTACCTGCGCCAGGAAAAGAACGGCATGAATCTCGGGCCCTACGAGAAGAACTGCAAGGCGCACTGGATCACGCCCGACGATCCGATGCCGGAGGATTTCTCCTTCCAGCTCTTCCCTGACGACCTGGATCGGCTGGAATGGTATCTGAACGACGCCGTCGAGCGCGTGCCGATCCTCGGCACGGCGGGGCTCTCGCGGATCATCAACGGTCCGATCCCCTACGCCCCGGACGGCAACCCGCTGATCGGGCCCATGCCGGGCGTGCCGAACGCTTTCGAGGCCTGCGTCTTCACCTTCGGCATCTGCCAGGCGGGCGGCGCCGGCAAGGTGCTGGCCGAATGGATCACCGAGGGCCAGACCGAGTGGGACATGTGGTCCTGCGACCCGCGCCGCTACACCGACTATACCGATCCGGACTACTGCATCGACAAGGGCATGGAGATCTACGGCCACGAATATGCGATGCACTTTCCCAAGCATTACTGGCCGGCCGGGCGCGACAGGAAGCTCTCGCCGATCCACGACCGGATCGCCGCGCTCGGTGCCCAGTTCAAACCCTATAACGGTTGGGAGCGGGCGATGTGGTATGCCCAGCCGGGCGACGACACCTCGGAAGCCGCGAGCCAGACCTGGAACCGTGAAGGGCCGTGGGCCAAGCGGATCGAGGAGGAATGCCTGGCGGTGCGCGATGCCGCCGGCATTCTCGACCTGCCCGGCTTCTCCCGCTACCGGCTGAAGGGCGAGGGCGCGCGCGAATGGCTGCTCGGCCTCATCACCGGCAAGGTGCCGAAGCCCGGTCGCATCGGCCTTGCCTATTTCTCCGACGACAAGGGTCGCATCGTCACCGAAATGTCGGTGATGGCGCTGGAAGAGGATTTCTTCTTCCTCATCACCGCGGCGACGGCGCAGTGGCACGACCTCGAGTGGCTGAAGAAGAACATGCCCGCGGACGCAGCCTTCACGCTCGACGACGTCACGACAAGCTTCTCCTGCCAGATCCTGACCGGCCCGAAATCGCGCGACATCCTTGCGGACGTTTCAGGTGCTGATCTTGCCAAGGGCTGGCTCACGCACCAGTCGGTCGAGATTGCCGGGCGCTGGTGCCAGCTGGTGCGGGTGTCGTTTGCGGGCGAACTCGGCTGGGAGATCCATACCAAGGTCGAGGATACGGCGGCGATCTTCGATGCCGTCTGGGCCGCCGGCCAGAAGCACGGGCTGAAGCCCTTCGGCATGGAGGCGCTCGACAGCCTGCGTATCGAAAAGGGCTATCGTGCCTGGAAGGGCGATCTTTCGACCGACTACACCATCCTGCAGGGCGGACTGGAGCGCTTCGTCGACTGGGGCAAGCCTGCCTTCAAGGGCAAGGCGGCGCTGGAGAAGGAAAAGCAGGCCGGCGTTTCCAAGCGTTTCGTGACGCTCACTGTCGCGGCCGGCGAATGCGACGCGCCCTACATGTCGACGCTTTGGCACGACGGCAAGGTGGTCGGCGAAACGACCTCGGGCAACTGGGGCCATCGCGTCGGCCAGTCGATCGCGCTTGGCATGCTGCGGGCCGACCTCGCCGTTGCCGGCACGGAAATCGAAGTTGAAATCTATGGTGACCGGTTCAAGGCCGTGGTCCAGCCCGACCAGCCGCTCTGGGATCCCTCGAATGAAAGACTGAAAGCATGAGCAAGGCCATTCCCGCGAAGGCACGCGTAGTCATCATCGGCGGTGGGGTATCCGGCTGCTCGGTCGCCTATCACCTCGCCAAGCTCGGCTGGACCGACGTCGTGCTGCTCGAGCGCAAGCAGTTGACCTCGGGCACCACCTGGCATGCGGCCGGCCTGATCGGGCAGCTGCGTGCCTCCCAGAACATGACGCGGCTCGCGAAATATTCCGCCGACCTCTACGTCAAGCTGGAGGCCGAGACCGGCATTGCCACCGGCATGCGCCAGAACGGCTCGATCACCGTTGCGCTGACCGACGAGCGCAAGGAAGAGATCTACCGGCAGGCGTCGCTTGCCCGTGCCTTCAATGTCGACGTGCGCGAGATCACGCCGTCGGAGGTCAAGGAGATGTACCCGCATCTCAACGTCTCGGACGTGAAGGCTGCCGTGCACCTGCCGCTCGATGGACAGTGCGACCCGGCGAACATCGCCATGGCGCTTGCCAAGGGCGCCCGCCAGAACGGCGCGACGATCATCGAGGGCGTCAAGGTTACCGCCGTTCACAAGAAGGATGGCCGGGTGACCGGCGTCTCCTGCGAGCAGAATGGCGAGAGCTACACGATCGAGGCCGACCATGTCGTCAACGCCGCCGGCATGTGGGGACGCGAACTCGGCCGCATGTCGGGCGTTACCGTGCCGTTGCATGCCTGCGAGCATTTCTACATCGTGACGGAGGCGGTGCCGGGGCTGAAGCAGTTGCCGGTGCTGCGGGTTCCCGACGAATGCGCCTACTACAAGGAAGATGCCGGCAAGATGCTGCTCGGCGCCTTCGAGCCGGTCGCCAAGCCCTGGGGCATGGACGGCATCCGCGAGGACTTCTGCTTCGACCAGCTGCCGGAGGATTTCGACCACTTCGCGCCGATCCTCGAAAAGGCGGTCAACCGCATGCCGATGCTGGAGACCGCCGGCATCCACACCTTCTTCAACGGCCCCGAAAGCTTCACGCCTGATGATCGCTACTATCTCGGCGAGGCGCCGGAGCTGAAGGGCTACTGGGTTGCCGCCGGCTACAATTCCATCGGCATCGTCTCGTCGGGCGGCGCCGGCATGGCGCTTGCGCAGTGGATGAATGACGGCGAGCCGCCCTTCGATCTCTGGGAAGTGGATATCCGCCGCGCCCAGCCGTTCCAGAAGAACCGCTCCTATCTCAAGGAGCGCGTGTCGGAGACGCTCGGGCTCCTCTATGCCGATCATTTCCCCTATCGCCAGATGGCGACCTCGCGCGGTATCCGCCGCACGCCGCTGCATGAGCACCTGAAGGCCCGCGGCGCCGTCTTCGGCGAAGTCGCCGGCTGGGAGCGCGCCAACTGGTTTGCCAGGGACGGCCAGGAGCGTGAATACAAGTACAGCTGGAAGCGCCAGAACTGGTTCGAGAACCAGCGCGACGAGCACCTTGCCGTTCGCAACGGCGTCGGCTTCTTCGACATGACCTCCTTCGGCAAGATCCGGGTGGAGGGGCGCGACGCGCTCGCTTTCCTGCAGCGGCTCTGCGCCAACCAGATGGATGTCGAGCCGGGCCGGATCGTCTATACCCAGATGCTGAACGCCCGCGGCGGCATCGAAAGCGACCTGACGGTCACCCGTCTTTCCGAGACGGCGTTCTTCCTCGTGGTTCCGGGCGCGACGTTGCAGCGTGACCTTGCCTGGCTGCGCAAGCATGTCGAGGACGAGTTCGTCGTCATCACCGACGTGACCGCTGCCGAAAGCGTTCTCTGCATCATGGGGCCGAAGGCCCGCGAACTGATGCAGAAGGTCAGCCCGAACGACTTCTCCAACGCTGCCCATCCCTTCGGCACGGCCCGCGAGATCGAGATCGGCATGGGGCTGGCCCGCGCCCATCGCGTCACCTATGTCGGCGAACTCGGCTGGGAACTCTACGTTTCGTCCGACCAGACGGCGCATGTCTTCGAAACGCTGGAAGCGGCCGGGGTGGATGTGGGCCTCAAGCTCTGCGGTCTCCACACGCTCGACAGTTGCCGTATCGAGAAGGCCTTCCGCCACTTCGGCCATGACATCACCGACGAGGATCACGTGCTGGAAGCCGGCCTCGGCTTTGCGGTGAAGACGGGCAAGGGCGATTTCATCGGCCGCGATGCGGTGCTGAGGAAGCAGGAAAAGGGCCTCAAGCGCCGGCTGGTGCAGTTCAGGCTCGCCGACGCCGAGCCGCTGTTGTTCCACAACGAAGCCGTGGTGCGCGACGGCAAGATCGTCTCGATCATCACCTCGGGCAATTACGGCCACCATCTCGGCGGCGCCATCGGGCTTGGCTACGTGCCCTGCGAGGGCGAGAGCGAGGCCGAGGTGCTGGCATCGAACTACGAAATAGAGATCGCCGGTGTGCGGGTCAAGGCGGAGGCTTCGCTGAAGCCGATGTACGATCCGAAGGCGGAGCGGGTGCGGGGCTGATCTGCAGCCTTCAAGGGAGGAACGGCAATGGCAGAAGAAAGTGCAGTCGCGGGGTCAAGACGGGCCGGAGGCCGGGCGGCGCGTGTCGCCGCGCGCGCGGCCCCGCTTGCGGACAATCTTCGGCCGATCCGTCCGGGCCTGTCGGGTGGGCAATACAAGCCGCTGACGGAAGCGGGCGTCAAGCGCATCCATGAAGCGGCGCTCGAAGCGCTCGAGGTCATCGGCCTGTCGCAGGCGCCCCAATCCGGTATCGATATCATGACCCGGGCCGGCGCGATCCTCGGAGACGATGGCCGGCTCCGGTTTCCCCGCGCACTGGTCGAGGATATGCTCGCCGTTGCCGCCCGCGACATCACGCTCCACGGCCGCGACCCGAAACACGACATGGAACTGACCGGCACGCGCACCTATTTCGGCACGGCCGGCGCTGCCGTCCACGTCGTCGATGTCGAAACGCGGCAGTATCGCGAATCCACCTCGAAGGACCTGCTGGCCGCCTCCAGGCTCGTTCACCATCTCGACAACATCCATTTCTTCCAGCGCGCCATGGTCTGCCGCGACGTGCCTGATAATTTCGACATGGACATGAACACGCTCTATGCCTGCTGCGCGGGCACGACGAAACATGTCGGCACCAGCTTCTCCGATCCGGCGCATGTCGCCGGCGGCTTCGACATGCTGCACATGATCGCCGGCGGCGAGGACAAGTGGCGGGCTCGGCCCTTCGTCTCCAATTCCAACTGCTTCGTCGTGCCGCCGATGAAGTTCGCGACGGAAAGCTGCGAGACGATGGAGCACTGCATCCGCGAGGGCATGCCGGTGCTGCTGCTCTCGGCGGGACAGGCGGGCGCCACCGCGCCGCCGGCACTCGCCACGGCGATCGTGCAGGCGGTCGCCGAGTGTCTGGCGGGCGTCGTCTATGTCAACGCGATGTCTCCGGGCTTTCCGGCGATCTTCGGCACCTGGCCTTTCGTCTCGGACCTGCGCACCGGCGCGATGTCGGGGGGCTCGGGCGAGCAGGGCCTCTTGTCTGCCGGCTGCGCCCAGATGCACCAGTTCTACGGCCTGCCGGGCGGCGCCGCGGGCGGCATGTCGGATTCCAAGCTGCCCGACATGCAGGCCGGCTGGGAGCAGGGGATCCTCAATGTCATGGCCGGCCTCTCCGGCCTCAACATGGTCTATGAGGCGGTCGGCATGCATGCCTCGCTGCTCGGCTTCTGCCTGGAATCGCTTGTCCTTGGCGACGATCTTCTCGGCCAGGTGCAGCGCTGCGTGCGCGGCATCGAAGTGACCGAAGATTCCGTCTCGATCGAGACCATACGCTCTGTCTGCCTCGACGGCCCCGGACACTATCTCGGTCATGACCAGACGCTTGCGCTGATGCAGACGGAGTATGTCTATCCGCAGGTCGCCGATCGCACGAGCCCCAAGGAATGGGCCGAGCTCGGTCGCCCCGATCTCGTGCAGAAGGCAATCGAACGGAAGAACCGCATCCTGCGCGACGCGGCTCCCACCATGATCGATCCGGCCGCAGACCGGGCAATTCGCGAGAAATTCGAGATTTACTGCTGACCCCCCAAGACCGCCAGGACACATCCATGCTCAACATCACCGCCACTGCCGACGGTCCCGTTCACCCGGATCGGATCGATGAACTCGTCGCCGCGCACCAGCCGGGCTACGGCCTTGCCCGGCCGTTCTATCATGACCAGGACATCTACGAGCGCGATCTCGAGCGGGTGTTCCGGCGCCACTGGCACTTCATCGCCCATGAGAGCGTCATTCCCAACGTGAACGACTTCGAGGTCTTCCGGCTGGCGGCCGAGCAGGTGATCCTCACCCGCGTCGCCGACGGATCGATCCACGCGATGCTCAACGTCTGTCGTCACCGCGGCGCGGAGGTCTGCACCAAGGACAAGGGCAATGCCCGCGCGTTCGTCTGTCCCTATCACGCCTGGACCTATTCCAACGACGGCGCGCTCAAGGCCGCCCGCCTGATGCCGAAGGAGTTCAAGCGCGAGGACCACGGGCTGAAGAAGCTGCATGTCCGAGTCGTCGAGGGGCTGATCTTCATTTCCTTCGCAAAGCAGCCGCTCGATTTCTCCGAGGTCGAGAACCTGCTCCATGCCACCTGCGGCCAGTACGGCTGGGCAAGCGCCAAGGTTGCCCATCGGCAATCCTACCCGGTCGATGCCAACTGGAAGCTCGCGGTCGAGAATTACGTCGAGTGCTATCACTGCGGCCCGGCCCATCCGGAATATTCCGAAACCCATGCGCTCGAACAGCCGCTGCACATGATCGAGGAATTGAACGCCAAGATGGAGGCCCGCACCTGCGCGCTCGGCATCGAGGTCGGCTCCGGCAACCACTGGCAGACGTCGCGTGAGGGCAGGGAAGCGATCCATGCCTTCCGTTACGCCCTTTACGACGGCGTCAAGACCGGCAGCAAGGACGGCCAGCCGCTGGCGCCGCTGATGGGCCGCTTCAGCGATTTCGACGGCGGCGTGACCTCGATCCACCTCGGCGGCACGTCCTTCCTCGTCTGCTATGCCGACCACGGCATGATCTACCGCTTCATCCCGAAGACGGCGGAAACCTGCGAGATGGAACTGATCTGGCTCGTCGACGGCAAGGCGGAGGAGGGGAAGGACTACGACCTCGAAAAGCTCGTCTGGCTGTGGACGGTGACAACGGACGAGGACAAGGCGATCATCGAGCACACTGCCCGCGGTGTGCGCTCGCACTTTTATGTTCCGGGCCCGATCGCGCCGATGGAGGCGAACGAGCTTCGCTACATCGACTGGTATCTCAACGAGATCAGCCGGCCGTGACGGCAAGACGCGCCTGACGCGTCAATACTGAAGGATTGTCTGAAGGGCAGGACATCGGTCCTGCCCTTGCTGTTTCAGGCGCCGGTGGTGGTGACCCGGCGTGCCTGCAGCGTGACGCGGATGAAGGCGGCAATGAAGGTGATGCTCATCAGCAGCACGATCGTCGGTGCCGGCGCGCTGTCGATGAAGAAGCTCAGATAGATGCCGGCGATCGAGGCGCCGACAGCAATCGCCACCGCGGTCGCCAGCATGGCGGCAAAGCGGCGCGTCAGCAGGAAGGCGATTGCCCCCGGACCGACCAGCATGGCGACCGACAGGATGATGCCCACCGCCTTCAGCGCGCCGACCACGGTCAGCGACAGGATGGCCAGCAGCCCGTAATGCAGCAGCCGGACCGGCAGGCCGATGGCGCGCGCATGTTGCGCGTCGAAGGCGTTGACCAGCAGGTCCTTGCGCTTCAACAGCAGGAAGCCCGTCGCAACAAGAGCGATGATCGCCGTCTGGATCAGGTCTTCGGGCAGGATGCCGAGCATGTCGCCGAAGAGGATGTGATCAAGGTGGACATCGCTCTGCACCTTGACGTAGAGCACCATGCCGAGCCCGAACATGCCGGAGAAGACGATGCCGAGCACGGTATCTTCCTTGATGCGGCTGTTTTCCTTGAGGAAGCCGGTGGCGATGGCGCAGAACAGGCCGGCGGCGAAGGCGCCGAGCGCCAGCGGCAGGTTGACCATGTAGGCGATGACGATGCCGGGCAGTACGGCATGGGAGACCGCGTCGCCCATCAGCGACCAGCCCTTCAGCACCAGAAAACAGGAAAGCAGCGCCATCGGCACGGCAATCATCAGGGTGATCAGGAAAGCCGACTGCATGAACGGCAGCTGGAACGGCAGGATGGCGAGTTCGAGGAAATCGTTCATGGCGTGGCCTCCAGGGAGGCGCGTGCCTTGCGACGGGCTGCCAGCATTCCGTGTTTCGGCGCAAAGACGAAAGCCAGGAGGAACAGCGCGGTCTGCAGAACCACGATGATGCCGCCGGTCGCGCCGTCGAGGAAGTAGCTGATATAGGCGCCGACAAAGCTTGTAATCGCGCCGATCGAGAAGCCGAGCACGATCAGTCGTTGGAAGCGGTCGGTCAAAAGATAGGCCGTCGCCCCGGGTGTGACGACCATGGCGATCACCAGGAACGCGCCGACGGTTTGCAGCGCGGCGACGGTGGAAGCGGCGAGCAGGGTGAAGAACAGGATCTTCAGGGCATCCGGTCTAAGCCCGATCGTCCGGGCGTGGTTCTCATCAAAGAAGGTGACCATGAGGTCCTTCCACTTCACCGCCAGGATCGCCAGGCTGATGCCGCCGATCAGCACGAGCTGCAGCGTGTCTTCCGGGGTGATGGCAAGGATGTTGCCGAGCACGATGGTCTGGATGTTCACCGAGGTGGGCGACAACGACACCATGAACAGGCCAAGGCCGAAGAACGAGGTGAAGATCAGGCCGATGATGGCGTCTTCCTTGAGCTTGGTTTTCTGGCTGAGAAACAGCATGGCCCCGGCGGCAAGGCCGCCCGACAGGAAGGCGCCGAGCGCAAACGGCAGGCCGAGCATGTAGGCGCCGGCCACGCCGGGCACGATCGCATGCGAGAGCGCATCGCCGATCAGCGACCAGCCCTTGAGCATCAGATAGGCCGAGAGAAATCCGCAGACCCCGCCGACAAGTGCGCTGACCCACATGGCATTGACCATGTAGCCGTAGGAAAAGGGTTCAAGGAGAGTGGCGATCATCGCTCTTTTCTCCGTTTCCGTCGCCATAAATGACGAAGGGGCGTTCGTCGTCGCTGATGACCTTCACCTTGCGCGGATCGGCGTCGTCGTGCAGCGCCGGTCCTTCCAGGATGAAGTGTCTGAGCACGCCGCCGAATGCATTCTCGAGATTTGCTTCGGTGAAGGTTTCTGCCGTCGGGCCGGAGGCGACCACGGTGCCTGCCTTGACGAACACGGCGCGGTCGCAGAACTCGGGCACGCTGCCAAGATTGTGGGTCGAGACCAGCATGACGCGGCCCTCGTCCCGTAGCGCCTTGAGCAGCGTGATGATCTGCTCCTCGGTGGTGACGTCGACGCCGGTGAAGGGTTCGTCGAGAAGAATGACCTGCCCCTCCTGGGCGAGCGCGCGGGCAAGGAAGACGCGCTTGCGCTGGCCGCCGGAAAGCTCGCCGATCTGGCGCTTGCGGAAATCCTCCATGCCGACTCGCCTGAGGGCCTCGGCGACCATATCGCGGTCGTGCGCTGTGGGAATGCGCAGCCAGTTCATGTGGCCATAGCGGCCCATCATCACCACGTCCTCGACGAGCACGGGGAAGTTCCAGTCGACTTCCTCGCTTTGCGGCACGTAGGCGACCAGGTTCTTTCGAAGGGCTTCGCGGGCGGGAAGGCCAAGGATGGTGACCGAACCCTCGGCAAGAGGCAGGAAGCCCATGATCGACTTGAACAGGGTGGATTTTCCGCTGCCGTTTATCCCGACCAGTGCGGTGATCGTGCCCTTCGGCACACTGAAACTTGCCTTTCGCAACGCCGTATGGCCGTTGCGGTACGTCACGCTGACATTGTCGACGAAAAGACCCTGCTTGTTCGTCTTGCCCATTCTCATTTGGAGAGTCCCTTGGCAATCGTCCCGGTCGTGACCTTCAGGAGATCGAGATAGGTCGGAACAGGACCGTCGGCTTCGCTGAGGGAGTCGACATAGAGGACACCGCCGTAGTTCGCCCCGGTCTCGGCGGCGACCTGTTTGGCGGGATCGGCGGATACGGTGCTTTCACTGAAGACGGCCTTTATGTGGTGCTCGCGAACCGCGTCAATCACCTTGCGTACCTGCTGCGGCGTGCCCTGCTGGTCGGCATTGACCGGCCACAAGAAAAGCTCGTTGAGCCCGAAGTCGCGGGCAAGATAGCTGAAAGCCCCTTCGCTCGTCACCAGCCAGTGCTGGTCCTTGGGAAGCGCCGCCAGGGCCTCGCGGATCGGTGTCGCCGCCGCGCGGATCTCTTCCGAATAGGCTTTCGCATTGGCGGCATAGACGTCGGCATGTTCCGGATCGATATCGGAGAGCGCCTTGCGGATGTTGTCGACATAGATCAGCGCATTTTCCGGCGACATCCATGCGTGCGGGTTGGGCTTGCCCTCGTAGGCGCCGCCGCCGATGCTCATCGGCTCGATACCGTCGCTGATGACGACGCTCGGGATGTCGCCGAGATTGGCGAGGAACTTCTCGAACCAGCGTTCCAGGTTGAGGCCGTTCCACAGCACCAGATCCGCATCGCGCGCCTTGAGGATGTCGCGTGGCGTCGGCTGGTAGTTGTGGATCTCCGCCCCGGGCTTGGTGATGCTCTCCACTTCGGCGGCGTCGCCGGCGACATTGCGCGCCATGTCCGCAATGATCGTGAAAGTGGTGATGACCTTGGGCTTGTCGGCGGCATGCCCGGAATAGGCGAAAAGGAGGGCAAAAAGGGCTGCTGAAAGGGAAGTGATTCGAAGTGACATCTAATGTCCCATTAACGGCTTTTGCGAATGAATTGCATTTAAATATAGAGATGCTTTTCCGTCTGTCAACGCAATTGCGAACGATTTGCAACAACAGTTACACCTGCGGTCGCGGTTCGAAAATTTTCACCCGCGCGTGGAACATCGGCAGTTCGAAAGAATGTTTTAAGGTTTCTGAAACGTCGGATCGATAACGTCCATCATCCATAGTCGCGCGCGTGGAGTGATATCGCATGTGGGAGCAGCTGGCTTGAAGGCCATCCTGCGATATATCCGGCAACCCCGGAAACTGATCCTGGTCGGCATCGGCAGCATCGTGCTGCTCGGTGGCGCTACCGGTGCGTTTGCGCTTTATGGCGGCGCAGAGATGCTTCGTCTCGAACCTTCCCCCAGCCTCAACGGCCTCGCCTGCACCGATGTGCAAAGCTTCGATATCCGCAAGAAGGACCGCTATTGGGTGCGCAAGTTCATCCGCACCGAATCCACCGATGGTTTGACCCGGGTGCGCACCGCCTTGCGGGTCGCGCAGGCGGTCTATGCGAAGGAGAAGCCCGACCTGGTGCAGGTTGTGGTGCTCGACGCGAAGGGGCCCGACGTCCGCTCCGATATGCGCGGCCGGGCGGTCGGTGCCGACGTGGTCTTCGTTCCTGACCCTGAAAAGCTTGCGGGCATTACCGAGACGGTGCGCTATACCGCGAAATATGCCGATGGCATGGCCAACGACGCCGGCCAGTTCTTCGGCGCGCGCATCGATGTGCCGCCTGCCCAGATCGAACATCTCGTCAAGCTGCTGTCCGACAGCGAAAATTGCGCGCCTGCAGTCGATAGCGGGGCTGCGATCGCCAAGGCGTCTGCCGGACATGACACGTCCGGCGGGCAAAATGCCGCAGCGAAGCCGCAAGCGCACTGAACTTCCCGCCCTTTATCCCAAAAAGAAGAAGCGCCTCCGGTCCGGAAGCGCTTCATCAAGTCGACGGCGATGACAAGGCGGGGAGGCCGCCCGTGCCTCAATCGTTCTTTGCCCGCCGTGCGGGGAAGAGGATGACGTCGCGGATCGACGGTGCATTGGTCAGCAGCATGATCAGACGGTCGACGCCGATGCCCAGACCACCAGCCGGCGGCATGCCCTGATCGATTGCATCAAGGAACTCGTCGTCCAGCTGCTTGTCCTTTTCGCCGCGGGCATGCGCCTGTTCGAGCTGCTCGACCATGCGCTTGCGCTGTTCTTCCGGATCGTTCAGCTCCGAGAAAGCGTTGCCGAGTTCCCAGGCATTGCAATAGGTCTCGAAGCGCTCGACGAGGCGCGGTTCGCCCGGCACTTCCTTGGCGAAAGGCGAGATGTCCTTCGGGAAATGGGTGACGTGCGCGGGCTGGATCAGCGTGCCCTCGACCTTCTCCTCGAAGATGAAGGCCAGGCATTCGCCCCAGGTCCAGTCCTTCTCGACTTCGAAGCCGGCAGCCTTGGCGGCGGCGCGAGCTTCCTCGTCGGTCTTGATCGCCAGGAAGTCGATGCCGGTTGCTTCCTTGACGGCATCGGGCATCGGCACGCGGCGGAACGGGCCCTTGAACGAGATTTCCTTGTCGCCATAGGCGAACTCGGTCGAGCCGTGGATCTTTAGCGCCAGTTCCGCGAACATGCGCTCGACGAGGTCCATCATGTCCTCGTAGTCGGCATAGGCCCAGTAGCACTCCATCATGGTGAATTCCGGGTTGTGCCGGGTGGAGACGCCTTCGTTGCGGAAGTTGCGGTTGATCTCGAACACCTTGTCGGACAGGCCGGAGACCAGCGTACGCTTCAGGAACAGTTCCGGCGCGATGCGCAGGTACATGTCGAGCTTCAGGGTGTTGTGGTGGGTCTTGAACGGCTCGGCCGTCGCACCGCCATAAACCGCATGCAGCATCGGCGTCTCGACTTCCATGAAGCCGTCATTCTCCATGAAGCGGCGGATGCCGGAGACGATCTGGGAACGCTGCTGGAAGCGCAGCTTCGATTCCTCGTTGGTCATGATGTCGAGGTGGCGCTTGCGGTAGCGGATCTCGACGTCGGAGACGCCGTGCCACTTTTCCGGCATCGGCAGCAGCGACTTCGTCAGCATGGTGATCTGCTGGGCGTTGATCGTCAGCTCGCCGCGCTTGGTGCGGCGGACGACGCCGGTGACGCCGATGACGTCGCCGATATCGATCATCGCCAGGAGCGCGCGTGCTTCTTCCGGCGTGGTGTCCTTGTGGCTGAAGATCTGGATCTTGCCGGAGGCGTCACGGATATCCATGAACATGCCGGAATTGCGCGAGGAATAGACGCGGCCGGCGACGGTCACGACGTCCTGGGTTTCGGTGTCCGGCTCCAGGCCCTCGTATTTTGCGGCAAGCTCGGCATTGGTCATCGTCCGGTGGAAATGCGCCGGATAGACGTCGCCGATCTGCTCGCGCAGCAGCTTCAGCTTCTGGGCGCGAACTTCCGTTGCGTCGGAGGAGAGTGTGGCTGTTTCGGTCTTATCAGTCATGGTGGTTATGTCCGGTTCAGTTCTTCGGGCCGACGAGGGAGGCTACTGCCTGCGCCGCCAGTTTCAGCCGCTGGCGAACGACCGAGCGGCCGAGGATCGCCATGGAATCGAAGAGCGGCAGCGATCGCGACGAACCGGAGACGGCAACGAACAGCGGTGCGACGACGACCTTCAGCTTCTTGCCCATGCGGTCGGCGATGGCGCGCAGCTCGGCTTCGATCGTCTCGGCATTCCATTCGAGGATCTTTTCGAGATCAGGCTGCACGGTGTTGAGGATTTCAAGGATCTCTTCCGGCGACGACTTGACCTTGGCGAAGGCGGACGGGTCGAGGTTGAGATCCGACTTCAGCAGGAAGCCGGCGAGATCCGGCAGCTCGCCGAGCTTGGAGATGCGCGACTGCGACAGCTTCAGCCCCTGCTTCAGGCGGTCGTTCTCCATCGCCCAGTTCAGCACGCGGGTAGCAAACTCTTCTTCCGAGAGCTTCTCGCGGATCCAGCGGCCGTTCAGCCAGTCGAGCTTCTGGATGTCGAAGATGGCGCCGGCCTTTGACAGGTTTTCCGGATCGAACTTTTCGGCGAGCTCGTCCATGGTCAGCAGTTCTTCGCCTTCCGCGATCTGGATGAAGAACAGGCCGAGGAAGTTCATCAGCGCCTCGGGGATATAACCGAGTGCGGTGTAGTAGGAAATCGAGGTCGGGTTCTTGCGCTTCGACAGCTTCGACTTGTCGGCGTTGCGCATCAGCGACAGGTGCATGAACACCGGCGGCTCGAGGCCGAGATACTTGTAGATCAGGATGTGCTTCGGCACCGAGGCAAGCCATTCCTCGCCGCGCGCGACATGGGTGATCTTCATGAGGTGGTCGTCGACGACGTTCGCCATGTGGTAGGTCGGCATGCCGTCGGCCTTGAGCAGGACCTGCATGTCGACCGCATCCCACGGAATCTCGACTTCGCCGTAGACGCCGTCGACGAACTTGCAGCTCCCCTCGGTCGGGATCTTCATGCGAATGACATGCGGTTCGCCGGCGGCAAGGCGCGTCGTCACTTCTTCCGCGGTCAGGTTGAGGCAGTGGCCGTCATACTTCGGCGGCTTGCCGGCGGCGCGCTGCGCCTCGCGCATCTGCTCGAGCCGGGCCGGGGTGCAGAAACAGACGAAGCCATGGCCGTTGTCGACGATCTTGTCGACATAGGGACGGTAGATGTCCTTGCGGTCGCTCTGGCGGTAGGGACCGTACGGGCCGCCGATGTCGGGCCCTTCCGACCACTTGAGGCCGCACCACTTCAGGGCGTCGAGCACCTTCTGCTCGAACTCGGGGGTCGAGCGGGTGGCGTCGGTGTCTTCGATGCGCAGGATGAACTCGCCGCCGTGTTTCTTGGCGAACAGGTAGTTGAACAGCGCAATATAGGCGGTGCCGACATGCGGTTCACCGGTGGGGGAGGGTGCGATACGTACGCGAACGCCGGAATTTGTCATTTTTGTTGCCCGTCTTGACGTGCTCTTGGGGCTCCCCGGAGGGGGCCTCGTGAATTCCATAGAAGGAAGGCGGCTTTATTTTGAATGGGAAAGCGCGAAACGCGGCGTCATGCACAGGTTTCGCGGCATTTTCCGTCACTGGCCTTAGGCCATATTCAACCCGGCGCGTCAAGGAAAACTGCTGGGTGGTGGCGGAGTGCCAGCCCGAAGCGCGGGTGCTGTGGCCCCGGAGACGGAAAAGCCCCACCCGTTTCCGGATGGAGCCCTTTACTTTCGGCCAGGGACCCTGGCTTGCCGGATCGATTACCAGGCAGGAATGAGCGCGCCCTTGAATTCTTCGTTGATGAAGGCCTTCACGCTGTCGTCGTGGTAGGATTCAACGAGAACCTTGACCCAGTCGGCGTCCTTGTCCTGCGAACGCACGGCGATCACATTGGCGTAAGGCGACTCGGCTGCCTCGATGGCAATGGCGTCGGTCTTCGGGTGAAGGCCGGCTTCCAGCGCGTAGTTGGTGTTGATGACGGCAGCATCGACGTCATCGAGCGAGCGCGGCAGCTGGGCAGCGTCGAGTTCGGCGAACTGGATGTTCTTCGGGTTCTCGGTGATGTCGGCCGGGCCGACCTTGAGACCGACGTCCGGGTTGACCTTGATCAGGCCCTTCGAAGCCAGAACGAGCAGGGCACGGCCGCCGTTGGTCGGGTCGTTCGGAATGGCAACCGTCGCGCCATCCTTCAGTTCGCCGAGGTCCTTGACCTTCTTCGAGTAGACGCCCATCGGGGTGGTGATCGTCAGGCCGACGCTGACGATGTCGAAGCCGCGGTCGGCGATCTGGTTGTCGAGGTAGGGCTGGTGCTGGAAGGAGTTGGCGTTGAGGTCGCCATCGTTCAGCGCCTGGTTCGGCACGACGTAGTCGGAGAACTCGAGGATCTCGATGTTCAGGTCCTTCTTGGCGGCGATTTCCTTGACCTTTTCCATGATCTGGGCGTGTTCGCCCGGGGTCACGCCGACCTTGATGTCGGTCGCCAGCGCGGAGCCGGCCGAAAACAGCGCAGCGATGGCTGCGGCAACGATCAGTTTTTTCATTGTATTGCTCCTTGGTATTCTGAAAGGGAGGAATTCAGGTTCTGCGATTGCGCTTGTCGAAGCGCCGGGCCAGGTGATCGCCGGCGCTCTGGACCGCCTGGACGAGCACGATCAGCACGATGACCACGGCCAGCATCACCTCGGGCATGAAGCGCTGGTAGCCGTAACGGATGCCGAGATCGCCAAGTCCGCCTCCGCCGACCGCTCCGACCATGGCCGAGAAGCCGATCAGGCTGACGACAGTAAGTGTCAGCGCGAGGGTGATGCCGGGCTTCGCCTCGGCGAGCAGCACCTTGGTGACGATCTGGAACGGTGTCGCGCCCATGGCCCGCGCCGCCTCGATCAGCCCCTTGTCGACTTCACGGATGGCCGCCTCGATCAGGCGCGCGATGAAGGGGATGGTGGCGATCGTCAGCGGCACGATGGCCGCCGATGTTCCGATCGAGGTTCCGGTGACGAAACGGGTGAAGGGAATGATGGCAACGACGAGAATGATGAACGGCGTCGAGCGTGCCGCATTGACGACGAGGCCGACGATGCGATTGGTCGCCGGGGCGGCAAAAAGCTCACCCTTGCCGCTGGTCGCCAGAAACACGCCGATCGGCAGGCCGATCAGGGTCCCGATGATGCCGGATACTGCGACCATCTGCAGGGTCTGAATCAGCGCCTTGAAGAGGAGGTTGAAGAGCATGTCAGGCGCCATAGCCGAGCACCTCCGTGGTAAGACCGGTTTCCTCGTAGAAGCGCTTTGCCCGCGCCAGCGTTTCCGGATCGGCGGGGTACGAGACGACGAGCGAACCGAAAGGCTCGCCGGCGATCTCGTCGATCGCACCCGCGAGGATATTGATGTCGGTCCCGAGTTCCGTCACCAGCCGCGCGGTCAGCGGCTGGAACGCCGTGTCGCCGAAGAAGACCAGGCGCACCAGCATCCGGCCGCCCGGCGACGGCTCTGTCTTGAGGTCGGAGCGGATCCATTCGGGCAGCTTCGCGCCGATCGAGGCGGCCAGCAGCGCTTGCGTGGTCTCGTGGCGCGGCGCGGTGAAGATGTCGAAGGTCCGCCCGCTTTCGACGATCAGCCCCTTGTCGATCACCGCCACATGCGAGGCGATGGTCTTCACCACTTCCATCTCATGGGTGATGAGAAGTACGGTCAGGCCGAGATCGCGGTTGATCGTCTTCAGCAGCTCGAGGATCTGCAGCGTGGTTTCCGGATCGAGCGCCGAGGTCGCTTCATCCGACAGCAACAGCTTGGGTTCGGTGGCCAGCGCCCGGGCGATGCCGACACGCTGTTTCTGCCCGCCGGAAAGCTCGGCCGGGTAGCGATCCCTCTTGTCGCTCAGGCCGACGAGATCGAGCAGCGGCTCGACGCGGGCCTTGATCGTGCGGCTGTCGATGCCGGCGATTTCGAGCGGCAGGGCGACATTGTCGAACACGGTGCGCGAGGACAGCAGGTTGAAGTGCTGGAAGATCATCCCGATCGAGCGGCGAAGCGAGCGGAGCTCGGCGGCATCGAGCGCCCCGACATCGACGCCATCGACGATCACCTTGCCGGTGCTCGGCGTTTCAAGGCCATTGACCAGCCGGATCAGCGTCGACTTGCCGGCGCCGGAGCGGCCGATAATGCCGGTGATCGAACCGCGGCCTACGGAAAAGTCGATGCCGTCGAGCGCGGCGAATGCCTTGCCATCCCGGGTACGCGCCGGGAAATGCTTGGTCACGCCCTCGAACGAGACCATCGGCGCGACCGGGGCCGACTTGTCGTCACTTGCGGTTTGGGGCGGAACTGCGATCAGCGGGCCGGTCATGGATTGACCTCCTGACGCTGAGGTATCGGGGAATGTTCGGAAGGCATTGTCACTCTCAAGTCTCGCATGGCGGTGTCGTGTTCGCGGGCATATATCCCGCAACCTGGCTGTCAGTCAGCCAGCACAGGCGGGACACATTCGCTGGACTCGGGTGTCAATTAGCATTCCGGCATGGCCTTTTCAAAATGGTCTTTTGAACAACGTCCCGTTTTGCCGGAACGTGGCCTTTCATCGCGGCTTTCGGCGCATATTCACAGAGATAATTTTCTACCAGATCAGCCGGAAATGCAATAAATGCCCAAAGTGGGTCAAGAACGCCGGCGACTGCGGAAGATCACGCAACCTTGTGGTTGCCCTTGGGAAATGCGCTGGCGAGATCGGCATACCACCGGCCGCTTTTCTTGATCGTGCGCTGCTGGGTGTCGTAGTCCACGTGGACAAGGCCGAAGCGCATGCGATAGCCTTCCGCCCATTCGAAATTGTCCATCAGGCTCCAGGCGAAGTAGCCGCGCAGCGGATAACCGTCCCGGACGAGATCGGCGGCCACCGAAAGATGGTCGGCATAGTAGTCGAGACGCGGCTGGTCATCGACCTCGCCGTTCTCGACGCCCATGTTGTAGCAGGCACCGTTCTCGGTGATGTAGCATTCCGGCAGGTCGTAACGCCGGTAAAGGTCCTCGATGAGCGCGCCCATTGCCGGCGCATGGATCTCCCAGCCGATGTCGGTCTTGGCCGGGTTGACCGGCGGTGCCGAAACCGTGGCCGGGAATTCGGCTGCAGGGTTCGGATTGGCGGCAACGCGCATCGGCGTATAGTAGTTCAGACCCCACCAGTCGAGCTTTTGCGAAATCGTGGCGAGATCGCCGTCCTCGATCCTGGGCATGCGGTCTGCAAGCGCCTCGACCAGCGATGCCGGATACTCGCCCTTGAAGACGGGACCGAAGAAAGCACCGTTGTTGAAATCGAAGCTGCGTTCGGCGGCAGCCTTGTCCGCGTCGCTGTCCGATCCCGGGATCACGGAATGGGCGTTGAGGACCAACCCGACCGGAACCTGCGGCGCTTCCGCACGGATCGCCTCGACCCCAAGCCCATGCGCCAGATTGGTGTAGTGCATGGCATGGAGCGCTGCCGTCATGTTACGCTCGCCCGGCGCATGCACCCCGTAGAGGTGGCTGAGCCAGACGGAGCACCACGGCTCGTTGAAGGTCGCGACCGAATCCAGCCGGTCGCCGAGGCGGGCCATCACCACCTTGGCGTAGCGCTGGAAAGCGTAGGCAGTCGAACGGGCGGTCCAGCCGCCGTCGCCCATCAGGTTCAGCGGCAGGTCCCAGTGATAGAGCGTCGCAAACGTCTTGATGCCCCGCGCCTTGCAGCCATCAACCAGCCGATCATAGAAATCCAGCCCCTTCTCGTTGATCGGCCCTGTCCCGTCCGGCACGATCCGCGGCCAAGCGATGGAAAAGCGATAGGCCTTCACACCCATGTCCTTGATGAGATCGAGATCCGCCTCCCAGCGATTGTAGTGATCGCAGGCAATATCGCCGTTATGCCGACCGAAGACCCGCCCCGGCATGTTCGAGAACGCGTCCCAGATCGACGGCTTGCGCCCGTCGACCTTGGTAGAGCCTTCGATCTGGAAGGCGGCAGTCGCCACGCCGAAAATGAAATCGCCGGGAAACCGGGCAGCAAGCGTCTTGGGGTCGTTCGTCATCCGCGTTCGGTCTTTCTCAAATAGCGAGGTTCTGGGCCGGGCCCGGCTCGGGCAAATCCATTCGGTCTGTGGTTTAAAACACAGCAAAAGGCAGCTGTACAGCGGTGCGAAGACAAATCTGTAACGTTACAGTTGCAAGATTGAAGAAAACGGCGGCGTTATCCGCCGCCGTCGTTTCTGACCTCAGACCTTCACCCAGGCTGCATTCCGTTTCGAGGAATTGACGCAGGCATCGACGAATTCCATGCCCTTCAACCCGTCATCTACGGTCGGGTAGATGACGGCCGGATCGAGCGGCTTGCCCGCCTTGCGGGCATTGATGGCGCGTGCCGCCTCGGAATAGATGGTAGCGAAGGTTTCGAGATAACCTTCCGGGTGCCCCGAGGGAACGCGGGTAACACGGGCGGCGGCGGCGCCGGATCCCGCACCGCCCCGGGTAATCAGCCGCTTCGGCTCGCCGAAGGGCGTGTACCAGAGATAGTTCGGATCCGCCTGCACCCACTCGATGCCGCCTTTCGTGCCATAGACGCGAAGCTTCAGCCCGTTCTCGTGGCCGGGCGCCACCTGGCTGCACCAGAGCATGCCCTTGGCCGGCTTCTCCCCGTCTTTCGGCTTGAAGCGCAGCATCACGTTGGCGTTGTCGTCGAGCTTGCGGCCGTCGACGAAGCTGTCGAGGTCGGCCGAGAGGCTGTCGAGCTCGAGACCGGTGACGAAGCAGGCGAGATTATAGGCGTGGGTGCCGATATCGCCGGTGGAACCACCTGCGCCCGATTGCGCGGGATCGGTGCGCCAGGCGGCCTGCTTCTGGCCGCTCTGCTCGATTGCTTCGGTCAGCCAGTCCTGCGGATACTCCGCCTGGACGATACGAATGGTGCCGAGGTCGCCATTGGCCACCATCTCGCGCGCCTGCCGGACCATCGGATAGCCGGTGTAGTTATGGGTCAGGATGAACAGCGCGTCGCTTTCGTCGGCAAGCTTCTTCAACTTGCGGGCATCTGCGAGCGTCGAGGTCAGCGGCTTGTCGCAGATGACATGGATCCCGCGCTTCAGGAATTCCTTCGCCGCTTCGTAGTGGACATGGTTCGGGGTGACGATCGCCACAGCCTCGATGCCATTTTTCAGCTTGGCCTCGCGGATCGCCATTTCCTTGAAATCGGAGTAGGTGCGCGCGGGATCGAGGCCGAGATCGCGTCCCGAAGCGATCGCCTTTTCCGGCGAGGCCGAAAGCGCCCCGGCCACCAGTTCGAAATTGTCGTCGAGCCGGGCCGCCATGCGATGCACGCCACCGATGAACGCGCCCGCGCCGCCGCCGACCATACCGAGACGAATGCGCGGCGCGCGGGTCTCGGTCGTACCTTCGATTGCCATCTGTTTCCTCCTGAAATTGCTTTTCTGAAAGTCGGTGCGCCACGCAGCGGCCTCGCCTCCCGCGCAAAGTGGCGGGGAAGGGCAAGGGGGCGTAAGCGAAAATCAGAGCCCCAGCATCCGGCGATTGGCGGCCTCGTCCGTGCCGCTATCGGCGAAATCGTCGAAAGCCTTTTCCGTGACCCGAATGATGTGGCTCCTGACGAATTCTGCCCCCTCGCGCGCGCCGTCTTCGGGATGCTTCAGGCAGCACTCCCATTCGACCACCGCCCAGCCGGAGAAATCGTTGGCCGCCATCTTGGAGAAGACGGCGCCGAAATCGACCTGCCCGTCGCCGAGCGAACGGAAGCGGCCGGCACGGTTGACCCATCCCTGATAACCGCCATAGACGCCCTGTCGCCCGGTCGGATTGAACTCCGCGTCCTTGACGTGGAACATCCGGATGCGATCCTTGTAGATGTCGATGTTGTCGAGATAGTCGAGGCATTGAAGCACATAATGCGACGGATCGTAGAGCATGTTGGCGCGCGGATGATTGCCGACCCGCTCGAGGAACATCTCGTAGCTGACGCCGTCATGCAGGTCCTCGCCCGGATGGATCTCGTAGCAGACGTCGACGCCGCATTCGTCCGCATGGTCGAGGATCGGTCTCCAGCGTCGCGCGAGTTCGTCGAAGGCGGTCTCGACGAGACCGGCGGGCCGTTGCGGCCAGGGATAGACGAATGGCCAGGCCAGCGCCCCGGAGAACGTCGCATGGGCGTCGAGGCCGAGGTGCTTCGAGGCGGTCAGCGCCATCTTCACCTGCTCGACCGCCCATTGCTGTCGCGCCTTCGGGTTGCCCCGCACCTCGGGCGCCGCAAATCCGTCGAAGGCCTCGTCATAGGCCGGGTGCACCGCCACCAGTTGGCCCTGCAGATGGGTCGAAAGCTCGGTCACCTCGACGCCGTTTTCACGCGCCTTGCCGGCGAACTCGTCGCAATAGTCTTTCGACGCTGCCGCCTTCTTGATATCGATCAGGCGACCGTCCCAGCTCGGCACCTGCACGCCCTTGTAGCCGATGTCGGCAGCCCATTTCGTGATTGAATCCCATGAATTGAACGGTGCGGCGTCGCCCGCAAACTGCGCCAGAAACAGCGCAGGCCCCTTGATCGTCTTCATGCTGTCCTCCCAAGACGCATCCCATACGCTGCCGGATGCCGGCATTTTCCTCGTTGAAGCGGACCGGCGCGTGCCGCCGCGCATGACGTCTGCCCGGGAAAGCCCGGGCAGACGGAGAGCGAATACCGATGCGCCGATCAGAACGGCGAGTCGGGGAAGTAGAAGTCCTTGGCATTGTCCTTGGTGATGAGCGTCGCGTCGATCGTGTAGGTGCCGCGCACCGGAACCTGACCATAGAAGTTGGCCGCGGTCATCTCGAGTGCGGTACCGACCATTGCCGGCGGATAGAGCACGTCGACCGGGATCATCTTGTCGCCGTCCATGACCTTCTTGATCATTTCCTTCGAGCCGGCACCGGCGACGACATACTGGATGTCGGTGCGCTTGGCCTGCTCGATCGCCTGAAGCACGCCGACGGCCATGTCGTCGTCCTGGCACCAGACGACATCGATCTTCGGATACTTGGTCAGGTAGTCCTGCATCACCTTGAAGGCGTCGTCGCGGTTCCAGTTGCCGAACTGGCGATCGAGAACCTTGATGTTGGAGCCTTCGATACCCTTGTCGAAGCCGTCCTGGCGCTGCTGGTCGATCGGGATCGGCAGGCCGCGAATGACGACAACTTCGGCATCCGGCGACGTGGCCTTGATGTACTCGCCGGCGGTCTGGCCGAGCGCCGGGTTGTTGCCAGCGACATAGAGATCGCGAACGGAATTGTCATTGACGCTCGGGGCACGGTCGACGATGGCGACGAAGGTGCCCTTGCCCTTGACTTCCTTGATGGCGTTGACGAGCGGATCCGGATCCGACGGCAGAATGACCAGCGCGTCGATGCCCTGGGTTTCGAGGTCCTGCACCGCATTTGCCTGTGTGGCCGCATCGGGCGAGGTCTTGACGATGACGTTGAGGCCAGGATGCTGCGCCATCAGTTGCTTGGCGACGCGCTCGGCATGGAACACGACACCGGCGGTCCAGCCGTGGTCGGCAGCCGGGATCGAGACGCCGATCGTGACCTTCTTCTCCTCGGCGTGGGCTACGCCGCTCAAAGCCATCAAGGTGACGGCCGCAACGCCCAATAATCCTTTTCGCATGTTTCTCTCTCCCAAGGTGTTTCGGGTCTGGTGCAGTTGCTCAACCGGGCGACCCCTTGACCCGGCAATTCACGATTTGCGCGTCAGCGAGCGCTGTACGAGCATCGCAATGATGATGATTGCCCCCTGAATGGCGCCGATCAGATATTCGCTGATGAAGTTCGACAGCAGCATGATGTTGCCGACGAGCTCGAGGATGAAGGCGCCGCAGATCGTGCCCCAGACCCGGCCCGCGCCGCCCTTCAGCGCCGTTCCGCCGACCACGACAGCGGTGATCGCCTGCAGTTCCCAGAGGATGCCTGTCGTCGCCGAGGTCGAGCCGAGGCGCGGCACATAGAGAAGAACCGCAGCCGCAACACACAGGCCCTGGATCACGAAAGCGATGGTGCGGACCCGGTCGACGGCAATGCCGGAATAGCGCGCGACATCGCGGTTCGAGCCGACGGCAACCACATGGCGGCCGTAGCGGGTGCGGTAGAGGATGAAGGCGGCGACCGCGGTGACGGCGAGGATTGCCACGATCGGCACCGGCACCCCGAAGATGGAGCCGAAATAGGCGGGCCGGTAGAGTTCCTGCAATTGCGGCTCGCGCAATGTGATCGCGCCGCCCTGCGACAGCCATGTCGTCAGGCCGCGATAGATCCCCATGGTGCCGAGGGTGGCGATGAACGGCTCGATCTTGCCGAGCGTGGTAATCAGGCCGTTGGCGAGGCCGCAGAGCGCACCGATGACGACCGCGAGCGCCATGGCGGCCGCAAGCATCAGGGCGGGATCGGAGATAGCACCGGAATTCATGAACAGGATCATCAGGCTCGCGACGAAGGCCACCATCGATCCGACGGAGAGGTCGAGGTCGCCCGCCGAGATGACGAAGGTCGCACCAACCGCGATGATGGCGATGAAGGCGCTGCGGGTAGCGACATTGGTGAGGTTGGTGATGCCGATGAAATTGGGATTGACCAGGGCGCCCACGACGAGAAGCAACGCCAGCGCCGCAAACGGCGCGACAGCTCTCAGATCGATATCCCGCCAGCCGCGTCGCCGGATTTGCGCCTGGCCCGTTTCCTCGTTCACGCTCATGTCCAAATCCAACCTCCCGTCCCATTGGTGATGGGAACTCTCTCTTCGCCTGCCTCGCACACCCGACAGGCACCTCTAGGCGGCGTCTTTCTTCTTCAATCCCGCGGCGTAGCGCATGATCTCCTGCTCGGAGATCTCGTCTCCCTCCAGTATCCCGACGATCCGCCCCTCGCGCATCACCGCCACGCGGGTGCAAAGCCCGATGATCTCGGGCATTTCCGACGACACGACGACGATCGAGCGGCCGTCGCGGGCAAGCGCCGAGATGAAGTGGTAGATCTGCTGCTTGGTGCCGACATCGATGCCGCGCGTCGGTTCATCGATGATGATGATGTCGGGCTCAATCTCCATGACCTTGGCGAGCAGCAGCTTCTGCTGGTTGCCGCCCGACATCCGCCCGGCGACGACATTACCGTCACGCACGCGGATATCGAAGCGACGACGGGCCCGGTCGAGGGCCGCGGCCTGGCTTGCCGGACTGAGATAGCCGAGGCGGGTGTGCATCTCGAGCGACTGCAGCGTCAGATTGGCCATCATGCCGGCGTTGAGCAGCAGGCCCTTCGCCTTGCGGTCCTTGGTCATGTAGACAAGGCCGCAGCGATTGGCAGCATGCGGATCGCCCGCCGGCACTGCCTCGCCCTTGATGACGACCTCGCCCGACAGTCGGGGACCGAGACCAGCAACCGCCTCCATCAGCGCGGTACGGCCGGAGCCGATCATTCCGGAAAAGCCTAGGATTTCGCCCTTGCGCACCTCGAAGCTCGCATCGCGGACGTAACCGGTGGAAACTGCATTCACCCGCAGCACCACTTCCTCATCGACGTCCGGTTCGGATTTGGCGGGATAGAGACTGGACAGTTCCCGGCCGACCATCAGCTGGGCGATCGCCTCGCCGTCCAGGATCGCGGTCGGAGACGTCTTGATCCATTGCCCGTCGCGCAGCACGGTCACGCGATCGGTCAGTTCCATGACTTCGTCGAGCTTGTGCGACACGAAGACAAAGCTTGTTCCCTGGTCGCGCAGCTTGCGCACCTGGCGAAAGAGGAAACTGGTTTCCTCGCGAGAGAGAACGGCAGTCGGCTCGTCCATGAACACGACGCGCGCATCGCGGCTGATCGCCTTGGCGATCTCGACCATCTGCTTGTCGGCGATCGAAAGGGTGCTGATCAGCGCATTCTCATCGACATGCGAACCGAGCAGATCGAGCACCCGCCGGGTCTCGGCGCGCATGTACTTCCGGTCGAGCATGCCGAATCGCGTGACTTCGCGACCGAGGAACAGGCTCTCGGTGACGGTCAGGTGGTCGGCAAGGTTGAGTTCCTGATGGATGATGACGATGCCGAGCGCTTCGGCGCCCCCATTGGCCGGCAGCCGTACCGGCTTGCCGTCGAGCAGGATCTCCCCCGAGCTTGGCTGCTCGAAGCCGGACAGTACTTTGACGAGAGTGGACTTGCCCGCGCCGTTCTCGCCCATCAGGGCGTGAATTTCGCCGGCCCGGAGATCAAAATTGACGCTGAACAGAACCTGCACGCCATTGAACGACTTGCAGATTCGCCTTGCCGACAGCACCACAGTGCCGTCGTCGACGGTCTCCGAACTCATTGTCTCCTCCATGCGGCTCCCATCCGCATAGGCGATTGTGTAAACCTTTACATAGCCGATGTAAAGGTTTACATGATGGATAAAGTGGATTTTTCCGGTTCGGCGTTTGACCTCAAAACGAGTCTGTGTAGTGTCGCGACGAACACCGACCCAAGGCAGAGACGTTGTCCAATTCCACGCCCGCTACCATCGAAGACGTCGCTCGCATTGCCGAGGTCTCGATCGCGACAGTGTCGCGGGCCATTCACACGCCGGAAAAGGTGGCGAAATCCACCCGGCTGAAGGTCAACCAGGCGATCGCCGTCACCGGCTACACCACCAATGCGATGGCGCGCAGCCTCCGGCTCGGCCGGTCGAACATGATCCTCGTCGTCGCCCCCGATATCGGCGACCCGAATTTTTCCAACATTCTGGTCGGACTGGAAAACGAGGCCCGCGCCCACGGCTACGGCATCCTGATCGGCCACACCCAGAATGACGCCCAGCGCGGGCTGGAATATCTGAAGTTCCTCAATTCCAACCAGGCGGCAGGACTGATCCTGTTCACCGGCATCCTGCCGTTCGGCCACCAGGCGATGACGGCACGCCTTCCGCCGAGCGTCGGCGTGTTCGAACCGGTCTTCAACGGCGGCATACCCTATGTCGGCGTCGACGACGTCGAAGGCGCGCGCAAGGCGGTGGACCTGCTGATCGCCGAGGGGCACACCCGGATCGCATTCATCGGCGATTCTCGCACGCGCCTTGCGTTCAGCCGCCGCCGCATGGGCTATGAGGCCGGCCTCGACGCCGCCGGCATCCCGGCCGGTGCGCGCATCGTGCTCGAAGGCGACGGCACCATCGAAAGCGGAAGACTCTGCGTCGAGCAACTTTTCATGCGCGACACGCTGCCCACCGCCTTCATGTGCGTCAACGACCAGACGGCACTCGGCGTGATGATCGGCCTCAAGGCGCGCGGCTACGACATTCCGAGGGATTTCTCCGTGACCGGCTTCGATGACATACCCCAGGCCAGCTTCATGACGCCCTCGCTGACGACCATTCGCCAGCCGCGCACGGCGATCGGCAAGAGTGCCATGGCACTGCTGCTGGAATTGCTGTCCGATGGCCAGCTGGCCGAGACCGAAATCCTGCTGCGGCCCGATCTTGTGGTGCGAAACTCGGTCGCCCCGCCTCCCGTGTCGTCGCGCAGGTAGCAAGCCAAACCCGCCCGCTGCCAAAAGACGACCGCAGCCGTCCATCCCCGGACCTGGTCCGGGGCGACAGCGCTCAAGTCCTTGAGCGCAAGAGAGCCTGTCGCTCCGTAGCACGAAGCCGTGGGCTCCGGTCCCCGGATCAAGGCCGAGGACCGGGGTGACGGCGTCACACGTAGCGATTGACCATGTTTTCCAGAAGTTCCTGGCGGCCGGACTTCGGTTTCGGATTGATATCGTCCGCAGCGACCGCCGTGGCAATCTCTCCGAGCGAAACCTCGCCACGCAGCAGCTTCTGCGCTTCCGGGGAGCTCCACCCGGCATAGCGCTCCTCGAGCGGCTGTGTGAGCGCACCATCCTCGAGCATTCGTGCCGCCGCTTTGAGGCCGCGGGCGCAGCAATCCATGCCGCCGATATGGGCGATCAGCAGGTCCTCGGGATCGAGCGACTGGCGGCGCAGCTTGGCGTCGAAATTCGTGCCGCCGGTCTTGAAGCCGCCGCCGGCGAGAACCTGATAATAGGCGAGGGCCATTTCGGGCACGTTATTGGGGAACTGGTCGGTATCCCAGCCTGACTGGTAGTCGTTGCGGTTCATGTCGATCGAGCCGAAGATGCCGAGCGCATTCGCCAGCGCCAGCTCGTGCTCGAAAGAATGGCCGGCGAGGATCGCATGGCCCTGCTCGATGTTGACCTTCACCTCGTTTTCGAGACCGTACTTCTTGAGGAAGCCGTAGACCGTCGCGACGTCGTAGTCGTACTGGTGCTTGGTCGGTTCCTGCGGCTTCGGCTCAATGAGGATCGTGCCCTTGAAGCCGATCTTGTACTTGTATTCGACGACGAGGTTGATGAACCGGCCCAACTGGTCGAGCTCGCGCTTCAGATCGGTGTTCAGCAGCGTCTCGTAGCCTTCGCGGCCGCCCCAGAGCACGTAGTTCTGGCCGCCGAGCCTGTGGGTCGCATCGACGCAGGTCTTCACCGTCGCGGCCGCGAAGCGGAAGACGTCGGGATCCGGGTTGGTGGCCGCGCCCGCCATGTAGCGGCGGTTGGAAAAGAGGTTCGCCGTGCCCCAGAGCAGGTTGACGCCGGTCGCCGCCTGCTTCTCGGCAAAATAATCGACGATCTCCTCAAGGTTCTTCGTGTTCTCGGCGAAGTTGCGACCTTCGGGGCGCACGTCCGCGTCATGGAAGCAATAGAACGGCGTGCCGAGCAGTTCGAAGAACTCGAATGCGACATCGGCCTTCAGCTTGGCCGCAGCCATCGTGTCCTCGAACCACGGGCGCTCGAAGGTCTGGCCGCCGAAGGGGTCGCCGCCCGGCCAGGTGAAGGTGTGCCAATAGGCGACTGCGAAGCGCAGGTGATCTTCCATGCGCTTGCCGAGGATCTCCTCGTCCTTGTTGTAGTAGCGGAAGGCCAGCGGATTCGTACTGCCGGGCCCCTCATATCCGATCCTGGCGATATCGCCGAAAAATCCCGTGCTCATGGTTTCATTCCTCCTCTCATGAAATGGATACCGGCTGCGCCACACGGCTCATCCGGCGATTACCTCAAAGGTAATTGGTTTCATTCCCCGGTTCGGCGACAACCCACACATCGAAACGCCAAGCGAAGGAATGAACCGATGAACGATCTCGACAGCCTTGCCCGCGCCTACATCGATGCCTGGAATGCCACGGACACCGTTGAGCGCACGGCGCGGATCGGAACCGTTTTCGCCGCCGACGTCAGCTATCGCGACCCGGTGATGCAGGGCGAAGGCCATGCCGGCATCGCCGACCTCATCGGCGGCGTGCAGAACCAGTTTCCCGGCTTCCGCTTCGCCCTCAGAGGAAGGCCCGACGGCTTTGCCGACATGATCCGCTTCTCCTGGGCGCTTGGCCCCGAGGACAGCCCCTCGGTCATCGAAGGAACCGACGTCTGCCGCATCGAGAATGGCCTGTTGGCCCAGGTGACGGGTTTTCTCGACAAGATACCGGCGCAGTGATCCCGAAGCGGCCGCCCGTGCCATGGCTCAGAGCGCCTTGAGGGCCGGATAGAGCCGGCGGTAGCGCTGGTAGGCATCGGCATAGGCGGCCAACAGCGCACCATCCGGTTCGATCGTGCCGGCGGTGGCTGGCGCGGTACAGACGGAAACGGGGTCCGCCCCGGTCGCCGCGATCAGGCCGAGCCGGGCGGCGCCGAAGGCCGCGCCGAAATCGCCGTCTGCCGGCAGATCGACCGGCAGGCCAAGTGCGGTGGCGATCGAGGCCAGCCAATAGCGCGAGCGCGAACCGCCGCCGATGGCCGTCACCCGCGAGATCGAGGTTCCGGCCGCCTTCAGCGCCTCGAGATTGTCTCGGATCGCAAAGGCCACGCCCTCAAGCACCGCCTGAGTCAGCACCGCGCGGCTGCTTTCATGGCCGAGACCGATGAACGAGCCGCGGATCGCCGCGTCGTTATGCGGCGTGCGTTCGCCGGAGAGATAGGGCAGGAAGGTGACGCCCGTCGGTGCCTTGAGATTGTCTCCAAGTTCCTCCGTCAGTTCCGCAGGCGGCCTGCCGGCGATGCCGGAATACCAGTTGAGCGCATCGGTGGCCGACAGGATCACGCCCATCTGGTGCCAGGTATCGGGCAGCGCGTGGCAGAAGGCATGCACAGCGCTTTCGGGGCGCGGAAGATAGGCAGCGTTCGCAGCGAATAGCACGCCCGAGGTGCCGAGCGACACGAAGGCCGCCCCCTCCGATACCGTGCCCATGCCGCAGGCCGAAGCGGCGTTGTCGCCGGCCCCGCCGGCCACCACGACATCGCCCGATATCCCCCAGAGCGACGCCAGTTCGCGGCGCAGCTTGCCGGCCTGCTCCGTGCCCTCGACGAGCCTCGGCATCCTGATTTCGTCGAGATCCGTTGCCTCCAGCAGTTCGGAAGACCAGCGGCGCTTGCCCGTGTCGAGCCACGCGGTCCCGGCCGAATCCGACATTTCGGAGATATGCTCGCCCGTCAGCCACAGGCGCAGATAGTCCTTCGGCAGCAACACTTTCGCGACCCTTGCAAAGATCTCGGGCTCGTTCTTCGCGACCCAGACCAGCTTCGGCGCGGTGAAGCCCGGGAACACGATATTGCCTGATATGGCTCGAAATCGCGGATCGGCGTCAAGCGCGGCCGCTTCTGCGTGAGAGCGCGTGTCGTTCCACAGGATGCAGGGCCGCAGCACCTTGTCGGCGGCATCGAGCAGGGTCGCGCCGTGCATCTGGCCGGAAAGGCCGATGCCGCGCACGCCGGCAAGCGCTGCCGGATGGTTCGCCTTCAGACCGGCGATCGCTTCCTCGGTCGCCCGGATCCAGTCTGCCGGATCCTGCTCCGACCAGCCGGGATGCGGGCGCGACACCTCGAGCGCACCATTCGCCGAGCCGATGACATGCTGATCGCCGTCGATCAGCATGGCTTTGACGCCGGACGTTCCCAGATCAAGCCCCAGATACATGTGTCGCTCCCTCCCTCTGCCGGTCAGGGCAGATTGTCCTTCAAGAATATGTCGATCCTGATGCGTTCCTGCGCGGCGATCACCGGCTGGCCGTCGGCCTTCGCCTTCAGTACCCGGATCGCGCTGCGCACCTCATGGCCGGCATCCTGGTTGAGCACCGCGTCGATTACTCCGTCCCGCAGCGCAGCCCGCGTCGATGCGGTAAGCTCATGGGCAATAACGGTCAGCCGATCGCCTGTGTCGTGCGTTTTCAGCGCCCGCACCAGACCGCGATTGCCGGCGCCCAGGCTGTAGACACCAATGATCTCGGGATGGCGCCTCAACATGTCGGCAACCAGCGCCTCGGCGCGCTCGGGGTCGTCGCGTCCCTCGAGCACGGGAAGCAGGCGCAATCCCGGAAACTGCTCCGCGATCACGGTCGAAAAGCCATCGAGACGTTCGCGGTGGTCGCGCACCAGCATCGAGCCGGCAAGCACAAGCACTTCCCCGGTTCGCCCCCCGAGAAAGCGCCCGAGCAGGCTGCCGGCGGTCCGCCCGGCGGCAATGTTGTCGACCCCGGCATAGTGGGCACGGGCCGAACCGGTGAGATCGGAGACAAGGGTCACGACGGCAATGCCCGCTTCCACCAGGTGATCGACTGCGGAGCGGACCTCCGGCGCATCGGCGGCGACGAGAGCGACACCCGCGGGTTTTTCGTCAAGCAGTGGTTCGAGCGCGGCGACCAGCGCCGGCGGATCGAACGCCGGGACCTCGACGATGCGGATATCGATGCGCTCGACAATTGCCCGTGCCATCGCCGCCTTCACCTCGTCATGCAGCGCGTGCATGAACGAGTTGTCGCTTGCCGGCAGGATGAAGACGAAGGGATAGACCCGCCCCTTGGCGAGGTTGGCGGCGGCCATGTCGCGCACGAAACCGAGGCTGTCGATCGCCGCCTCGACCTTGCGGCGGGTCACGGCGCGCACGCCCGGCCGGCCATTCAGGACGCGGTCGACGGTCGCGAGGCTGACGCCCGCAGTCGCGGCAATGTCGTGCACGGTTGGTCGCATCGCTCCTCCTGACGTCAGTGGTAGCGAGTTTTTTGATGTACGTAAATCAGAAATTTTCGAGCACCACCTTCATCCCCTGAAGGGCTGCTTTTGCGTGGCCCCGCTTGCTTGCGCTTGAATCCTCGTTAAATACTGCGACGACATGCGCGCGACGACGCGCCACCACCCCGGAAAGAAAGATCGCGAATGCAGGAACTCCTGACGCTTGCACAAGACCCTGCAGCCTGGGTCGCCCTCATCACCCTGGTCGTCATGGAGGTTGTGCTTGGCATCGACAACCTCATTTTCATCTCCATCCTCACCAACAAGCTGCCGCCGCACCAGCGCGAAACGGCACGCAAGGTCGGCATCGGTCTGGCTCTGATCATGCGCCTCGCTCTGCTTGGCACCGTGGCCTGGATCGTCAAGCTGACCACGCCGGTGTTCGAAGCCTTCGGCCATGGCTTTTCGTGGAAGGACATGATCCTCATCGCCGGCGGCCTGTTCCTGGTCTGGAAGGCGACCAAGGAAATCCACCACAATGTCGACCCGGTCGACCATGAGCAGGATTTCATCGCCAGCACGGCCACGACAACGATACGCGCCGCGATCGGCCAGATCCTGCTGCTTGACCTCGTCTTCTCGGTCGACAGCATCATCACCGCCGTCGGCATGACGCCGCATCTGCCGATCATGATCATCGCCGTCGTGGTCGCCGTCCTCGTGATGCTGCTGGCCGCAACGCCGCTCGCCAACTTCATCGAGCGGAACCCGACCATCGTCATGCTGGCGCTGGCCTTCCTGCTGATGATCGGCATGACCCTGATCGCCGAAGGCTTCGGCTTCCATGTGCCCAAGGGATATGTCTACGCGGCCATGGCATTCTCGGGCCTTGTGGAAGTGCTCAACATGGTGGCGCGCAATCGCCGGAGAGCGTCGAGCAGGCAATAGCCGGACACTGCACTGAAGGGCCCGCTCGACGGGCCCTTATACATTTTGAGCCTGAATGCGCCGCCACAGGAAAACGGCGCCTGCCCCTTAACACCGTTGTGTCCTTCTGCCCGGCGATCCCCATGCGCAGGTGCCTGGGGAGGGGGGCCGGTTATACTTCGCCTGGGGCAGATTTTTTTGACAGATGCAAAAGTTCGCGGCGTTTTTTAAACGTTTCTTGAACGCTTTTGTTCAACGCTGACGTATTGATTAATGAGTATGTCATGCGCAAGGTTTTCTCGTTTTACCGCCGATTGAAGAAAATTGGGCGCAGGGCCTTCGTCGGCAGCGTGCTGCTCGCCTTTGCCCTCATCGTCATCGTCGCTACCGGTCTGGTCCTCACCGCACTGGGCGAGGTGGCGCGGCATGCCAACCAGCTTGATGACGATCGCTCGCGGGAAACCACCGCCGGCGCGCTGATGACCTTTCGCGAACAGTTGGCCGCGACGCTGAACGATTACGCCGCCTGGGACGATGCGACGCAATATGCCTACGCCCCGGACGGTATGGCCTGGATGATCAGCAATTTCGGCGACATGACCGTGGACAGTCCCCTGTTCAATGTCGCGGTCGTTACCGATGCGACCGGGCATCCCGTCATGGCCTACAAGGATGGCGAGCCGTTGGCGACGCCGCTCGACGAGTACTTCGGCAGTGGACTTGGTCTGCTAGCCGAGCAGGCGCGCAAGCCGGAGGTCGGTGGCATGCCGCAGGCAACCGGTTTTCTCAGGACCGAGGATGGCATCGCAGCCGTCGGCGTCGCCCTGATCCGGATGAAATCCGGGGAATTGTCGGTGCCGCAAGAGGCGCACCGCTACCTGATATTCGCCCGCCATCTCGATGCCGGAAGAGTTGCCGATCTCGGCCAGACCTACGTCGTGCCCGGCCTTGGTCTGGCGGCGAGCGCCGATGCGAGCGCGAATTTCGTGGCAATCACCGACCCGGCCGGCACTGTGCTGGGCAAGCTGTCCTGGCAGTCCCGCAATCCCGGCGACATGAGCTACATGACAGTCCAGCCGACCGTCTTCGCCGCGATCGGGCTGGTCGGCCTCTTCTTCGTCGTCCTCCTGGCGATCGGTGCCGTGGCGGCCCGGCGCCTGAAGGCGGATGAGGCCGCAGCGGTGGCGCTGGCTCGCGAGGACAGGCTGAGCGGCCTGGTCAACCGGGCCGGGCTGTTTTCCGATCTCGAGAGAAAGATCAGGACGGCCCGCCGCATCGAATCCGACGTGCTGCTTCTCTATCTCGACCTCGACGGGTTCAAGGAAGTCAACGACGCCTATGGCCATGGCACCGGCGACCAGTTGATCCGCGGCGTCGCTGCGGGCTTGAGCTTCCTGGCGCCCGCCAGTGCTACGGTGGCGCGGGTCGGTGGCGATGAATTTGCCGTGGCGCTGGTGACCGACCGCATCGATGACGATGCCATCGAACTGGTGCAGCGACTGCTCGATTTCTTTTCCGAGCCGCTCTCGATCGGCCAGCGGGTGGCAACTGTCGGGGCCAGCATCGGTATCGCGTCGTCGCCGCGCGGACTGATCGCCGCCAGCGAACTCGTGCGCCGCGCGGACATGGCGATGTACAAGGCGAAGGATAGCGGCCGCGGCCGGTGCATGTGCTACGAGCCGACGATGGATGCCGACCGCGAGGTTCGAAACGCCATGGAACTCGATCTTCGCGCCGCCATCGAAAATGGCGAGCTGAGGGTGGCGTTCCAGCCTCTCGTCGGGGCTGCGGACCGCCGGGTCGTCGCGGTCGAGGCGCTGGTGCGCTGGAACCGTCCCGGCCATGGGCCGATCCCGCCGGATGTGTTCATTCCGATTGCCGAGACCACCGGCCTGATCGAGCCGCTTGGCCTCTATGTGCTGCGCAAGACCTGCGAGGAAGCACGCCAGTGGCCGGCCGATATCAATATCGCCGTCAACATTTCGCCGGGACAGTTCCGCAATCCTGCCTTTGCCGATCAGGTCGCCGCCGTCATCGCCGAAACCGGGACCGACCCGTCCCGTCTCACGCTCGAAATCACCGAGGGCTATCTCATCCAGAATCCGGAGCGCGCTCGCCTGGCGATCGACCGGCTGAAGGCGCTCGGCCTGCGCATCGCGCTCGATGATTTCGGTTCGGGATTTGCCAGCGTCGGCTATCTCCGCCAGTTCGGCTTCGACCGGATGAAGATCGACCGGTCGCTTGTCCTGGCGCTGGATGAAAGTGCCCGCGCCCGCGACATGCTGCAGGCGACCGTGGCGCTAGCGCGCTCGCTGGACATCCCGGTCACGGCCGAAGGCATCGAGCGTGAAGACCAGGCCATGATCCTTCATCTTTGCGGATGCGACGAGCTTCAGGGCTATCTGTTCGGCCGGCCTATGCCGGCGGAAGACATCAATGCGATGTTTGGCGAGCAAGAGAGCTACGCCAACGCCTACGGTCGTTCCGTCGCCTGAGCGGCGACGGGCCGGGACAGCTTAGCTGCCGATGTGGCGCTGGCCGCGCTTCTTCGCCAGGGCGATCTGGTGCTGGCGCTGGCGGTAGCGCAGGCGATCGTGTTCGCTGCGGCTGTCGTGGCAATGGGGGCAGGAAACGCCTTCCTCGAACTGCGGCGAGGTGGTGTCCTCGACCGTCAATGGATGACGGCAGGCGTGGCAGAGGCTGTGCTCGCCTTCTTCCAGCCCGTGGGTGACAGATACCCGCTCATCGAACACAAAGCAGGCGCCGTCCCAGAGACTTTCCTCCGGCGGGACTTCCTCCAGATACTTCAGGATCCCGCCCTTGAGGTGATAGACCTCCTCGAAGCCCTGTTCCTTCATGAAGGCAGTCGCCTTCTCGCAGCGGATGCCGCCGGTGCAGTACATCGCGATCTTCGGCTTGTTGTGCAGGCCGGGATTGTTCTTCACCCAGTCGGGAAACTCGCGAAACGTCTTGGTCTGCGGATCGACCGCACCACGGAAGATGCCGATGGCGGTTTCGTAATCGTTGCGCGTGTCGATGACGATGGTCTCCGGATCGGAGATCAGCGCGTTCCAGTCGCTGGGTGCCACATAGGTGCCGACAATGCGGTTGGGGTCGATGTTCTCGACACCCATTGTGACGATTTCTTTCTTCAGCCGAACCTTCATGCGCAGGAACGGCATCTTCGATGCCCAGCTTTCCTTGTGCTCGAGGGCGCCGAACTCCGGCTGCGCCCGCAGCCAGCCAAGCACGGTGCGAATGCCGTTCTCGGGGCCGGCGATGGTGCCGTTGATGCCCTCATGCGCCAGCAGCAACGTTCCCTTCACGCCGTTTTCGTCGCAAAGCGCCTGCAAGGGCTCGCGCACTGACTGGTATCGCGGGAAGGAAACGAAATGATAGAGCGCGGCGACGAGAAATGCGCCGTGCGCTTCGGGCTTGGAGGGGGCGTTGTGTTCGGTCATGGCGGTGAAATACAGGCTCTTCATGCGCCGTGCAATCGCGATTTGTGTCGCAGGCTGTCGCGCTACTCGTGGGCCAGCAGCCATAGTTGCCGGACGATGCGGCTTTCCTGGCGCGCGTCGTCCGCAAAGACCAGTCTCGCCTGCGGCAGTGCCTCTTCGCGTAGCGCCTGCTGGCGGACGGAAATCGCATGAAGCAGCGTTTCGCGATCGTCGGCATCGTCGAAGCGCTTCTGCTCGTTCTCGATCACGGTGCGAAGCATCGTCAGGTCGTTGCTGTGGCCGAGAACGTCGACGAGGCGTTTGATATCCGCCTGTTTGCTGCGCATTGCCGAGGACCAGGCGCTGCGCAGCAACTGGACGTACATCCAGTAGTCCTGGCTGCGCTTTCTCAATTCGTGGAGGGCATCGCCGTCGCCACCGTCTTCGCAGGCATCGATTGCCTTGCGCGCGTGCTGCACCGAGCGGCGCCAGCCGTGCGCCAGTGTTCCGGCGGCGTGGCGTGGCCTGTCGTCAAGGACGAGATGATGCACTGCGCCGCGGGCTGAGTCGCAGACGGCGACGGCGGCAAGCGTCTTTGCCTCAAGCAATGTATTGTCGGCGGCGATGAGGCTGCGGCGATGCTGGAGAATGCGGATGATGCGGGTCAGCGCACCATCGTCATGCGGGGTGTGGGTGTAGTCGCGCAGGTATTCGCAGGCCTCGATCAGGGACGTGGCGTCGCGCACGGCGGAAAGCGATTTCGAGAGGTCGCGGATGCGGACATTCTCGCGCTTCTGGAAATCGGGTGCCTCGCTGGCAATCAGGCGATAGACGGCACGCAGGCGCTTGAAGCAGCGGCGGGCGTCGTGAATGGCCTCGTGCAGCCCGTCCGGCCTGTCCTTCAGAAGAGAGATTGCGAGGTCGAACTGGCTTTCGGCGATCGAGCGAATTTCGGACGTGAAGGCTTTTTTCGGCCTAATGCGAAATCGCATTGACGAGCTCCTCGCGCAGATCCTCCATTGCCAGGGTCTGGTTGGAATAGCGCCGGTCGCCCGTGACTTCCGGCCCCACCCAATCAGGCAAGGGCGGCTGTTCATGGACGTCGGCAAGCTCGACTTCGGCGATTACCAGTCCGTGATAGGCCCCGTCATAGACGTCGACTTCCCAGACATATCCTTCGTGAGTGAGCTCGTAACGGGTCTTTTCGAGCACGATGCCGATCGCATGACGGACCATTTCCTCCGCGTCGCCGATCGGCACGGGATATTCGAATTCCTCCCGCTGCATGCTGCTGGTGCCGATCTTGACGGTCAGCCGGGCGTCGGTGTCGTCGATGATCCTCACCCGCACCGAGCGGTCTTCCATGAAGGCGACATAGGCCTGGCGGAAGCGCGAACCGGTAGACGCAAAGCTCCGCCAGCCATTGTTGAGGACCAGGAACTTGCGTTCGATTTCTTGCGCCATGCGTAAACAGTATCGCGTTTCAAGGTGTATTCAACGTAGCGGATTGGCCAATCCATGGGAACCCGCCAATCCCGATTGAGCCGATTTGTCTCGACATCGCTGCCGGCTGGGTTTATTCGGAAGAGGAATTCAATCGTTTTAAAGGACGGGCGCCATGGCTGCAAAAACCGAGAAGCTGCTTTCCATCCTCAAGCTCCAGCCGGTTGTCCCGGTGCTGATCGTCGACGATGCGGCGTCTGCTGTGCCGCTTGCGCGGGCCCTTGTCGCCGGTGGCCTCAAGGCCATCGAGATCACCATGCGGACGCCGGCGGCTCTCGATGCCGTGCGTGCGGTCGCCGCAGAGGTGGAGGGTGCTGTCCCCGGGGCAGGGACGATCCTCAATGCCGCCCATTTCGACGCTGCCGTCGAGGCCGGCGCCGAGTTTATCGTCAGCCCCGGCACCACGCGTGGCATCCTCGATGCGGCCCGCTCCTCCGATGTCGCGCTTTTGCCGGGGGCGGCCACGGCGAGCGAGGTCATGGCCCTTCGCGACGAAGGCTACGACGTGCTGAAGTTCTTCCCCGCCGAACAGGCGGGCGGGGCGGCCTATCTGAAATCGCTGTCGTCGCCGCTCGCCGGTACGCTGTTTTGTCCGACAGGCGGCATCTCGCTGAAGAACGCGCGCGATTACCTTTCGCTGCCCAACGTCGTCTGCGTGGGCGGATCCTGGGTCGCGCCAAAGGAACTGGTTGCAAGCGGCGACTGGGTGGAGATCACCCGCCTTTCCGCGGAAGCCGCCGCTCTCGGGGGCTGACAACCGGCCGCTTTTCGGCAACGCAGCTCCATTCCCGTTCGGCCGGCGCCCTGCGCCGGCCTTTGAATTCAGCCATGCCGTTCCTATGTTGGGGAGACATCCGCAACAGGGAGACAGGCGCATGTTCGACGCAAGAAAGATCTTGGATCAGTTTCTGGGATCGCAAGTCCCGGGATCGACGGGAAGTGTCAAGGATACGGCGGGCAGCGTTGTGAAGCTGGCCAAGGACAATCCGCTCGCAACCGGGGCGATCGCGGCAGTCCTTCTCGGCACCGGTGCCGGGCGAAAGCTTGCCGGCAATGCGGTTACAATCGGTGGCCTGGCGGCCATCGCGGGTCTCGGCTATCAGGCCTACAAGAATTACCAGGCCGGAAAGACGGCGGGCGCAGAGCCTGCGGCGCAGACCGTCGAGGTGCTGCCGCCGCCTGCCGATTCCGGCTTCCCCACCGAACCGGCAATGCTGCGCAACGATTTCGTGCTGACGCTGGTCAGGGCGATGATCGCCGCCGCCAAGGCGGATGGCCATATCGACGTCGCCGAGCGCGCGCGGATCATGGAGCGGATCAATGCCTTCGGTTTCGGCGCCGAGGCGGAGGCGTTCTTCCAGGACGAACTGACCAATCCTACGGACATCGACTCAATCGTCGCTGCGGCGAGGACGGAAGAAGAGCGCGTTGAAATCTATACCGCCTCGCGCCTGGCGATCGAGCCGGATTCGCGGGCAGAGCGCGGCTATCTTGACCTGCTTGCCGGCCGGCTCGGTCTTGCCGATGGCCTGATCGATCATATCGAGGCGACAGTGGCGGCGGCGAAGGCACCCGTCACCGGCTGACGGACGGCTTCTGGTCGGTTGCTTTTGCGAGACGGCTGACCTAAGCCTTTGCATAATGGGGCGGCCCGCCCCCCCGCCAAGGGGGGGGCAATGCGCGATCTGTCGAATTTCAGGGGATGTCCTGCGCCGAAACCGGTTCGGCTCGAGGGACGTTATGTAACCGTCGAACCCTATGAAAAGGCCGCGCATCTCCATGCCCTGTGGGATGGCCTGGGCGGCATGGCCATCAACCCGCTGCTCCTTTATTTCACCCAGGACGATTTTTCCGGGATCGATGATTTCGACGCCTGGCTCGATGCGGCGCAGCACAAAGGGGGCTGGGTTACCCACGTCTTTCGCGCCAATGCCTCCGGCGACGTCGTCGGCATGGCCCACTACATGCGCGCCGACCCGGCGAACGGCGTCGTCGAGATCGGCGGCGTGGCGCACGGCCCGGCAATGGCGCGCACGCCGCTTTCCACCGAAGCGCACTACCTGATGGCAAAGCATGTCTTCGACGACCTCGGCTATCGCCGCTACGAGTGGAAGTGCCACAACGACAATCAGGCGAGCAAAGCCACGGCCCTGCGCTATGGCTTCACGTTCGAGGGCGTTTTCCGCCAGCACATGATTTCCAAGCATGCCAATCGCGACACTGCCTGGTTCTCGATGATCGATGGCGAGTGGCCGGCGCTGAAGGCCGCCTTCGAAGCCTGGCTCGATCCGGAAAATTTCGATGCGGAAGGCCGACAGATACGCCGGCTTGAAGAGATCCGTGAACAGCAGAAGAAGGATGGCGTTCGATGAACAGCGGTAAGGAAAGCGGGCGCTCCCCTGCTATCGCGGCAGCGGTGATCATGGCCGGGGCGGCATGTGTCTTCTTCCTGATGCCGAAGATCATGCTGTGGCTCGGCGAGTATTCGCCGTGGCTGGCCGCGGCCTTCGCCACCCTGGCTGTGCTCGCCTTCTTCCTCGTGTTCTGGCTGCGCGCCCGCTATCAGCGCGGCAAGTGATGCTGGCCTAGCCCTGCAGGGCGGCGCCAAGCAGCAACAGTCCCATGACCATTACCAGCAGTGCCCCGAGGATCTCGATCCCGTGGGCAACCCACATGCCGGCGGACGATTGTGCCCCGGCAAAGCGGACGGCCATGTCTTTCGCCGTGACTGCGAGCGTCGCCAGGATGGACACGGTGATCGCAGTGCCGATGGACATCGCCAGCACCGAAAGCGCGCCGCCGAGATAGAGGCCGTTCAACAGCGAAAAGGTCAGCACCAGCAGGGCGCCCGAACAGGGGCGAAGACCGACGGCGATGATCGCCGACCAGGCTTCGTGGATGCTGAAATCCTTGGAGCCAAGCATTTGCGGATCCGGCGCATGGGCATGGCCGCAGGACGAGCAGACTTCCCCCGGCCCGTGGTGATGATGGGCATGGCCGGAATGATCATGCAGGGCGAGGTTGCCGGGAGGGGCTGTGGTGCCTGCCGTCGTTTCCGTCGCCAGATAACCGCCGGCAACCGGGGCAGGGGTGGCGATCAGCGAACGGATCTTGCGAAAGAGCAGCCAGGCGCCGAAGAGGACGATCATCGCAAAGCTTGCAAGTTCGAGCGTGCGGGTCGCGTCGGTCATCGATACCGAGGTGCCGCGCAGCACGAGAAAGGCAGCGCCGACCAGCAGAATGGCGACGGCGCCCTGCATCAACGCCGAGATGAACGAGATCAGCACGCCGCGCTTCAATTCGGTCTCGTTGGCGATCATGTATGAGGAAATCACCGCCTTGCCGTGGCCGGGGCCAGCGGCGTGGAACACGCCATAGGCAAAGGACAGCCCGACCAGCGACGTCAGCGCCCAGGGACTTTCCCGCATCTCCTTCAGCGCACCGGTCAGCGCGCGGTAGAAGGCCTGCTGCTGGGTATTGATCCAGGCAAACAGGCCGGCAAGCGGACCGGTCGGCTGGAAGGATGGCTCGGCGGCGCCGATGCCGAGCGGCGATTGCGCATGCGCCAGTCCGAGGCCCAGCAGCGAAAAGGCGATGACGTGGCAGGCGGCGGCAAGCCAGCGGCGGTCCTTCAGCATGTCAGCTCCAGCCGTGTTGCGAAAAGCTTGGACATGTCGGTGCCCGCCGGATCGTTGAAAAATGCCTCGGTGAGGTTGTCCTGGTTTTCCGCCAGTACCGTGTCCGGATCGGGGCGCACCACGGCGCGCTTGCAGGCATTCAGCCGATCGCCGACGGCCACCATGTCGTCATCGCTGGCGAAATCCATGGCGGCATAGAGTGTCGGGTCGTAGACGCCGAAGGTCAGCTTCCCCTTGATCGGCATGGTGGTCTCCGGCTTCACCGCGAAGAACATCAGCAACTGGCCGTCCTGGAAATCGACATTGATCACGTCAGGTCGCGATACCCCGACCGTCTTACCGTCCTCGGTGATGGAGGTGTAATAGTTGAAGTCGGCAAGCGACTCGAGCACGGTCCGGCCGATTTCGGCAAGTTCGTCGGCGTCGAGCTTGAGATCGGTGTTCTTGTCGAAGTCGAGCAGCACGCTGGAGGAGAAGATCTCGTCGAAACGCCAGACATTACGCAATTCGGCGATGCTGCCATCCTCGGCGGCGACCACTTCCAGCCGCGCCTCGGCGAAGATATGGGGATGGGCGTTGGCGAGGCTAGGCGCGAGTACGGCCAGACCTGCCAGCAACGGAAGTACTTTCCTCATGGGCCGGCTATCGATTCGAATTGCAAATTGAGTTTCCGGCTGTGTCGCCGGAAAATGGGACCGTTTTGGGACCGTTGCTTTCATTTCGATTTTTCTTCGCGGCGGCGAAACCAGTTGGACAGGAAATCGACGAAGGTGCGCACCTTGGCAGGCAGGTAGCGCCGGTGCGGATAGATGGCGTAGATTCCGCGGTCGGTCGGCAGGTAGCCTTCGTAAAGTGCGACGAGTTCGCCCGCGTCTATATAAGGCTGGGCGATGAAGTCCGGCGATGTCGAGATCCCGAGCCCGGCGCGCGCTGCCCGGATGGCCGCGAGCGGGCTGTTGACCTCGATCGGGCCGCTGACGGGCACCGAGAAGGGCGTCCCGTCCTCGTCGTGAAAGCGGATGCTGTTGCGAGATCGGGTATTGGTGTCAACGATGACGGGAACGTCGGCAAGTTCCTGAGGATGAGTGAACGGTCCGTGCTTTTCCACGAATTCCGGCGTCGCGCAGATGCGCACGCGAAAATCCGAGAGCTTGCGGGCGATCATGCCCGAGTCTTCGAGATTGGTGATTCGGATGGCGACGTCGAAGCCCTCCTCGATCAGATCGACGAAGCGGTCTTCGGAGTGGATTTCCAGTGAAAGGTCCGGATGTTCCCGCGCGAAGTCGATCAGCGATTGGCCGATCTCGGCATCGACATAGGTGCGCGGGGCGGAGATTTTCAGCCGGCCGCGGAGGTCGGCATTGTTCTCGCGAACCAGGTCGGCGAGATTGTCGATTTCCTTCAGGATATCGGAGGCGGTGCGATAGTAGGTATGGCCGGCCTCGGTCAGTGAAAACTGCCGGGTCGTGCGGTTCAGCAGCAGGGCGCCGAGTTCGTCTTCCAGTTCGCGTACATATTTGGAAAGCAGCGCCTTGGATCGTCCGGTCTTGCGGGCGGCAGCCGAAAAGCCCTCCGCTTCCACCACGTCTATGAAGGCGCGAATCCGTGTCAGCGTGTCCATGCGATTCCCTTGTCATGCTGTGTTCGGCATTTGTGTACAGCTTTACGGATGCGTTCAATTAATTAATTTTTGAGAACCCAAAAAAACGCTTGATTATGTAACCGAATATTCTTATTTCGCCCTCAGCCCAAAGTCGCACGTGCCCGTGGGTGTCCGCCGATCCTCGAGTGGTGAGGAAATCGGTAAGGTACCTGGAACTAACCCCTCCAGTCGCTATTCCGGCCAACCGGGAAATGCGAGGACATCTAAAGCAACGACGGTGCGGGCCTTTCTGGTGTCTTCCGGCTTTCCATCAGCCGGGGTTACTGAAGAGGCACACCTTCATTGCCGGAAGTGCGGTTGGGATACTCCCTCCAATCCATGGCAGACAAAGCCGAATCTGAGCCTTGGCGGGCTTTGGTTCATCATCCGCGCGTCGAGCGCTTGCTTGGTTCCGGGGTCTCCACCGGCTGGTTCCATTGCATGCGTCCGTATGCCCTTTGTCCTCCGGTTTTCCGGAGCGTTTTGGAAAATGGGGAATTGAACAATGACGACCCAGCGCATTCGCGATTTCATCAATGTCCGACGTCCTGACGGTCCCTGCCTCGTTGTCGACCTCGACGTCGTCAAGGACAATTACCACGCTTTCCGCCACGCTCTGCCGGACAGCGCCATCTACTATGCCGTAAAGGCAAATCCGGCGCCGGAAATCCTCAAGCTGCTCGCCGACCTCGGCTCGAGCTTCGATTGTGCTTCGGTCGCCGAAGTGCAGATGGCGCTTGATGCCGGTGCGACCGCCGATCGCCTGTCGTTCGGCAACACCATCAAGAAGGAACGCGACATCGCCCGCGCGCATGCGCTCGGCGTCACGCTGTTTGCCGTCGACAGCCACGAGGAAGTCGAGAAGATCTCCCGCGCCGCTCCCGGCGCCCGGGTGTTCTGCCGCGTGCTGACCGATGGCGAAGGCGCCGAATGGCCGCTGTCGCGCAAGTTCGGCTGCGTGCCGCAGATGGCGGTCGACGTGCTCGTCTACGCCCATCAGCTCGGCCTTGAATCCTATGGCGTGTCGTTCCACGTCGGTTCGCAGATGACCAATGTCGATGCCTGGGATTCGGCGCTCGCCGACGCCAAGCGCGTCTTCGTGTCGCTGGCCAAGCAGGGCATCCACCTGAAGATGGTGAACATGGGCGGTGGTTTCCCGACCAAGTACCTGCGCGACGTGCCCTCGGCCGAAGCCTATGGCCAGGCGATCTTTGCCGCGCTGCGCAAGCACTTCGGCAACCAGATCCCGCGCACCATCATCGAGCCCGGTCGCGGCATGGTCGGCAATGCCGGCGTCATCAAGGCGGAAGTGGTTCTCGTTGCCCGCAAGTCGGACAATGATGCTGCGCGCTGGGTGTTCCTCGACATTGGCAAGTTCGGTGGTCTCGCCGAAACCATGGACGAGGCGATCCGCTATCCGATCCGCACGGCGCGCGACGGCGACGAGATGGAGCCCTGCATCATTGCCGGGCCGACCTGTGACTCGGCCGACGTGCTGTATGAAAAGAACCTCTATCCGCTGCCGTTGACGCTTACCATCGGCGACGAGGTTCTGATCGAAGGTACGGGCGCCTACACGACGACCTATTCGTCGGTCGCCTTCAACGGCTTCGAGCCGCTGAAGTCCTACGTGATCTGATCGAGCCAGCCCCGTAGCCAGCCGGGGCTTTCTCCCCTTTATCGTCGGTACCGCCTGAAGCGGTTGCAGCGTTGCGTCGGATGACGCCGCTGCACCGGTTCCGGCGTGGCGCGACCCTGCCCGAAGGCCATCTGCGGCCATCGCGGAGGTGTCGCTGTTGGAGGCTCGGATGGCAGCTATCGTGAATTCCGTGCGTGCATTCTTCACGCCTGCGGCCTTCGTCGTGGATCACGAAAATCCCGGCGATGTCGTCGCCCGTGAAAACCTGCTCGATCGCGCCATGGGGGCGGGGCGACGCAGGAAATCGTCCGAGACGCTACGCCGGGGCCGTGTGCCGGCCGAGGGGCTGGCGCTTGTCGCCCGTGACCGGGATGGTCGTGTGATCGGTACGGTCCGGCTGTGGAACGTCGAGGGCGGGATCGATGCCTCGGGCGCGCCGGTCGAAGCCTTGCTGCTCGGTCCGCTTGCTGTTGATCCCGCGCATGAGGGCAAGGGCGTCGGTGCGGCACTGATGCGCGCGGCGATCCTCGAGGCCCGCAATCGCGGCCATGGCGCCATCCTGCTTGTCGGCGACGCTCCGTACTACGAGCGCTTCGGGTTCTTTGCCGCGAAGACCCGGCATCTCGTGATGCCGGGGCCGTTCGACCGTGCCCGCTTCCTGGCGCTGGAGCTCAAGGACGGCTGGCTCGATGGCGCTGCCGGTGTGCTGGTGGCGAGCGGCCGCAAGTATATCGGGACCGATGCGCGGGCAGCCTGAGCTGTCCGCGCAGGGAGTAGTTTATTCGGCGTTCGTTAGTGGGCGGTCTGGGCGTTTGCAGCCCCGACGCTGCCCTTTCGGGCGGTGGCGTAGAGCCAGAGCATGCCGAGGGCGCCGAGAAGTACGACCAGCGAGCCGATCTTGGCAAGCGTAGGCTCGCCGCCGGCATCGACCTGCATCTTGCCCAGCACAAGCAATACGGTCCCGGCCTGGTAGGCGAGGAATTGCGGCGCTGCCAGCCGCGAAAGCGCCATGGCCGGAAAGCTTCGATGCAGGAAGCCGAAGAGCATCGACGTCACGAAGCCGAGCAGGTTGGCGTGGGCATGAGAATTGCTGAAATTGAGCTGCTCGGTCACACCCATCCAGATGCCGTAGGCCATGCCGAAGGTGACCCAAAGCAGTCCGCAGAAAAGATAAGCCTCATCGATCTTGCGCATCGTCTCCTCCCGTTTAACCGCATCACTGGCGGAAGTGATCGCCTTTACTTGAGGTATGTCAAGTAAAGGTGGTAGCTTTTCTGTGGGAATGTGCTTTTGGCGCGCATCGGCGCTTTCGCGCCGCTCAAGTTGGGGACATTTGTTGGGTGGGCAGGCCGGGTGGTCAGGCCGAAATGTCGATGACGCCGCAGTCGCCGGCCTCGGAGCCGAAGGCAAGCAGCTTGCCGTCGGCGCTCCAGCCCATCGAGGTGATGGCGCCCTTGCCGGGTCGGCGCAGCAGCGCCTCCTTGTTGTCGGCGATGCGCACGGCAAGGATCATGCCATCGATGAAGCCGATGGCGAGCACTTCCTCGGCCGGATGAAAAGCCACCTGGGTGACGAGGATATCGGCGCGGGTGCCGAGTTCGAGCGGCGCCTTGCCCATCGGGCCGTCCTTGCCGGCGAACGGCCAGACGATGGCGGCGGGCGCTCCAGACGACGCGAGCCACTTGCCCTTGGGCGACCAGGAAAGCGATTTCACCTTGGCCGGGTAGCCGGTCATGCGCATGTGGCGGGTTTCGGCGCCGGCCTTGGCGTCGAGCTTCCAGCCGTGCAGGGCATTTTCCTGCATCGCGGTGACCACGAAGCGGCCATCCGGCGAGAAGGTGACGATGGTGTGGGCGCCCTTCCACTCGAGGTCTACCGGCTGGGCGGGTGTCGCCGCCCAGTGCAGGGTGACGCCGTTGTAGCGGGCGACCGCGATCCTCAGACCCTTTGGCGCGAAGGCAATCGATTCGACCGTGCGCTCTTCGGTGAATTCCTTGGTCGTGCCGTCGGCGAGGCGAACGAAACTGTTGCGCCCGGATGCATAGGCGACGGCGCCCTGCGGGCCGCCGGCGACGACGCTGATCCATTTGCGCGGCACGGTCGCCAGTTCGGTGATGCTGCCGTCGGCGGCAGTGCGCACGACGCGGCCGTCCTCGCCTCCGGAGATCAGGCTGTCGCTCCACGGATCGCGGATGCAGGTCAGCAGGCCCTGATGGGCCTCGCTGACCTTTTCGCCGCCGTCCAGCCGGCGGATGGTACCGGCGGCGGTGGCGAAAAACGGCACTTGTCCGATGAAGGCGGCGGTCACGACGTGGCCGTCGAGATCAAGCGGTGCAACTGTCGGCATCAGGCGGATGCCTCGCAAGCCTTGAACGTGCGTTCCAGCTTTTCGCGGTCGAGGTCGCGGCCGATGAAGACCAGACGGGTCTCGCGCGGTTCGCCTTCCTTCCACGGACGCTGGTGATCGCCCTCGATGATCATGTGCACGCCCTGAACGACATAGCGCTCGGCATCGCCCTTGAAGGCGATGATGCCCTTGAGGCGCAGGATGTTCGGCCCATCGGTCTGGGTGATCTTCTGGATCCAGGGGAAGAAGCGGTCGGGGTTCATCTCGCCGCCGCGCAGCGAAACGGACTGGACCGTGACGTCGTGGATCGGCGAAACGCCATGATGGTGATGGTCATGATCGTGGTGATGGTGACCATGGTCATGGCCGTGATCATGGTCATGGTGGTGGTGGTCGTGATGATGATCGTGATCACAGTCCGGACCGCAGACGTGGTCGTCGTGGTCATGGTCGAGGAAATGCGGATCGTTCTCGAGCGCGCGCTCGAGGTTGAATGCGCCCTGATCCAGCACCTTCGCGAGATCGACGCCGGAACGCGTCGTCTTGTAGATGCGTGCCGACGGGTTGATCGCCCGGACGACATGCTCGATCTGGTGAACCTCTTCCGGCGAGACGAGGTCGGTCTTGTTGATGACGACGACGTCGGCAAAGGCGATCTGGTCCTCGGCCTCGCGGCTGTCCTTCAGCCGCAGCGGCAGATGCTTGGCGTCGACGAGGGCGACGACGGCATCGAGTTCGGTCTTGGCACGGACATCGTCATCCATGAAGAAGGTCTGGGCGACCGGTACCGGATCGGCAAGGCCGGTGGTCTCGACGATGATGCCGTCGAAGCGGCCGGGGCGGCGCATCAGGCCCTCGACGACGCGGATCAGGTCGCCACGGACCGTGCAGCAGACGCAGCCATTGTTCATCTCGTAGATCTCTTCGTCGGATTCGACGATGAGATCGTTGTCGATGCCGATTTCACCGAATTCGTTGACGATGACCGCATATTTCTTGCCGTGATTTTCGGAAAGGATGCGGTTCAGAAGCGTCGTCTTGCCGGCACCGAGATAGCCGGTCAGTACGGTGACGGGAATGGGCTTGTGCGTGGCTGTTTCGGTCATGATGAGCCTCGAGATCGGGAAGTACCCGGATGACGGAATGAGATTGATTTCCATATAGGCGGTGAAACGAACGACTTCAAAGGCTTTTGTCGATAGCGGCAAAAACTGGCGCGTGGCGAGGCGCCCGATCCGGTCGATGCGCATGCCCCCCGGGGATCAATCAGGAGAATGCCGCGGCGTTGTCCCTGACATAGGTTTCGAGGCTTCGCGCCGGGTGGCCGGTCAGCTCCTCGACATCGCCGGTGACGACTGCGACACGGCCTTCGCGCACGGACCGGAACAGCGTCGCCATGTAGCCGGCATAGTCCTCAGGTGCGCCGGCAGCCTTCAGGAGCTCGATGAAGGCCTCGTCGTCGATCGGGCGATAGATGATCTGCCTGCCGAGCACACGTGACAGGATCGCGACCGCCTCGGCGTAGGACAGTGCCTGCGGCCCGGTCAGGGTGAAGGCGCGGTTGTCGAAGTCGGACGTGGTCAGTACGCGTGCGGCGCAATCGGCGATGTCGCGGGCGTCGATGAAGCTGGTCTTGCCATCGCCTGCGGGAAGTTCCAGTTCACCGCTGTGAATGCTGCCGAGCCAGAACCGGCGAAAATTGTCGGCAAACCAGTTCGGGCGGAGAAAGACGTACGGCGTACCCGTCGATTGCACGTAGATTTCGAGCCCGCGGTAGGGGGTGATGTCGTCCGCATCGACACCGATGGCGGTCTGCAGGACGATCTTCACCCCGCGTTCGGCGGCCCGGGCGAGGACCGGTTTCAGCAACTGGTACGGGTCGGTGTGGCCGACCGGCATGACCGCATAGATCCGGTCGACGCCCGCGAGTGCGGCGACGATCGCCGATGGATGCTCGTAGTCGAAGGCGACCGGCTCGGCGGTGGAGACGGGCGTTCCACTGCGCGTCGCCGCCTTCACCTGCTCGCCGGATGCCAGCAGGGCAGGCACGAGCTTGCTGCCGATCGTGCCGCGGGCGGTGAGAACCAGTATTTTCGCAGGCATGTGCCCCTCCCGTGCAAAGGTGCAGGTGTGATGCCCGGCGATTATAGCGCAGAGGCGGCGATCCGCCGCCCCCGAATATGGATGACGGCGCTAGGTCAAAGTCCCGACATCGAAGCGATGCACGTCTTCGAGCAGTTCGATGATGCCGGAAACGGCATGGTCGATCAGTTGCTCGCCCCGCTCCGCCGTGGCCGCGGCGGCATTTCCGGCGACGCCCTCGGGATTGAGATCCGACATCTTCCAGCCGAAGGCGTGCGGGCCGTAAGCCCGCAGATGGGTGAAGCGGGTCATGAACTGCGACTGGCGCGAGCTGAAGGCTGCCGCCTTGTCCATGTCGACGCGGTCGGGCCACATGGCCAGCATCACCGAGGTCTCGATGTCGCCGCCGTGGATGTCGATCGCCTTTTCTTCCGGGCGGATCCAGCCGTCCGGCTGGCCGAAACGGGTCCAGCTGGTCGCCACCGCCAGCATGTTGAAGCGTACGCGCGCTTCGGTCGAGACGATCGTCATCAGCGGGGAATTGCCGCCGTGGGCATTGAGCATCACGAATTTGCGGATCCCCTGCCGGCTAAGCATTTCGGCAATGCCCAGCCAGTGGTTGACTGCCTCGTCGAAGGCGAGCGTGAGGGTGCCAGGCACGTCCACATGCTCGATAGAGTAGCCGACCGGCTCGACCGGCATGAAGGTCGCCGGCAGGTCGGCCGGCAGCGCGCGGATGACGCGCTCGACAATACCTTCGGCGATCAGCGTGTCGGTTTCGAAGGGCAGGTGCGGGCCATGCTGCTCGTGGGCGCCGAGCGGCAGGACGGCGATCCAGTCGCGCCGGTCCTCCGGCGAGAGGTTCGGGTCATTGTCGGCAAGGCGGGGTGCCGGATGCTGCATTTGGTGGCCTTGTGCTTTTCGTAAGGAACTCGCGATAATGTCTTAACGTGGCTTTGGCGCGGTGCAAAGGCGAGGAGGATATGGGCAAGAAGAACAAGGACGGAAAGAAGGGCAAATCCGGCAAGAAGAAGGAAACGCCCGAGTTCGTCGTCGGTGATCTTGGTCCGGCGATCACCCAGGCCGCACGTTCGATGCGCACCGTCCTGTCGCGCAACCTGCTCGATAGCGGCCTCTATGCCGGCCAGGACGGCGTGATGCTTGCCCTTGCCGAAAGCGATGGCCTGACCGCCGGCCAGCTGGCGCAGAAGTTGGGGGTGAAGGCGCCGACCATGACCCGTACCATCGGCCGCATGGAGGCGCAGGGTTTTCTCATGCGCCGGGCCGACGAGGACGATGCCCGCCTGACGAAAGTCTTTCTCACCGATACCGGCCGCGAATGCATCGCCGAGATTTCCCGTTCCGTCGCGCTCTGCGACGAACTTGCGCTGCAAGGCTTCAGCGACAAGGAAATGCGGACCCTGGTTAAATTGTTGAAATTGGTCGATGCCAACCTCCAGGCATCCGGAATTGCCGAGGAATAACGGGGTTTTCCGCAGCCGGCGCGGTTTCTCGCGGGTTCCGGTTGCATCCTGCGATTAAATCTTTTAATTAAAACGTTTAAGCGAGCCGTGCTAATTTTTAAGTTGGCGAGGTTTTCTTTAATTCGTAGTGCCCGGGGGACACATGGCGCAGAAGATCAAGCTCTCGACCATCGCCGAAACATTGGGAATTTCGACCGCGACCGTGTCGCTTGCGCTTCGCGACAGTCCGCTGGTGGCCGCCAGCACCCGTGACCGGATCAAGGAGCAGGCCCGCGCCCTTGGCTATATCTACAATCGCCGCGCGGCGAGCCTCAGGACGTCGCGGTCCGGTATCATCGGCGTCGTCGTCAACGACATCATGAACCCGTTCTACGGCGAAATCCTCAAGGCGATCGAGAGTGAGCTCGATCGCAGCCAGCACACCTTCATTCTCTCGAACCACTACGATTCGGTCGAAAAGCAGCGCACCTTCATCGAGACCCTGCTGCAGCTCGGAGGCGATGGCGTCATCATGTCGCCGGCGATCGGCACGCCGGCGGAAGACCTGCAACTGGCCGAGGACAATGGCATGCCGGCGATCCTGATCGCGCGATCGATGGAAGCGCTCGACCTGCCGACCTATCGCGGCGACGACAGCTACGGCATTTCGCTGGCGACCAATCACCTGATCGGCCTCGGCCACCGTTCGATTGCCATGATCGGCGGCACCGACCAGACCTCGACGGGGCGGGATCGTTATCAGGGCTACGTCAACGCCTTGCGCAAGGCCGGCATCGAGGTCGATCCCAACCTGCGCATTCCCGGGCCGCGCACCAAGCAGGGCGGGTTCGAGGCGGCGGTGAATTTCCTGTCCTTGCCGCAGAAGCCGACCGCCGCCGTCTGTTGGAACGATCTGGTCGCGATCGGCCTGATGAACGGCATCGCTCGCGCCGGACTGGTGCCCGGCAAGGATATTTCCGTGACCGGCTACGACGATCTCGAGGAGGCGGCGATCGCTACGCCGTCCCTGACGACCGTGTGGAACGGGCAGGCGGAGGTCGGCCGGCTTGCCGCCCGGGCGCTGCTCGACAAGCTGAACGGCAGCCACGAACCCGATGGCATCCATCTGATCAAGCCGGAGATGCGCATCCGCCAGTCGACAGGACCGATCAATCGGCGCTAAAATCCGGCTTTTAGGAGCTGGCGATGGACGCGACGAGACCCACGGTGCTGATTGCCGGGAAGGTATATCAGAGGCTCGCAGAACGGCTCGGTGCCGATTTCGATCTGGTGTTTGCCGAAAAGCAGGAGCGGCTGCCGCTCGACCCGGCGGTTGCCGCCCAGGTCCGGGGCGTGGTCGTCACCGGCAATCTTCCCGGCGACTGGATGGCGGCGCTGCCGAAGCTCGAGATCATCAGCGTCTTCGGGGTCGGCTATGACGGCATCGACGTCGAGGAAGCCGCGGGCCGCGGCATTGTCGTGACCAACACGCCGGACGTCCTGACCGACGAGGTCGCCGACACCGCCATCGGCCTGCTGATCAACACGATACGGCTGCTGCCGCGAGCGGAATGGTGGCTGCGCGAAGGCCACTGGGCGGCGGGCGAGCAGTTCCCGCTTTCGCCGCTGAGCATGAACGGCCGAACGGTCGGCCTCTATGGCCTCGGACGCATCGGGCTCGAGGTCGCCAAGCGGCTGGAGGGCTTCAAGGTCGAAATCGCCTATAACACCCGCACACCCCGCACCGACGTTGCATATCGCTATTATCCCGACCTCCTGGCGATGGCGACCGCGGTCGATACGCTGATCGTCATCGTCCCGAAGACCCCGGAAACCCACAAGGCGGTCAATGCCGAGGTGCTGGAGGCGCTGGGGCCGACGGGTGTGCTGATCAATGTCGGGCGTGGCTGGTGCGTGGACGAGCAGGCGCTGATCGCCGCGCTCGAAAAGGGTGTGATTGCCGGCGCCGGCCTCGATGTCTTCTACGACGAGCCCAACGTGCCACAGGAACTGCTGACCTTCCCCAATGTCACCGTGCTGCCGCATGTCGGCTCGGCATCGGTGCCCACGCGCAATGCCATGGCCGATCTCGTGGTCGATAATCTTGTCACGTGGTTCACAAAGGGCAGGGTATGGACTGCGGTCCCGGAAACCCCTGTCCCCTCGCGGTAGGTCTTGCGCTGATCGCAGTCAGCGCTTGCTGGCGGCATAGGCGCGCACGGCGTCGCCGAATGCCTCGAACAGGGCGCGCGATGGCGAATCCGTTTCCGCCCAGTATTCCGGATGCCATTGCACGCCGATGGCAAATCCCTTGGCGTCGATCACCGACACGGCTTCGATCGTGCCGTCGGGCGCGGTCGCTTCCACCTGCAGGCGTGGCGCCGTCGCGCCGATTGCCTGGCGGTGCAGCGAATTCACCTGGATCGAGCCTGCGCCGAGATAGCGGGCAATGCACGAACCCTCGTTGATTTGCACCTCCTGGCGGATGGCGTACATGCCGTCGCGATCGACATTCTCCGGCCGGCGATGGTCCCAGACGCCGGGCTGTTCCTGGATCTCGCGTGCGAGCGTTCCGCCGAGCGCCACGTTCAGTTCCTGCAGCCCGCGGCAGATGGCGAGCACCGGCATGCCGCGATCGAGCGCATGGCGGATCATCGGCAGGGTGGTGGCATCGCGGGCCGGATCGAAGGGGGCGTCGGCCTCGCTCGCTTCGCGGCCGTAGAGCGAGGGATGCACGTTGGTCGCCGACCCCGTGACCATCAGTCCGTCGACACGGTCGAGCAGGGCGTCGGTGTCGTTGCCGGATTCGAAGGCCGGGATGATGAAGGACATGACGTCGGCGACATTGAGGGCCGCGCGCACGTACTGATGCTGGACTGCGTGCCAGTTGGTGCCGTCGAAGGTGCGAATATCGGCGGGGACGGCAACGATGGGCTTGGACATGACGACTCCGATGGGGCTGCGAATTGCTCGACGATTTGTGCGGCGAGAACCGGTTGCAGTCAACGCCTGGCCGCATGGATTGCGGGCTTTCGCGTGCAGATGGGACTGGTCCGGTGCGATTGCGGGCGCCATGAAGAAAACGCTGGATAACCGCCGGCCCCACTTTTCATGACACGAAAGAATAACACAAACCGAACTTGAATAGGATTGGCCGGCATGGTTCATTCCGGGTCTTGCTGCGACCACGCTCGGGCTGAGCGACGGTGGCTTTGATCAATGTGTGGGAGGGATACTCTTTGGATCGTCGTTCATTCATCAAGAAATCTGCAGCCGTCGGCGCTGGCGCTGCGGCCGCATCCGCCTTGGCCGCTCCGGCCATTGCACAGGAAAACCCCAAGATCACCTGGCGCTTGACGTCGTCCTTCCCGAAGGGACTGGACACGATCTACGGGGCAGCGGAAGACATCGCCAATCACGTCAAGGAAGCCTCGGGCGGAAACTTCGTCATCCAGCCGTTCGCGGCCGGCGAAATCGTGCCCGGCATGCAGGCGGCCGACGCCGTTTCCAACGGTACCGTCGAAATGGCGCACACCTGCTCCTACTACTTTATCGGCAAGGATCCGACGTTCGCGATCGGCACTGCCATTCCGTTCGGCCTGAACGCACGCCTCAGCAACTCCTGGTTCTATGAAGGCGGCGGCAACGACCTGCTGAACGAGTTCTACGCCACGCATGGCCTCTACGCTCTGCCGGCCGGCAACACCGGCGCGCAGATGGGCGGCTGGTTCCGCAAGGAAATCAACACCGTCGACGACCTCAAGGGTCTGAAGATGCGCATCGCCGGCATCGCCGGCCAGGTCATCGAGAAGCTCGGCGTCATCCCGCAGCAGATCGCCGGCGGCGACATCTATCCGGCGCTGGAAAAGGGCACGATCGATGCGACCGAATTCGTCGGTCCCTATGACGATCAGAAGCTCGGCTTCCACAAGGTCGCCAAGTACTACTACTATCCGGCATGGTGGGAAGGCGGCCCGACCGTTCACGCCTTCTTCAACCTCGAGAAGTTCAACGGCCTGCCGAAGAACTATCAGGCCATGCTGACCGATGCCTGCGCCTTCGCCAACACCAACATGATGGCAAAGTACGACGCCAAGAACCCGGTCGCCCTGAAGCAGCTGGTTGCAGAAGGCGCTGTCCTGCGTCCGTTCAGCCAGGAAATCCTCGAGGCGTCCTACGTCGCTGCGATGCAGACCTATGACGAGATCTCGGCATCCAACGCCGCCTTCAAGAAGATCTACGACCATCAGCTGGCGTTCAAGAAGGACGCTTACCTCTGGATGCAGCTGTCGGAATACACCTTCGACACCTTCATGATGATCCAGCAGCGCGCCGGCAAGCTCTAAGACATGCAGGTGCGGCGGTCCTTTCGGGCCGCCGCACCTCTCCCGGCAGGAAACTCCTTGCGCGTTTGACGCGCCACTCGCCGATCCTGCCCGGGCGTCGTTAT
>JAEWPB010000045.1 GCA_023399465.1 Pseudomonadota bacterium
GCTTCGGTACCCTCGTCCTTACACGCATTTCGCCCCAAGCCTTAAATGGATCCGCGGCCATCGAACTTATGCCTGAGCAATTTCGCTGGAATTTTTGTGCGGCACTGGCAGACATTTCCGAAATGGCAGATACGTAACCAAGCACGGCCCTGTAGACCTCGCAACGTCGCCTAAATGATCTCCGGCCTGACGATGGATAACGGCCGTTCTCTTGGCCGATTGTGGAACATATTTCTTTGTCGCGACTTCCGGATGGGATGCATCCAACGCACAAGGAGAAGATGATGACACTGCAGGGCAAGACTATCGCCATCCTGATCGCACCTCGAGGCACGGAAGAACCCGAGTTCGTGCAACCAAAAAAAGCGCTAGAAATGGCCGGAGCCGCCGTCGAGGTCATCAGCAACGAGCCAGGTGAAGCCGAGACCGTTAACAACGATCTCGACACCGGTGGCAAGTATACCATTGACAAGACGATTTCAGATGTGTCCCCGAGCGATTTCGACGGCGTGGTCATCTGTGGTGGGTGCGTTGGCGCCGACAAGCTTCGGGGAGATGACAAGGTCGTCTCGTTTATCCGAGACGCCTTCAGCCTGTCAAAGCCAGTCGGTGCCATATGCCATGGCCCGTGGCTCCTCGTCGAAGCGAACGTGCTAAAGGGCAGGACCCTGACGTCATTCCGTACTATAGCGACCGACATCCGCAATGCCGGAGGCAGATGGGTGGATCAGGAAGTCGTGACCGACAAAGGCTTGGTAACAAGCCGCAAACCGGACGATTTGCCGGCTTTCTGCGCGAAGATCATTGAGGAGTTCGAGGAAGGGCAACACCTTCCGCACGCGTGAGCAGGTAACGGATCACGTCACGCCAGCACGCTTGCCACTACCGCTGGCGGGCAGCGCGATTGGTCTGATTGCGGTATTACTATGCTGACCACTCATGGACAGCGAGCCGATCAGCACAGTCGCCAACCGCATCGCGGCTCATCGCATTTTTTTGACGATGCCGAGGGTCAGGCTGGGCTGGCGTGAGTGGAGCATTTTGACAGGCCGGTCTTGCGGTGACAGAATTTTCTTGCGTCTGGATCGAGGTCCTCCATCGAAGGAGTGCATCTTATGTTGGGAACTTACTTTGGCGCACTTATAATACTTGCGGGCGTCTTGGTCATCGCAAGAAAAGATATTCGACTGAAAGGCGGGAAGCGTGATAAGCGTAATCTCTCCGACCGACAACCTGCTTCTTGGAAAGTGGTCCGATATTGGGCGGGGATTATAATGATAGCAATGGGAACTTTCCTGTTTGTCCTATCGCCTGTTTGAAATGTAACAATCGCGGCGATTAGCTCCGCCGACGATGGCCGTGGTTGGTATGGCGATTCCAGGGGACATTCAGAAGCTGCACGCCGCGGATGGGAAGTTGTCGGCGATAGCGTGAATCTCGTGCCGTCTATCCAGCAGGAGGCGAGGCGTTCCGGTCCCATGGCATATTAACAAAGCAGCACTGCGGAATGCTGTATTCTGGGCCCAGGTTGATATCAGTGCAGAGCCAATCGGATCAGCCATGCAGTCGTTCCGACAACTGCAATTCCGGCGAGGTAAAGCCCTGCAAACCAAATCCAGCGGCGCATCAATGATATCCGCTGCCAGGCTGGACTTTCCCACGGAATACCCAATAAGAATACGCGGTGTAGGCCAGTATCATCGGGATCAGCACCACCGCGCCGACCAGCAGGAACAGGAGCGAGCTGCTGGGTGCCGCAGCCTCCTTGATAGTCAGCGAAGGTGGAACGAGGTGGGGATAGAAGCTGACGCCAAGCCCCGCAAAGGAAAGAACGAACATCGCGACCGTCGCCAGAAAGGGGCGTAGTTCGTCGTGATTTCGCAAGCCGGTCCAAAGCTGCCAGATCGCGATGGCCAGGAGGATCGGCATGACAGCGCTCCACACGCCCGACGGCCAGCCGAACCAGCGTGCAAGATATTCGGGCCGTAAGAATGGGGTAGCCAAACTCACAAGTCCGATCAACGCGACCAGTGCTGCACCGAGCGGTACTGCGAAACGCCGGGCTCGCAACATGGTCTCGCCCTCCGTTTTGAGGATAAGCCATGTGGCGCCCAGCATGGCATATCCCACAACAACCGCGAGCGCCGTCAAACCGGAGAATGGCGTAAGCCAATCCCAGTTGCCGCCGCTGTAAGCGCGCCCTTCGACAGCAATCCCTTGCACCAGCGCACCCAACGCCATGCCTTGGGCGATCGTTGCAATCAGCGAACCCGCCCAGAAGCCTACCTCCCAGAAACTCTGCATCCGGTTTGTCCGGTGAACGAATTCGAATGCCACGCCCCGAAAGATCAGACCCAACAGCATGGCGATGATCAACGGATAAAGGGCGGGCATGACAATCGCATAAGCGAGCGGGAAGACTGCAAACAGGCCTCCACCACCCAGCACCAGCCATGTTTCGTTGCCGTCCCAGACCGGGGCAACAGTGTTCATTGCCAGATGCCGCTCGTCTCGGTCCTTCAGCAACGGAAAGAGAATGCCGATTCCCAGGTCAAATCCATCCAGGAGCACATAGGCCAGCACCGCAAACGCGATCAGTCCGGCCCAAATGAACGAAAGGTCGATTTCCACGGGCTATTCTCCTTCCGTCAGGTGCGGCGCGGTCGGATTGGCGGCCACGGGTGTGATGCCGGCTGTGCGGGTAGGGCCGATTCGGTCCACGTCGATGCGGTCTCGAGGACGCTTGCTCATCAGGCGCAAAACGTAGAATGTGCCCGACCCGAACACCAGGAAATAGACGACGATGAAAGCCATCAGCGATACATTGACAGCTTCTGCCTGCAATGGTGATGCACTGTCGCTCGTGCGCAGCAGGCCATAAACGGTATAGGGCTGACGGCCCACCTCGGTGGTGATCCAGCCGCAAAGCACTGCGAGAAAGCCCGACGGTCCCATCAAAACGACGGCGCGGTGCAGCCAAGGCATATCGAGCAGCCGTCCTTTCCACCGGGCCCACGCCGCCCACAGCCCGATCCCCAGCATGGCAAAGCCGATGGCGACCATGATCCGAAACGTCCAGAAAATCATCGCCGCTTTGGGGCGTTCGTCAGCAGGAAACGCGTCCAGCCCTTTGATAGGTGTGTCGAGGCTATGCGTCAGAATCAGCGATCCAAGCAGCGGAATCTCCAATTTGTAACGGGTAACCCCGGCGGCATCGTCGGGTAGGCCGAACAGGATCAACGGCACCCTTCCCTCCGGGAAACTTTTGTAGTGTCCCTCCATCGCGGCGATCTTTGCGGGCTGGTATTCCAGCGTGTTCACCCCATGCATGTCTCCAGCCACGATCTGGATCGGCGTTACGATTAGCGCCATCCACATGGCCATCGAAAACATGATAGCCGCACCCCTGCTTTCTGGACTGCGCAGCAGGTGCCAAGCGCCAGCCGCGCCGACCACGAATGCAGTCGTTAGATAGGCTGCCAAAACCATATGCACCAAGCGATAGGGAAAGGATGGGTTAAAGATGATCTCCCACCAGTTCTCAGGTACGAATTGGCCGACGTCATTGATTGAATAACCCTGGGGAGTCTGCATCCAGCTGTTGACGCTGAGAATCCAGAACGCTGAGAGCAAGGTACCGATCGCAACTATGGCAGTGGCCACCATATGCAGCGTTTCGCCGACCCGGTCCCGCCCGAAGAGCATTATGCCCAGAAAACCGGCCTCCAGGAAGAACGCCGTCAGCACCTCATAGCCCATCAGAGGTCCGAGGACAGGTCCTGTTTTGTCGGAAAACACGGACCAGTTCGTGCCGAACTGATACGACATCACGATGCCTGAAACTACTCCCATGCCAAAGACGACCGCAAAAATCGTTTTCCAGTAGTCAAAGAGCCTGAGATAGGCTTCGTCTCTGCTCCGCATCCATAGACTGTTTAAAACAGCCAGATAGCTGGCCAGGCCAATTGTAAAGGCTGGAAAAATGATGTGAGCCGAAATGGTGAACGCAAACTGGAACCTTGCCAGATCGATGGCCGATGTGTCGCCGAACATGAACCGAGCCCCTCTCGCAGGATCTCGTTGAAGTTGCGTCAATCGCTCGTCAGATAGGTCACGTCGCGCGCATATTCGTGCTGGGTCGAACATGAACCCGGACCGGACGGCGGCTGTTTAGCAGTATCATATCATCAAGGCGCGTAACAGTTCCGATCCGGTGTTCATGGTGTCGGGTGTGCCCCATGAACAGCTCCCCGGCCCGCAATGACGCGGGCTCCGGAATGCATCAGGCGCGCCGCAGATCGTATGCAGGGCCGGTGTCGCCTGGCTTTTATAAATTACCAGCCGCCGGCGTAGACGGTGCAGCCGTGGTGGTTTGGAGATCCTGCCTTCAAGGCGACATCGTTTTATCTACGCGCCCTGCGGCCGCCGGTTGCCACCAATCGCCTCACGCCGCCTGCGCCCCGCACAGACGAGCACAGCATGAGGGCGGCGACATGGCCATGAAAACGGGTGAGCCGTCGTGGAAATGGCGGCGGCTGGTGACGATCGCGGTGACGGCCTGGGCCTGCTTTGTGCTTTCCGGTCTCATCGATGCGATCGACAGCGAACTAAACCGCGGCATTGCCACGGGGCTGCTGATCCTCGTCGGCGTGCTGGTGGCGAGTTACACCGGCTTTGCCACCATTCAGGATGTCATTGCGATCTGGCGGACGGGCCGCGGGCTTCCCTATCGCGAAGACGGGGAGCATCGGCCATGACCATCCTTGCTGCTGTGGTTCGTCAAATCTGTCTTGCCGCCTGTCTCATCGTCGGGGTGCTGGTCTACTACGAGGGGATCCCGGACCCCGGACGCTGCGCGTATTCCCGGTCCTTCCAGCGTCCCGATCATTGGCGATCTGACGACGGCCCGCGTCAGCGCCCACGCGGCCGACGAGGTGAAGCGGGCGACGGTCGATCTGGTAGCAAGGGCGGAGTACGACGCTTTGGCAGCTCAGAAGGCCGAGGAGGAACGCAGGGCACTTGCGGCGGCACATGCCGCCGACGAGTTCCGCAAGCGCTACACGGCGCTGTCTCAGGCGAACAGGCAACTCACCGAAAAAGCGGAGAAAGCCATTGCGGACGATACCAGCGATGACGGCGCTCGCGTTAGCGCTGACGACCTTATCTGGCTACGCAACAACCGATGAGAGGTTGACGGCGGCAGCTAAAACACAGGGGTGGGCGAAGGCGGCCGTCATCCTTCCTGACCTTCCAGAGACTTGCCGCGAGCTCATGGGCCCGGTCGAGCCCAGAGAGGGCGAGAAGTGGCGCTCCGTTCAACTCGGCTGCAACGACCGGACGGCGGCTTGTGCGGCCTTCTATGGCGACCTGAAAATCCGGCTCAAACAGTAGAGGCCAGAATGTCGGACAAGTATCAGTCTTTCGCCGAGATGCTGAATGCCTGGGGCGGCGGCGCCGGGACAACGCTCTTCGGCGCGCTTATCGGTCGGGCGATGTGGCATGTCTCCGAGGCCCGCAAGGTGCGTTCCAAGCTGGTCGACCCAGTGCGGCAGGATCATATTGTGAGATACCCATTTCACTTCTCCTATGGCCACCATTGGCCACACGGAGAACGCGCATCGTTTAACTAGATGACGGGGCCGATGGCCGACTGTCCGCTGCCAGGGCACCCAACGGGCATCTGAGCTCTTGCCCAGTCAAAATTGCGACGGGCCCTTGCTGCTCATCTCATGTAACGCGCCTCTGAACCTTGTGATCGAAAATTTGCCAAGGTCATGTCTCGGGCCTCGGTCCTGCACCAGATCGGCGATGACGATCCCCATGCCGGGACCGATACCGAAGCCGTGACCGCTCATGCCGGTCGCGATCGTAACGCCGCCGATCGACGCTTTGTCGACGATCGGCAAGACGTCAGGTATCGTGTCGATCATGCCGCCCCACGAAGCCTTGATGCGCGGTCTGCCGATTTGCGGAAAAGCCTTGGCGAAAAAGTCTTTGACGCGGTCCAGCTCTTTCGGATTTGGAACAGGGTCCAGCATGCGGCAGCGCTCGAAGGGCGTTTCCTCCTCCGGGCTCCACCGGCGCCTGGTGCCCCACGCATCGGGATAGTTTTTCGGCGCGGAAAGCCGAAAGCGGGTGCTGGTGAAGTCCTCACGAAGTTGCGGCAGATAGGCGAAGACATTCCGGAAGGCATCCGGGCCGATAAAAAAGTCATGGGTCGACCACGGTGTGAGGGTATAGCCGCCATCGGCGCGGCGGCGGATCGCGAACCGATCATCGCACGCCGCTCCGGAGAAAAACTCCTTCATCGGCTCGGTCCGCATCACCGGAGAAACGACCGAAAGCTGCGGAATCCTTATTCCGTGGGCGGCCAGGAACAGGGCGCTCCAGGCGCCTGCCGCCACGACGACCCGCTCACATGCGACCGTTCCGCATTCGGTAATCACGCCCCGGACATGGCCGCCGGCGACATCGAGCGCGCGGATGGCGCAGTTCTCGCGGATGATCACGCCGGCTTCCGCCGCCGCGCGCGCCAGGATCGGAACGGTGACAAACGGCTCGGCCATGGCGTCGGATGCGGTTGTGATCCCGCCGACCCAGCCGGCCGCGTTCGGCAGCATCTTTTCCGTCTCGCGGCGGGTCATGAGCCGGGTGTCAACGCCATAGGCGCGGGCGCCATCAAGCCAGCGCTCGAACTCCGCAAGCTTCCTTTCGCCGCGGGCGAGATAGGTGATCCCGGCCTGTCGAAAGCCGATGTCCGCGCGCAGCTTCTCATCGAGCTCCTTCCAGATCCGGATGGTGTCCACCATGATCGGCAATTCGGCGTAGTCGCGGCCCTGTTGCCGGATCCAGCCCCAGTTACGGCTGGACTGCTCGCCCGCGACGCGCCCCTTTTCGCACAAAAGGACAGATAGACCACGCTTTTTAAGCTCCCATGCCGTCATGACGCCAATGATGCCGCCGCCAATGACGGTGACATCGACCGCTTGCGGCAGCGGGCCTGTGAACTGCGGCCGGTTGTTCAGGGAAATCGGAAAACTGGACATGACGGGTCAAAATCTCGTGGCGCTGTAAGGTGCAAGATCAATCTCCGCCGGGCGTCTGGCGATGAGATCGGCGACGAGCCGCGCGGTGATCGCGGAAAGGGTAACGCCCAGATGGCCGTGGCCAAAGGCATAGATGACATAGGGGCTTTTGCTTGCCGGGCCAATCACCGGTAGGGTATCCGGGGTCGACGGACGATGGCCCATCCATCGGGAGATCGGGCGCCAATCCGCCAGCGTGGGCAAGACGCGGACGGCATCGGGCAACAGCGCCTCAATGCGCTTGTAGTTGGGCGGCGCGCTCAGGCCCGCCAGTTCGTCACCGCTGACAAGGCGCAGTCCGTCATGCATCGGGGACAAGACAAAACCCCGCCCCGGAACAACCACTGGCCCGCGCAACAGACGTTCGGATCCGGCGCCGAAACTGATGTGATAGCCGCGCTCGGCGTCCAGGCTGACGCGGTCGCCGAGTTGCTTGGCGAACTTGGCCGACCATGCGCCGGCTGCGACGACGAGGCGATCAAAACCATGTCGGGCGCCTTCCCCACGGATAGTCACGCCGCCGCCGTGCCGCACTTCGATCGCGTTGACGTTCTCGCGGATCACGCTTGCGCCCCGGTTGGCCGCCGCCCGCAGATAGGCCTCGGCCAGACCTTTGGGAAAGCGAACGTTCCCGGCTTTGGGCTGATAGACGCCGCGATAGCAAAATGCGGGATCGAGACCGGGCTGAAGATCCAGAACAGACCCCTGCTCCAATATCTCATGCGTGACGCTGTGCCGGGCCATCAGGCGCCGCTCAAGGGCTGATCCCTCGAACTCCTTGGCCGACGCGTAGACCTTCAGCCAGCCCTCCTGTGTCAACAGATCGGGGACTGCGGCAGCGGCTGCAAAATCCTGATGCGCCAGCAAGGCGCGTGAGACCAACGGATGCATGGCCGCGGCGATGCGGTCGACCGCGGCAGGGGTTCCCGCCGCAATGAACCGCAGCATCCAAGGCAAGGCCTTCAGGGCGTGATGGAGCCGAAGCACCGCCGGCGATCGGCGATCGAGCAGATAGGTCGGTAGCGACCTGACGACGGCGGGCGTCGCGGTGGGGGTGATCGATCCGGTGACGATCGCCCCCGCATTCCCATAGGAGGTGCCTGATCCGGGCTCTTCGCGGTCGAACAATGTGACCTTGTGCCCGTCCATGGCGAGGGCGAGCGCGGTGCTGCAGCCGACGATTCCAGCTCCGATAACGGCCACAGAAAGCCGTTCACCGCTTTGGGGACGATGTTGCATGGGTGCCAATCAATTGGAATATGGGGTTAATAAGGGCCCCTTAGTGGTGGAGGACTTTGCTCAGGAAGTCGCGCGTCCGGTCGCTTTTCGGGTTATTGAAGAAACTCTCGGGGTCGCCGCTTTCGATGATCGCACCACGATCCATGAAGATCACACGGTCGGCGACGCTGCGGGCAAAACCCATTTCGTGGGTCACGACCATCATGGTCATTCCTTCCTTGGCCAGGCTGACCATGACGTCCAGAACTTCGTTGATCATCTCCGGATCAAGCGCGGAGGTCGGCTCATCGAAAAGCATGATCCGCGGCTGCATGCATAGCGAGCGGGCGATCGCAACGCGCTGTTGCTGGCCGCCGGACAGCTGGCTCGGATAGTTGTTCATGCGATCGGCAAGACCAACCTTCTCCAGCAGTTCTTTGCCGCGCTTTTCCGCCTCGGCTTTCGTCAGCCCGCGCACATGGATCGGCGCCAGCGTCACATTCTCGAGCGCCGTCTTGTGCGGATAGAGATTGAATTGCTGGAACACGAAGCCGACTTCCATGCGCAGGTCGCGCCACGCCGGCGCTTTCGCGCTGAGATCCATGCCATCGACGATCAGCTTGCCTCCCTGAAAGGCCTCCAGCCCATTGACGCAGCGGATCAGCGTGCTTTTGCCCGAGCCCGACGGGCCGCAGACGACAACCACTTCACCTTTGTTGACCCGCAGGTCGATGTCTTTCAGCACATGGAGCGCTTTGCCGAACCATTTGTTCAGACCTTGAAATTCGATCATGGGATATGTCCGATCACAAAATGGGTGATTGCGTGCCGCGTTCGATGCGGCGCGAGAGATAGATCATCGGATAGCAAACGATGAAGTAGCCAAGACCAACCACGCCGAAAACCAAGAGGCCGTTGGGAATGTTTTGAACGATCATCCAGCCTGACCGCGTCAGGTCCATGATGCCGATGGCGGATATCACGGATGAGTCCTTCACCAGCAGGATGAACTGGCCTACCAGAGACGGGCGGACGATGCGCAGCGCCTGGGGCAGAATGATGAGCCGCAATTGCTGCGCATAGGTGAACCCCGATGCGATCCCCGCTTCGCGCTGGCCGCGCGGAACCGCTTTGATCCCCGACGCGATGATCTCGCCGATGAAGCAGGCTGAAAGGTTGGACAGCGCGATCACACCGGCCGCGAATGCCGACAATTCGATCCCGACGGTCGGCAAGATGAAAAAGCAAATGAAAACCTGCACTAGGAAGGGCGTGCCGCGGAACAGGTCGATGTACAGACCTGTCACGGCAGCAAGCCAGCGGTTGCCGCTGGTTCGCAGGATTCCGAACAGCAGGCCGACAGCCACGCCGACGATAAGAGACAGCAATGACAGGGCGACTGTCATGCCCAGGCCCTTGAGCAGAAGGGGCCAGTAATTCAACAAGCGCTCGACTTGAAACCAGAACATATGCCCTCCCTACGATCTCTCGGGCACGCTGTAGATGTGCGACCAGAGGCCGGCAAGCGCCTTTAGCAAGTAGTAGATGATCAGGAAGCCAGCGGCCGTCGCCGCCAGGCCTTCAACCGGCATGAAGCGATCCAGCGCGATCTGCTGACCGACCCGCGTCATCTCGACAACCGAGATCAATGAGAGCAGCGAGGAGTCCTTCACCAGCACGATCGCCTGCCCGATCAATGGCGAGACCGTCGGTCGAATTGCCTGTGGCAGGACGATCAGACGCATGCGTTGAAAATAGGTGAAACCCGAGCTCAGCGCTGCTTCGAACTGCCCGCGCGGAATGGCCATAATGCCGGAACGGATGATTTCGGCGACATACGCGCCCGAGTTCAGTGACAAGGCTATGATGCCGATCACGATCTCGGGCACCACCACGCCCAGGCGGGGCAGGCCGAAATAGAGAAAATAGAGCTGCGCCAGCAAGGGCGTTGAGCGAATGAGATCGATGTACCCGACGCCCAGGGCGCGCAACCATCGGATCGGCTGAATGCTGAGCGCGCAGGCCACGACGCCAATGATCAGCGCTCCGGCGAAGCCCGCCGTCGACAGCATCAATGTGTTCAGAAAGCCCTGCCACAGGTCAGGAAGGTATTCTGCTATGACCCGGATGTTCAGATTGCCAAACATGTATCACCAATAGCGTCTTTCTGGTCGAGGCGCGGGCGTCATACGCCCGCGCTTCTGGGTGTGCTGTCAGTGATCGGCCGTCCACTTGTTGGAATTGACCCAATAGTCGAGGTTTTCCTTCAGGCGGCCATCAAGGGTGATGTTGTCGATGAAAAGGTTGGCCCAGATCAGCAGGTCCTGTGAATCGTAGCGGACGGCGTAAGCCAAGGGCTCGGCGCTCAGCATTTCCGAAAACACGGTGAATGTGCCTTCCGGATAGTTCTGAACCTGGGCGGCTACGGCGGTGTTGTCGTTCACGCCGCATTGCGCCTGTCCCGACGCGACCGCGTCAAGCACGACCGTTCCGCCGCCCTTAAACGCCTTCACTTGCGCTTCCGGGAAGAATTTCGGCAGGTTCTTCTCGGCCGTGGAGCCAAGAATGACGCCAATAGTGGTGCCCGGCTTCTTGCAATCCTCGAGGGTCTTGAAGTCACCGCCAGCCGCCGTGAAGGCCACTGAGCCGACATGGATCCATGGCTTCGTGAAGGCCACCTTGGTCGCGCGGGTCAGGGTGGCGGTCATATCGGCCGCCAGAATATCAGCCTTTCCGGAGAGAAGCGCGGGGATCAGGCCATCCCAGTCGAAATCTAGGTAAGTTACCTTGACGCCCATCTCCTTGGCCATCAGCTCAGTCAGCTGAATCGCGCTGCCCGACCGCTCGCCGTTCTTGTCCATGAAGGAATAGGGAGGGCCCTGAGTTTGCACCGCGACCCGCAGCTCACCACGAGCAAGGATGTCGTCCAAGGTTCCCGCCTCGGCGACACTCGCCCCAATGGTGGCGCCCGCCGCCGTTGCAAACAATGCTGACGCAATAAACGCACTAAACTTGCTAAACATTTCCAGTTTATCCTCCCTCAGGAATAGGTCAATTTGAGTTCGCACTACAGGCGATCCGGTCAGGTTTTTTCCGTATCGATACTGTCGTTTTTCTCGCTGAACTCGTCCTCCCACACGCCGCGCGGCAGACTTAGCCACTTGTTGTGGGACTTCATGACAACGAACGTCTCGCTGCCCTGAATCACACCCGGATCGGCCAGCCCGGGGAGCAGCTCGCTCGTAACCCGGTAAAGCTCCTCCATATCGCCTTCAAACATGACTTCACACAGCAGGTCGTAGCGTCCGGTCACGATACTGACCGACGTCACGAACGGCAGCTCGGACATTTTTTTCGCGATTTCGTTCAATCGGCCATGACCATTAGCGTGAATGCCAAGGATGGCGACAATCAATTCGGGGCGCTCCGAAACGTTCACGAGCCCGGCTATCCGGAGAAGCTTGCGCTCGATAAGCGATTTTAATCTTGCTCGAACAGTTGGGGGGCTAAGCTCAAGGCGATCCGCGATCTGGTTTGCGCCGTCGCGCGCGTCTTCCGACAAAAGCTTGACGAGCTTTCGGTCAATCTTATCGAGCAGCGCGCGCATGTGAATCCCCCGTTCACCTGTCTCTGGCGAAGGTATTTATTTCGTTTTGGAATGTTTCGTCAATGCAATCTTTCTATTTGAAAAATTTTTCAGTCTGAAATTTCATTTTCGGACTTATGCCGGAGCACTCACTGCGGCTGGTCCCGGTTCGCGGCAAGCCAGGCATTCGGCGTTCGCCCGCCTTCTATCTTGTTTGCCGGATCCGGTTCGGCAAAGCGCGTGACCGGCACGACGCAGCGCTGCTCGACCCCGAGCCATCGGGTCCAGTGCCTGCTCGTCGTGTTGCAGATGTTTGTGGTGCCGCCGTCCGGCCCATCTTCAGCAGTTCGTCGAAGTCGACGTCCTTGCCCTTGGCGAGCAGCTTGTCGGCCCGCTTTGCCGCTGCCTGAAAGATCGCCTGGCTCGAGTTGGGTAGCCCCCAGCGCACCATCGCCAGCTCCCGGCCGGCCGCAGTGTTACGCACGATCGGCGCGAACTGATCTGGATAGACATCGAGCGAAGGTTCGAGATTGCCGACGCTGTCGATCATCGCCCGGGTAAACTGCCGGATCGCTTCCTGGTGGTCGAGATGTTGTAAAGATTGCACATGTTCCCTCCAGCTGCCGGCATCCTGCCTCAAGGTGATCGCGCTGGAAAGGATGGGTCGACGTTGACGACAAGAGGTGGGGTAGCAGCATGGGCGGCAAGCCGCAAAAGCAAAGATATAGAAGTATAAGGACGGGGATCGCTTGGCGTAATCCACGCCCACCCGCCTGGATCTTGAGCAGCTCGAGCATCTCAATGTTGAGGAAGTCTTTGTTCTCTTTCTGCATATTGCACCTTTCACCAAAATAAAGGGAGAAAAGTGCTGCTCGCTGCTGCGCATAATCATGGATTCTGCGCTCCGTGCAAGTTCTGTTTTCTGTCAGAAAAATAACCACTACTTTCCCCACCGCCATACCGACTGGCCGAGGCAGCGCTCATAGCCAAGCGTGCCCCAGCGCTTGCAGCCCCATGTTGGCAATAGTGCTCGGTGTGATCTGATCCACTTTCCGGCGGTTGGCCTTACGCCACGCCGTAGCGATCGCGAAATTAGGAAGAAGGTGTCTACGCGCGAGAAGTCACCGAGACGTAAACGTGGCTGTTTCTTTCAATGCACCACTAGAATTGATGACTGATGAGTGGATGGACCTGATTGCCGAGAAGCTACGGTCGTGCCTAGGCTCAGCCCATAGCCATTAGGCCTAAATCTAGGCATCTCGGCATGAAAAAGCCAAGACACTTATCCTCAGCTATGATGCCGAAACCATGTAAGAGAGACTTCTGCCGAGGGCCGAATCCGGATCGCCGAGGTCAAGCACCACACTCATGTGATTGCGATGCGGAACGTTGAGGATGCTTACGGGCTGATTTTCGCTTTGTAGCATTGCCTTCAGGGCTAAGGCCTGAGCGTGGAATGGCAGGGTTTCATCCATTCCGAGCGCTATGATCCGCAAAGGACAATCCAGCTGGGCCGCTCCAAGCGGCGACCAGGCTTCGGCCTCCGCATGCGTCATTCTCGCCTCGTCGCGCAGGAAGCTATCCGGTATTCCCGAGAGGTCGTAAATGCCGCTGAGAAGCAGAAGGCCCTTCAACGCGGGCAAGGGGGGCACTTCCATCTCCGCTGGCCCGATTGAAGCCAAGAAGGATGCAAGATGAGCGCCTGCCGAATGGCCGCTGACTGTCAGTCGATCAGGATCCGCATGGAAATCCCGGGCATGCTGCTGGAGCCAGAGAGCGGACCGTCGCACTTGCCCTACCAACACATCAAGCCGTTCGCCCGGCATCAGATCGTATTCGACGAAAGCAGCGACTCCGCCGACGGCCAGAACCGGAGCGGCGACGAAGCGGTAGTTTTCCTTTTCGCCGGAGCGCCAGTATCCGCCGTGCACGAAAATATGCAGCGGCGCGCCGATCCTGGAATGCGCGGGAAGGATGACATCAAGGATCTCCCGAGGCCTTGGGCCGTAGCGAATGTCCACCAGCATATTTGCATGAGTCGAAAGCGCGCGGCTACGTTCCGCGAACTCGGCAGCGATCGCTTCGAAATCCGGAACGAAATCGCGAATGCGGTAAAGATCCTGTGACGTCATGCTATTGCTCCCCGGCGTCAGTATTCCACCGCGTAATATTTTGCTTCCATGAATTCAAGAATGCCGGTCACGCCACCTTCGCGGCCGAGACCACTTTGCTTGACCCCGCCGAACGGCGCGGCCGGATCGGACATCAGCCCGCGGTTGATGCCGAGCATGCCGCTTTCGAGCCGCTTTCCTACCTTCAATGCGCGTTTCAGGTCGCCGGAATAGATGTAGGCGGCCAGGCCATATTCTGTGTCGTTGGCAAGGCGAACCGCCTCGTCGTCTGTCTCGAATTTGTAGACCGGCGCGACCGGGCCAAAGATTTCCTCTCGGGCGATCGCCGCGTCCACGGGAACGTGTTCAAGAACCGTGGGAGGATAAAAATAGCCGTTTTCAACAAGCGGATTGCCGCCCGTGGTCACGCGGGCGCCCGCGGCCACCGCTTCGGAGACAAGACGGTCGATCTTGCGTACGGCCTTCGTGGTGATCATCGGGCCGCATTGCGTTTCCGGATCATAGCCGGCACCGATCTTGAGCGCCGCCATCCGGGCCGTCAGGCCGGCGACGAACGCATCATGAATGCCGGATTGGACATAGAACCGGTTGGCAGCGGTACAGGCCTCTCCGGCATTGCGCATCTTGGCGATCATCGCGCCATCGAGCGCCGCTTCGAGATTCGCGTCGTCGAAGACGATGAAGGGCGCGTTTCCACCGAGTTCCATCGAGCAGCTGACAACGGACTTGGCCGCCTCTGCCAGAAGCATGCGGCCGACGCCGGTCGAGCCGGTAAAGGAGAGCTTGCGCACGCGCGGATCGGCAAGCATGGCGCTGGTCACGTCGCTAGGGTTTGTCGTTGTCAGAACGTTGACGACGCCGGGCGGTACGCCTGCCTCCTCACCGAGGCGGGCCATGGCGTAGGCGGTCAGTGGCGTCTCGGAGGCCGGCTTCAGGATGACGGTGCAGCCGGCTGCGAGCGCCGGGCCGATCTTGCGGGTCGCCATCGCGGCGGGGAAATTCCATGGCGTGATCAGGACTGCGATGCCGATCGGCTCGTGATCGACGAGGATTTTGTGCGAACCGGACGGCGTATGGCGGTATTCGCCAGGTATGCGCACGGTCTCCTCGGCATACCAGCGGAAGAACTCCGCCGCATAGGCAATTTCGCCGCGTGCATCGGGCAGCGCCTTGCCGTTTTCAAGCGAAATCAGCGTCGCCAGTTCCTCGGCGTGCTTCGTCATCAAATGGAACCAGCTGCGCAGGATTTCGGCACGCTGGCGGGCAGGGGTGGTGCGCCATCCTGATGCAGCCGCGTCGGCGGCATCGACGGCGCGCCGGGCATCGTCGATGGAGGCGTCGGCTACTTCGGCAAGCAGCGTTCCGGTCGAGGGATCGAGAACCGGTAAACCGTGTCCCTTGGTCCAATTGCCGCCGATATAGAGGCCCTGGGCGTGGAGTGCGGGGTCGGCATAGCCGGAAGCTTTTGCATGGAACGTCATGGCTTTGTCCTCAGATTAGATCAGGCAGGCGCGGTCCCCGCCATGGGCGGCGGCGACGAGATTGCGCATTTCCTGCGGGTTCAGCGGGCGAGGATTGTTCTGGATGAGGCGCGAGATGCCGGAGCTTTGTTCGGCCACCCAATCAATGCGATCATCGGTGAGGCCGAGATCGCGCAGGCTCGCGGGAATGCCGATACGCGCGAAGAGCGCGGCGAGCGCCGGGATGACATCGTCCGGACCGTCTAATCCCGCAGCGTCGGCGATTTGCGCCAGCTCCGGTCTGATGGCCGGCGCGTTCCATGTCATCACATAGGGCATCAGGCAGGCGACGCCGAGGCCATGCGCGGTGTGGGTAACTGCGCCGACCGGATACTGGATGGCATGAGCGGCGGCGGTGCCGGCAACCCCGAAGGCAAGGCCGGCGAGCGTCGCGCCAAGCATGACCTTTTCGCGGGCTGCCTGATCGGCGCCATCCTTGCAGGCCGCTTCAAGTCCTTGCCAGAGAAGACCGATGGCACTCAGCGCGAAATGGTCGGACAGCGCATTTTTGCCGATAAAAACGCGCTGCTGCGCAATGCCCGGCACGGGATCGCGGCGGATCGCCGTGAAGGCCTCGATGGCGTGGGTCAGCGCATCCGCCCCGGCAATTGCAGTCAATCCGGCCGGGCAGGAAAGCGTAAGCTCCGGATCGCAAATCGAAACCATTGGAATGAGATGCGCGCTCGAAATGCCGACCTTCAGGCTGCGCTCGGCGTCCGACAACACGGCGACGGGTGTTACCTCCGAACCCGTTCCGGCGGTTGTGGGAATTGCGATCAACGGCAGGACGGGTCCCGGTACGGCGTTTTCGCCGTAGTAGTCCTGTGGCCGCCCACCATGGGAAAGGAGAAGGGCGACAGATTTCGCCATATCGAGGCAAGAGCCGCCGCCGATGCCGATGACGAGGTCCGGCCGGTATTCCCGAGCGTTTTTGGCACTCGCAATTGCCGATTCAACGGGTACGTCCGGCAAGGTGGAGCTGTCCACGAGGACGGTGACCTTTGCGGCCTCCAGCTGGTCGACCAGCGCGCGCAAATCGGCATCCGCAGCGAGGCGCGTGTCCGTGACGATCAGCGCGCGCCGGCCGAGCGTGGCCGCAATGCTCCCGAGCGC
>JAEWPB010000115.1 GCA_023399465.1 Pseudomonadota bacterium
CGAGGACGGTGACCTTTGCGGCCTCCAGCTGGTCGACCAGCGCGCGCAAATCGGCATCCGCAGCGAGGCGCGTGTCCGTGACGATCAGCGCGCGCCGGCCGAGCGTGGCCGCAATGCTCCCGAGCGCATGGCGCTGGCCCGCCCCGAAGAGCAGTTCGCGCGGCGCCCTCAAAGTGCCGAATAGGTTCATTCCGTGTCTCCTCCAGTGAATTCAGGCGGCCTCGAGGGCCATAAGCTGTTCGAAAAGCGGATCGGGCAGGTTGATGCCGTCGACCATCGCCGCGGCCCTGCGGGTGCGCGCGCCATCTCCGGGAACGGCGACCGGCCTGGCGGCATCGAGCGGGCGGGACAAACGCAGGCTGTCGAGATAGGCTATTAGCGCTGGGGTCGTGCCTGCGCCGGCGGCGGGGTCGATGAGGACGAGCAGGTCGCCCTTGTTGGCGGGATGGTCATCGTCGAGCGTGCCATGCACGCTTGGTGAAAGAGCGGAGCCGGCGAGGGCGGCGACAAGGAGCTCGATGGCGAGGCCCAGCCCATATCCCTTGGCACCGCCGAACGGTGCGATCGCTCCGCTCTGAGCCGCCACGGGATCTTCCGTCCCACGCCCGTTCGCATCCACCGCCCAACCAAGCGGAATTGGTACACCGCGCAGCGCATGGTTCCGGATCTTGCCCATGGAGACGACACTTGTCGCAAGATCGAGCACGAATGGACGGTCACCCGAGGGAATGCCGATCGCGATCGGGTTCGTTCCGAGCATGGCCTTGGTGCCCCCGAAGGGATGGACCAGGGCCTCGCTCGTCGACATGACGATTGCAATCAGGCCTTCACGGGCGGCGGCTTCCGCGTAATAGGCGAGCATGCCGATATGGTTGGCGTTGCGGATGGCAGCAACAGCTATCCCCGTCTCGGGAAGGATCTGCCTCAGACGGTACATGGTGCTCATCAGCACGACCGGACCGAGCCCGCGCTCTCCATCCACGTCGAGAAAGGCCCGCCTTGACCAGGTCCCGAGACCCTTGGTGCGGCCATCTGCCAGCCCCTTCTCGAGGCGTGTTAGAAGGAGAGGCAGTCGTTGCAGGCCGTGCGACGGAAATCCGCGCAACTCCGCCTCGACCAGGAGGTCGGCCTGAAGCGTCGCGGCCTCTGGCGTTGCTCCGCGGCTCTCGAGCAGACCCGTCGCCAGTGTGCGGAGTTGATCGGGCAGGATGTTCATTTCATATCCTATATCGGATCGTATACGATATTGTATTTGACATAAGATATCTTATTTGCAACAAATGGTCGCATGTCAATAAGCAGTCGGAGAGTAAAAGTGGTAATTGCAGCGGATCGGGAGGGAAGGGTCAGTCGCCCAATCAGCGTCGTAGAGGGTGTCTATGACAGCATCTATCACCGCCTTATGTCGCTGGAGATCGCACCCGGCGCCCGCATTCCGATCGATGTCCTCTCCCGTGATCTCGGCGTGTCGCAGACCCCGATCCGCGAGGCGCTAAGCCGTCTCGAACGGGAGGGCCTTGTGCGCAAGGAGCACCTTGTCGGTTATAGTGCGGCCCCTCAGTGGACACGCAAGCAGTTCGAAGACCTCTACGCCTTCCGCTTGCTCGTCGAGCCGGAAGCCACCCGGCTTGCTGTCATCAATATGACGCCCGCCGCGTTGGCGGAACTGGAAACCTCCGCCGCCGATATGGGGCATGGCGAGGCGCCGGTCGATCGCAATACGCGCTATTCCCGCTTTGCTCGCGCCGATGCGCAATTCCACGACGCTATTCTAAAAATCGCTGGCAATGAGATCATCCGCAGCACGCTGTCAAGCCAGCATGTGCATTTGCATATTTTCCGGCTGATGTTCCACACACGTGTCACCCAGGAAGCTCTAGAGGAACACGAAAATTTGCTTGGCGCGTTTCGATCCGGTGATCCGCAAGCGGCAGCCGATGCCATGCGCACCCACATCGAGCGTTCGCGCGACCGACTGCTTTCGGCTTTCGAATGAACGCGGTTCTCTCTCCTCATCAGCCATCGGCGCCGCCAGAAGATTCAGCGGTCGCTGTCCTCCGGACCGAAGGTCTGGGCAAGGCTTACGGCCAGATTGCCGTCCTGTCTGACGTCACGCTTGATGTACGTACGGCAGAGGTGCATGCCATCGTCGGCGAAAACGGCGCCGGCAAGTCGACGCTGATGAAGTTGTTGTCCGGCCACGTTGCGCCGACGGAAGGGCGGTTGCTGCTGGACGGCAGGCCGATCGAGTTTCGAAATGCGGTCGAGGCGGAAGAGGCAGGCATCGTACTGGTGCACCAGGAAATTCTGCTGGCGCCGGATCTAACTGTTGCCGAGAACCTGTTTCTGGGACGTGAGATCGGTCGCGGTCCGATGGTTGATGATCGCGCGATGAATCGCCGTGCTGCCGAACTTCTTGCGAGGGTTGGCTCGACGGCGCGTCCGCGCGATCGTGTCGGCGAACTCCCGCTCGCTCAACGCCAGCTCGTGCAGATTGCCCGCGCGCTGCTGGACGAGCGGAAAATCGTGATCTTCGACGAACCAACGGCTGTGCTGGCGAATGACGAAGTGGCCGCGCTGCTCGATATCGTACGCAATCTTCGCGAGCATGGTGTCGCCGTGCTTTATATCTCGCACCGTCTCGATGAGGTGCAGGCACTTGCCGACCGTATTACCGTCCTGCGCGACGGCGGGATGATCGGCACCTGGCCGGCGGCCGGCCTCGGCCAGCGCGAGATGGCGGAGCTGATGGTTGGGCGCGAACTAGACATGCTTTACCCGCACAAGCGGCTGCAGACCACGGCTGAGCCGACCCTGACGGTGACCGACCTCGCCATCGATCACGGCACGGAGAAGGTGTCCTTCGACGTCCGTCCGGGCGAGGTGCTCGGCATCGGCGGCATGATCGGGGCGGGGCGCACCGAACTGATCGAGGGACTGATGGGGCTTCGACCTTCGGAGGCGGCGCGCGTCACCGTCAACGGCAAGGAGATTTCCAATCGCTCCGTGCGCACGTTTATGGATGCCGGCCTCGTTTACCTGACCGAGGACCGCAAGGGAAAGGGCCTGCTTCTGGAGGAGAAGCTCGGCCCCAACCTGACGCTCCAGGCGCTCGATTCGGTCAATCCGGGCGCCGTGCTCGACAAGCGGGCGGAGTTCGGCCGCCTCGAAAAGGCCGTGGCGGACTACGACATCCGCGTGCGCTCGCTGCGCCTGGAGGCCGGAAAACTTTCCGGCGGCAACCAGCAAAAACTGCTGCTGGCCAAGGTGATGATGGCGAACCCTTCGGTGGTCATCATCGACGAGCCGACGCGCGGCATCGACATCGGCAACAAGAGCCAGATCTACGACTTCATCGACGCGATGGTGCGCGCCGGCAAGGCCTGCATCGTCATCTCGTCGGAAATGCCCGAACTGGTCGGTCTCGCCGACCGGGTGCTGGTGATGCGGGCCGGACGGATCGTCGCCGAGCTTCGCGGCAATGACATCAATGAGGAGAATGTCGTCTATGCGGCCACGACGGGTGGCGGTGTGGACGGCGGGGAGGAAGACCATGACCACCGCAGCGACCATAACAATCCCGCCGGCTGACGACGCCGCCCGCATCCGCTGGGCCGATCTGGCGCCGTTCATCGCCCTTGCGCTGATCGTGCTGTTCGGCGCGCTGGTGAACTCCAATTTCGTATCGTCGGCCAACCTGATCAACGTCATCACGCGCAGCGCCTTCATTGCCATCATTGCGATCGGGGCGACTTTCGTGATCTCGTCGGGCGGGCTGGACCTGTCGGTGGGCTCGATGATGGCCTTCGTCACCGGCATCATGATCATGGTGATGAACTATCTAGCGCCCAACTTCGGTGCCTGGGCCATTCCGATCGGCGCCGGGGTCGCGCTGATCGTCGGTTCGCTGTGCGGCCTCTTCAACGGGCTGATCGTCACGCTCGGTCGGATCGAACCGTTCATCGTGACGCTGGGAACGATGGGCATCTTCCGCGCCTTCATAACCTTCATGACGGACGGCGGTTCGCTGCCGATCGCCCGCAACCTGCGTGAGGCCTACCGGCCGGTCTATTTCGGCAGCCTGTTCGGTATTCCCTATCCGGTGCTGATCACCTTCGTCGTCGTGCTCGTCGGTGCCTTCCTCCTCTACAAGACGAAGTTTGGCCGCCGCCTGACCTCGGCGGGATCGAATGTCGAGGTCGCGCGCTTTTCCGGCGTCAATGTCGCGGCCGTGCGCACCATGGCCTATGTCATACAGGGCATCTGCGTGGCCGTCGCCGCCATCTGCTACGTGCCGAGGCTCGGCGCCGCGACCCCCACGACAGGGCAACTCTGGGAGCTTCAGGTCATCACCGCCGTTGTCATCGGCGGCACGTTGCTGCGCGGGGGACGCGGGCGCATCGGCGGCACCGTCGCCGGCGCACTCATCCTGGAGGTCATCGCCAACGTCATGGTCCTCTCGGACATGGTTTCGGAATACCTCGTCGCCGCCGTTCAGGGCGCGATCATCATCATCGCCATGCTGGCGCATCGCTTTACCGCCAACCGCTGATATCGGCCGTAAGCCGATACCGGCACTGACTTCAAAAGGAGGAGAACATGAAGTCTATCAAGCAGAAAACAGCACTCTTGCTGTCGACGGTCGTACTGGGCATGCCCCTGTCGTTCGGCAGCGCGCAGGCGGAGGAAAAGGTAACGATCGCCGTCTCGATACCGGCGGCGACCCACGGCTGGACGGGGGGCGTCGTCTACCACGCCGAACAGGCTGAGAAGGAAATCGAAGCCGCGTTTCCGAACGTCGACGTCGTCCTGTCCACGGCTTCTTCGGCACCCGCCCAGGTTTCGGCGCTCGAAGACCTTTCGGCCAGCCGCAAGCTCGACGCGCTCGTCATCCTGCCGTTCACGTCGGAGGAACTGACGGGGCCGGTCGAGCAGATCAAACAGAAGGGCACCTTCATCTCGGTCGTCGACCGCGGCCTCACGGACCCGACAGTGCAGGATCTCTATGTCGCCGGCGACAATATCGCGGTCGGCGCCAATACGGCGCACTGGCTCGTCGACAAGCTGGGCGGCGAAGGCGAGATCGTGGTGCTGCGCGGCATTCCGACGGTGATCGACGACGAGCGCATCAAGGGCTTCTCGGATGTCATCGCCAAGTCCAACATCAAGATCCTCGATATCCAGTATGCCAACTGGAACCAGGACGAAGCCTTCAAGCTGATGCAGGATTATCTGGCCAAGTATCCGCAGATCGACGCCGTCTGGGCCAATGATGACGACATGCTGCTCGGCGTGCTCGAGGCCGTCGACAATGCCGGGCGCAAGGACATCAAGTATGCGCTCGGTGGCAACGGCATGAAACAGGTCATCGAGATGGTGAAGGAGAAGAACGAGCGTACGCCCATCTCCACGCCCTATCCGCCGTCGATGATCAAATCCGCCATTTACATGACGGCTGCCCAGTTTGCAGGCCAGGCACCTGTCCGTGGCTCATTCCTGCTCGGCGCTCCGCTGATCACGCCGGAGAATGCGGACCAGTTCTACTTCCCCGACTCTCCCTTCTGAGCTGTAACGGTGCCCGGTCAATTCCGGGCACCACCTAACCACCGACAACAGGAGATAAGACATGAGCGGTAAGAAAATCCTCATGCTGACTGGCGAATTCACTGAGGAATACGAAATCTACGTGTACCAGCAGGGGATGGAGGCAGTCGGCCATACGGTGCATGTCGTCTGCCCGGACAAGAAGGCCGGTGACCGTATCAAGACCTCGCTGCACGATTTCGAAGGCGACCAGACCTATACGGAAAAGCTCGGGCACTATGCCGAGATCAACAAGACGTTTGCGGAGGTCCGGGTCGAGGAATACGATGCGGTCTATGCGGCGGGCGGTCGCGGCCCGGAATACATTCGTACCGACAAACGCGTCCAGGACATGGTCCGCCATTTCCATGAAACCGGCAAGCCGATCTTCACGATCTGCCACGGTGTGCAGATCCTGATGGCCGTGCCCGGCGTGTTGAAGGGTAAAAAGGTTGCCGGCCTCGGCGCCTGCGAACCCGAAGTGACGGCTGTCGGCGGCATCTATATCGACGTGAAGCCCACCGAGGCGTATGTCGATGGCAATATGGTTTCGGCTAAAGGCTGGACCGGGCTTGCCGCATTCATGCGTGAGTGCCTGAACGTACTGGGCACCAAGATCATCCATAGCTGATTTCAGCAACGTAACGATGCCTCCGTGAGACTAGGAGGCATCGTTACACAAGATCGTCATTGCGTAGAACCAGCGCAACGAAGCCAATGGTCAGCTTCGCACCCTTACTTCGATCAGTCACATCCGTATGGGACACCCATAATCCACATGAAACACCGATGTTTTCCTGTGCGGATGCCCAACTGTCACCGCACGTATCGGGTCCGGGTCCGCATTGATTGTTCAGGTGTTGGGCTCGTCTGCGATGCAGGTTGATGCCGAAGACCTGCTCATAACCCTCCTCGGTCATATCGATGACGCTTTCGAGCACGTTTGTTCCCGCGCGTCTGCCAGTCCCGCCAGCCTGTAGTACACAAGCGCAGGGTGCAAATCTTGACACAGACCGGGAGAGCGCCATGTTCTTATTTCTATCGCGCCGTGCTGTAGTCAGCGCCAACATGGCTTCGGTGATCACTTTGACACTTCGCCCCACACCTTCACTGGCCGCCGACGGCCAGGCCGTCGTCACCCTCCAATCCGGCGGCCTGCGGGGTACCCGTGCGGGGGGCGTGGCATCGTTCAAGCGTGTTCCTTACGCCGCCAATCCATTTACGGCAGCGAGCCGCTTTCAGGCTCCAAAACCGGTTGCGCCCTGGGAGGGCATCCGCGATGCCACCGCTTTCGGGCCGCCGCCGCTCCAACCGGGTCGCGACCCGCAATCGGTGCTCTTTGGCGGTCCCGACGATCTGACGCTGAATATCTGGACGCCGGATCCGAGTGCCAAGGGGCTGCCCGTCATGGTGTGGATTCCCGGCGGCGCCTTCGTCCGCGCCGATGCCAGCGAACCGACCTATGACGGCACCCGTTTCGCAGCCGATGGCATCGTCGTGGTGACGGTAAACTATCGCGTCGGCGTCGAAGGTTTCATGGCGATCGAGGGGGCCCCGCCCAACCGCGGTCTCCTCGACCAAATCGCGGCACTGAGGTGGGTGTGCGACAACATAGCGGCCTTCGGCGGCGATGCGGCCAATGTCACGCTGTTCGGCCAGTCGGCCGGGGCGGAGAGCGCCGCCATTCTGCTCGCCTCACCCAAGGCCGAGGGGTTGTTCAAACGCGTCATACTGCAAAGTCCGCCCATGCAGGCAATGAACAGATCCGACGCCACACGTTTGACCGCCGTTTTCGCCAAAGGGCTCGGCGTCGCGCCAACTGTTGGCGGGCTCGCAGGTGTCCCTCTGGACAGGCTGATCGACGCGGGCACGAAGCTGGCTACGGCAATCAAGGACCGCGACACGTGGGGAAAGCTGTCGCTGGGAGGCACCGCCTTTCTGCCACTGCTCGATGGCGACGTACTCGGTGCCTCACCGATAGACATGCTCGCGCGTGGGCCTAAGCCTGGTGTGCCGGTTATCGTCGGCAGCACAGACGAAGAATCCCGCATCTACATGGTCCCGGGCGGCGCCATCGATCACATTTCGCAGCAGGCGATAGACCAATTCATCGGCGACCTGAAGCTTCCGGCCGATACGCTCGACATCTATAAAACCAATCCGGCCAATGACACGATCGGCATGTCTACACCGCGCTGCAATCTGATTACACGTTCCGAATGCCGGCACTCCGGATCGCCGAGTTGCGCAGCAGCAACCTTCAGACGTGGCACTATAATTTTTCCTGGCGGTCTCCGGGGTTCGGTGGCCGGCTCGGTGCGGCGCATTTCGTCGATGTGCCGTTCAGCTTCGACACCTTATCATCGGACCAGGCGAAGACCTTCGTCGGCACCAATCCTCCGGCCTCGCTCGCCAAAGCCATGCACGGTGCCTGGGTCGCCTTCGCCAAGACTGGCGATCCCGGCTGGCCGGCTTATGACCTAACCACGCGAGTGACCAAGCGCTTCAACGCGACGTCGAGCCTCGTCGCCGATCCGGAGAAGGCAACACGCGGACTGTGGAAGGATGTCTCGTTTTGACGAAGGAGAGGTCGCAGGAGGCTCGATCGCTCGGCGCGTGGAGCTGTGTCGTATCCGGGCCAATGTGTCGATGTCGCTCCTTTGTCGATCGATACGGCCCAATAGAGCTGCCACGAACAGGCTGATCGCCCTGACTGGCGCGGCTTTGGCCTTCGTGCTGGATAGCCTCGGTCGCTCGCTCCCGTACCAAATCGAGACGGTGACCGCGTTGGAAGGTCGCGGCGTCGGCTTCCGCTCCTTGACGGAAGCGATTAACTGCGCCCAGTAGCCGGCTTATCTTCCACATCTTCGGCGCCCTTGGGCCGTTCGAGCGTGACCTCATCCGGGAAAGGACCCGCGCCGGCTTGGACTCAGCTATGGCCCGCGGCCGGCCGGTGGTCACCGAAGCTCCGCTGCGTCTGAACGTTTCTCTCCCCCAGGGTCTCACCATTCGTGAGGCCGCGGCGCGGATCAAGGTAGGTAAAACCGCGCTGTACGCGGCGCTAGGCGAAGCGTCCGAGGACGCTTTGGATCACTCCACCGGGTTCCGTCTACGTTCTCGCGAGCCGGAACTTACAAGTCTCCGTGCAATCAGGCCCCCGCAACCAAACCAAAGCACCAATACAAGACACAGGGCCTCCCGCAAGGGAGGCTTTTGCGTTTCTGCTCCGTGTCGAGTTCGCCGGCGTATAACAGAGGTGGCTCGGTCTGTCTGAACAGTTTCCAGCGTTTTGTTAAGTGGTTTCCGGCGCTGTTTATGCCGCGAGCGGAATGGGCTGCGGCTGGTTGAAGTAGACCTGATCCGGTGTTCTGCGGTCAAGGGATTAATGTGGGCGTCGACCGTTGTAGAAAGCCAGATACCGGCCAATCCCGGTGCGGGCCTCCGGGACCGACTTGTAGGCGTGGAGATAAACCTCCTCGTATTTGATCGAGCGCCAGAGCCGCTCGACGAAGACGTTGTCGCGCCAGGCACCTTAGCCATCCATGGAGATGCTGATTTCGGCATCCTTCAGCACCTTGATGAAGTCGATGGACGTGAACTGGCTGCCCTGGTCAGTGTTGAAGATGTCGGGCTTGCCGTAACGCGACAGCGCTTCCTCGACCGCTTCAATACAGAACGCCGTTTCCAGTGTGATCGATAGTCGCCAGGATAGAACCCGGCGGCTGAACCAGTCCACGACAGCGCAGAGATAAACGAAGCCCCGCGCCATCGGTATTTAACTGATATCCATCGCCCAGACTTGGTTGGGTCGGGTGATGGCGAGATTTCTCAAAAGATACGGGTAGAGCTTGTGACCCGGCGCAGGCCTGGAGGTGTTCGGACGACGGTAGATCGCTTCGATGCCCATCTTCCTCATTAGCGTTCGCACATGCAGGCGACCGACATCGTGCCCTTCGGTATTCAGAAGCCCCTGAAGCATCCGGCTCCCGGCGAAGGGATAGTCCAGATGCAACTCGTCGATCCGGCGCATCAGCACCAGATCGGCCGCCGGCGTCGGCCGGGGCAGGTAATAGACGCTGCTACGGCTGAGGCCGAGTATCCGAGCCTGACGGGAAAGTGAAAGGTCGTGGTTCCGGTCGATCATCGCTTTCCGCTCAACAGTCCGGCCTTGCCGAGCGCGCCTGCTAAAAAATCGTTCTCCAGGGTCAGTTCGCCGATCTTGGCGTGCAGGCTTTTGACATCCACGACCGGCTCGGCGGTTTCTTTCCGCCCGTCGTCGAACACATCGGCAGCGCCATCGAGCAACTGGTCCTTCCATTGCTTGATCTGGTTCGGGTGAACGTCGAACTGCTGCGCAAGCTCGACCATCGTCTTCTCGCCCTTGATCGCAGCAAGCGCGACTTTCGCCTTGAAGGTAGGGCTATGGTTCCGGCGGGGTCGTTTCGTCATATTGGCTCCTGTTCCCGGCATACTGCCGTGTTCAAATAGCCGAAAGCCACTTTGCTCAACTGTTCAATTTTCCCGAACCACCTCTAACTTCTCCAGATAATCGCGCCGCAGCGCCTCGAACCCCTTCTCCAGGATCGCCGCCGCTTCCATAGCAGCAAGGATCGAGGCGATCTGGCCGTGGACATCGTGCGATGCCGGCTGGTGACACCGGGGTCTTGCCGATTGAATAGCCCCCCGTAACCGGATAGCCTCGCTCGGTGGTCTGACGCACTGCGTCACTCTTGAAATCGTCGCAGAAATTGCTTTTGCCCATGAATGCCTCCTTGCCTCAGTTCTAGGGAAGGAGGCGTCTACAAATCTAGGGGCTATCCAGTTCGACCGACGCCGACGCGACGCAAAATGAAAGTTCAGTGGCAGGTCAGGAGCCTTCGATGCATCGCCTTCATCCAGAAATTTACCACAGTGATATCGGACAGTGGTTGTCAAGGTTACGGGGCATGCGCTTGCAGAGAATACTATATCTGAACGGAGCTGGAGTGGGCACATTGAGCCGCCGCAACGAAGAGGAGAAAGTCGCTGTCGAAAATAGCGGTGATTATTGTTGCGACAATCTATATGTGCGCGCCCGCTTTTGCGGCGACGGAGTATTATGTCGAGCATCATGCAGCCAGCAAGGCCTGCAGAGTGAGTGAGAAAAGGCCGGAAGGCAAGGAGTGGAAAGAAGTTGGAGCTGCGCACAAGACCATGGCGGAAGCTGAGGCTGCGATGAAAAAGGCTCCAGAGTGCAAGTAAATTTCCAAAACGGGCGGCTCCCGCCGCCCGCATGTACCAGCGGACTGCTATCGCAACGGTCCGTGAGTGCCTAAAGACCGTCAATCTGCTCTCAATGCACCATGAGTACTGGAACCTGCGCTCCCTCGATCATCGCCTTGGTGACGCCGCCAAAAATGCGCTCGCGCATGCGCGAATGCCCATAAGCGCCCATAACAATCAAGTCCACGGACATGTCGATAGCATGCTGATTGAGCACCTCGACGGAAGGGCGCCCGCAACTCGCCAATTGATCGACGGTCACCCGCACGGCATGGCGAGCAAGATAGGCGGCAATATCGGCGCCGGGCTCATCGCCGCTACCCAATGCCGATGCCACCGGGTCTACCATGGCAATGCAAACGCTTTCGGCAGCCCGCATCATTGGGAGCGCGCATCCGACCGCACGAGCAGCCTCCATTCGCGAATCCCAGGCCAGAAGTACCTTCTTGGGTCGCAAAGTCGGTTTGGATTTGTCGGGAACCAATAGCATGGGGCGACCTGATTGAAACAAACAGCCGCTCAACACGGCGTCCTTCAAGCTACCGTCGGCGAGGAGTTCCGAACCCGCGATGGTCAAGTCCGCATATCGCGCACGGTCGCCCAGCCGATCATCTGCCCAGGCAACGTCCAGATACTGGCCGACCACTTCGTAGGACAATCCTGACAAGTTCAACAAATCCGTTGTGTTGCGGACGCGTTCGTCCAACTCGAGCCGATCCACCTCTCTCTTGCGCAACCAGGCATCCGAAACGACCTCGGTGTAGCTGCCGATCGGCGGTGGCAAGGCGAGAGAGATGATGAGAACGACAAGGTGTGCATTGATCTCTCCACATATATCGAGCGCCGTCTGCAGATCGTGATCGGCCTTATCCACGCCGACAATGCTCAAAATAGTCTCGGGCATCGGGGATATCCCTTCAAGCTGATGGATGACGACCTTCGTATTAAGCCGGCCCGCCCGCTTGGCGGGAATTCGCAAGGTAGGAGATTAGGGTTCCGTCGACGGCTTTTGCGCTACGATACTTCTTTGCCGCTGATCAATGCGTCCGGCCATTCCGCCGGCTGGCGCCAGACCGTCGCGGCCCTGCCAAGGGGTGCACGCGAGCATGTTACATAAAAATGATGATCTGCTGCAACTGACCTGTCAACGATCAGGACGATCCGCCCGCACGCCTGTTCGGACTGAAAAGGCCACTCCTCAAGAGGCGGACGCCAGTCAATCTTTGCTGGGAGATCTCTGGGACAGATCAATTATTCGCCGGTGCTTGAACCGCAAACCGTTGGTGTCTGAAGAACCAACGCTTCGTGGCTTCCGAGGCGACAATATAGAAAAGAGTGATGGCTATGATCCCGGCCATTACCGGCAGCGGGAGCGCAACGAAGCCGAACCATTGCGCGAAAGGCAGATAGGGGATGGCGATGGCAAAAGCCGCGACGACAATTGTAAGCCCCGCCAACAATGCGCTCGGGCGGCTTTTCCAGAAGGGCATGTAGGTGCGGACTATAAGCATGATCGAAAGCTGGGTGAGGAGCGATTCCACGAACCAGGCAGTGCGAAACATGTCAACCGTCGAATGAAGTACGAGCAGCAGGAAACCGAACGTGAGGAAGTCAAACACCGAACTCACGAGCCCAAAGCTGATCATGAAAGTACGAACGGAACCAATGTCCCACCGTCGTGGTGTCGCGACCAATGCCGCATCCACATTGTCTCCGGCTATTGCCAAGGATGGAACAGAAGACAGCAGGTTGTTGAGCAGGATTTGTTTGGCGAGCAGGGGAAGGAACGGCAGAAACAAGGAACCGCATGCCATGCTTAACATATTGCCGAAGTTGGCGCTGGTGGTGATTGCGATGTACTTCATAGTGTTGGCAAACGTCCGGCGACCATCGTCGATGCCAGCCAGCAAGACCCGGAGGTCGCGCTTCAGCAGAACGATATCCGCCGCCTCGCGTGCGACATCGACGGCGCTGTCGACCGAAATGCCGATATCCGCCGCATGCATGGCGGGTGCATCATTGATACCATCACCCATGTACCCGACAACGTGGTCGGCGCGCCGCAAGGCTTCGATAATGCGCTCTTTCTGATTGGGGTCGATTTCAACGAAGAGGTCGACTTTCGGTGCCGCGGCAAAGAGCGCATTCTTCGTCATCCCCGTGAGGTCTTCTCCGGTGAGCATGTGTTCCGTCCCCAGCCCGATGGTGGCCGCGAGATGTTTAGCAACATATTGATTGTCTCCGGTGATGACTTTTATGGCTACGCCCCGTCCAGCGAGCGCGCCGAGTGTTTCCTTGACATCAGATTTCGGTGGATCGAGAAACAGCAGAAATCCGGCAAACGACAGATCCGCCTCATCTTCGCGACTATAGGCAGCTTGATGTTCCAGCCGACGTATCGCGAGCCCCAGAACGCGAAACCCGTCCTCGCTCCAGGCCTGGAATCTCTGGTTGATGGCAAGCCTGTTGCTGTCGTCTAACGATTGGGTACCTGTTGCTGTGACAATCGACGAGCAGACCGCCAGTACATTGCTGACTGCGCCTTTGCAGATCAGCAAATCTGCGGATACTTCCGATGGATCCCGCACAACGACCGAAAGCCGTTTGCGCAGGAAATCATAGGGAATCTCATCCACCTTCGTGTATCCGAGGGGCGGGGACAAATCCGGGGCGCTGGCAATCGCCTCGTCCAAAGGGTTTTTCAAACCCGTCTGCAATACGGCATTGAGTTTTGCCCACCGCAACACATCGTTACTGGGTTGCCCGTCCACGCCAAGGTAACCATCGAGGTGAATTAGGCCTTCGGTGAGCGTCCCTGTCTTGTCGGTACAGAGGATATCCATACTCCCGAGGTTTTCGATCGCCTCCAGGCGCCGCACGATCACCCCGCTGGTGGCCATAGCGCGTGCGCCACGTGCAAGTGTGACGCTGATTATCGCGGGTAGTAGTTCCGGCGTAAGCCCAACCGCAAGCGCAAGAGAAAACAGCAGCGAGTCGACCAGCGGGCGGTGCATAAACAGGTTGACCGTCAAGACAATGATGACGATTGTCAGCATGACCTTGGTCATCAGGGCCCCGAAATGACGGATTCCTCTCGTGAATTCGGTTTCGGGCAAGTTGCGTTGCAGGGCTGCTGCTATGCCTGCGTATTCCGTCTGGTTTCCGGTCTTGACCGCAAGGACGATAGCGGTTCCGCTCCGCACGGATGTACCGGTGAATACCGCGTTGGTCCGTGAACTGACGGGAGCATTTGTCGGCGAGACGCCGGGAGTCTTCACAACCGGAAATGTTTCTCCGGTCAGAGCAGCCTCGCTGACATTGAAATCTCGAGCCTTGATGATTATCCCGTCGGCCGGGATCAGGTTGCCTGCCGACAGGCAGATAATATCCCCCGGCACTATATCGCCGGCCCTCACCGTGGTTTCTGTACCGTCGCGCAGCACTGTCGCTTTCTGGGAAATCTGCTGACGCAAGCGCTCCATGGCTTTTGACGCCCCGTATTCCTGGGTGAAGCTCAAAATGCAGCTCGCCAGAACGATCACCATGATGATCGTGGCCTCTTTGCCATCACCAACGACGGCGGAGACACCAGCAGCGAAGATCAGGATGATTACGAGTGGATTCCCGAACTGCCGTGCGAAACTGACGAGAGCCGGCGCCTTTTGGCGAAGTCCGACGACATTGGGGCCCATGCGGGTCAGACGGGCGCCGGCTTCGGTTGAACTCAGACCGGCCGGAGACGTACCCATCTTCTTGAGCAGGTCGTCGGCACTACATGACCAATAGTGCTCTGCGTCATATCCAACGACCGGCGAACTGTCAGCGCGATCAGATTGCATACGCGTTTCCCTGTCGCCCTCGGAGCCCATACGCAGCCATGCCCGATCTGCAGAGGATACATATTCGCTTCACGCCGGTAAACATCGGCCATTAACCGCACCGAAGCTGGCGTTCCGGAAGCAACGCTTCGGGCTGGAAGGCCAAGCTCGGCGGCATGGAGTTCCGATGCCGCGCCGAAGAGGCTGCTGGGCGAGCATCAAAAATCCCAGTCCTGATCCTCGGTCGCGGCCACCTTGCCGAAATCGCGATTTTATGGGCGGCGTCAGACGTTCAAAGCGCTCTTCTCCTCCGGCTCAGTGTTTTCCGGCGAGACCGATCAGTTCAGATAGGCGAGAGAGGCGTTCAGATACGTGGCAAACGAAACCCACCCCGCATATGGAAGGAACAGCAGGGCTGCGATGCGATCCGTTTTCCAAGTCGCAATGATGAACCCGACAATCGCCGCCAGCATGGCAATCGCGATGATCAGGGCCGCAATCAGGTTGTGCGCCAGGAAAAAAACCGGCGACCAGGCGAAGTTGAGAACCATCTGGACGAACCAGATTTTCATGGCGTTTCCATTGGGAGAGGTTTGCCAAACGCGATTTCCCGCGACCGCAATGCAAACGTAAAGCGCGGTCCAAACTGGCGCGAAGAGCCAGGATGGCGGGTTAAGCGGAGGTTTCACCAGGGTCATGTACCATTCGGCCGGTCGCGTAACAAAACCAACAAGATAGCCCAGCCCCAGAACGATCAAAATGAATGCCGAGAGCGATAACCAGTTCGTCGATTTTTTGCGGATCTCTGTCATGCTGACGCTCCCAAGTTTCTAAATTGGCGATGTGACATATAAGATCCCAACCACTGGGTGGGCGCTTTTGTCGGTCGAACAATCAGGTGGTGCCGGTGACTATCCTTGCCGCCACCAAGTAGCCAATCGTAGCGGCGGCAGACGTCAGCGTTGCGCCCCAGAGCATATCGACCAGGCTGACCGTTAACGACCAGTTCTTCAGTGTCGCCAGATTGGTCATGTCATAAGTGCCATAGGCGACAAGCCCCAACATGGCGCCCGCCAGCATTGCCGTCGTCCAACTCCCGCTATGGAATGCAGGGACCACCGCGAAGTAGACGATGCCGGCGATGTAGAAGAGATAGAACAGTCCGGCTGCTGCATAATTCGGTTCCGCCAGCAGAAGATCGCCGATGCGGCTTTTGTAGAAGCCCGGCGCGATCCGCGACAACCAGACAAAGTCAATTCCGAAGAAGACGGCAGCAGTGGCAATGTAGGAGACGATGTAG
>JAEWPB010000120.1 GCA_023399465.1 Pseudomonadota bacterium
GCCATTTCGGAAATGTCTGCCAGTGCCGCACAAAAATTCCAGCGAAATTGCTCAGGCATAAGTTCGATGGCCGCGGATCCATTTAAGGCTTGGGGCGAAATGCGTGTAAGGACGAGGGTACCGAAGCCGCCGCGTGAGCTTGCGGGTGCACTCTGCGCTATAGTTTCCTCCCAAACGAGTTGAAAACCGTCGGCATCGTCAAGGCTCCAGCTAATACCGATGCTGCCGACTGATTTTCCCAGAACACCGTATTTCATGGAGTTGGTCGCCAGCTCATGAAAGGCCATCCCAAGATGCAGAACGGCATTGGCGTTCAATCGAACGGGCGGACCGAATGTGGCCACAAGGTGGTCATTTCCAAATGGCGCCAGTTGTTGCTGGATAAGGTTCAGCAACATTGCCTCTTTCCACTCCTGCTCCACAAGGAGATCATGGGATTTGGCGAGGGCTGCGATCCGGTATTGGATTTGCTGTTGGAACTGCTCGCTGCTTTCCGAATGTTTCAGGGTTTCGCGCACCATCGCGAGGATGACGGCGTATTGGTTTTTTACGCGATGATTTATCTCACGTAGAAGCAGACGAATTCGACGTTCGTTTTCTCTCGTAGCGGTAATGTCACGAGCAATTTTCGATGCTCCAATGATCCTTCCGTCCTCGTCGTGAATGGGCGAGATTGTGAGTGAGACCTGAACGATCGAGCCATTTTTCCGTTTCCTTACCGTCTCGAAGCTATCGACCTTCTCGCCTCGCCGTACGCGACTGAGGATTTGCTCCTCTTCGTCTTGGCGGTCGGCCGGGATCAGCATGCGAACACTTTGTCCGATGGCTTCACTCGACGTATAGCCGAACAGGCTCTCGGCGGCTCTGTTCCAGCTGGTAATGACGCCATCAAGGTCTTTGCTAACAATTGCGTCATAGGACGAGTCGACGATGGCAGCCAGCCAGGCGCGCGCGGGTTCGTTCTGCCAGTCTATGCCTATGCCGCTATTGGATGGCTGCATGTGATACGCTCGCGATCGCTTCCTGAGGAGTCCGAATCCGTAGGCAGCGCCTACGAATTCGGGCGGATAGAGCTACAAGCAAAGCGCGAACGGTTATCACAGTCAAGCGCACGAACCGTGGATGCTGTGCGCGGTCCAAATCTAGTGGTCTCGGGGAAAGGTGGCGACAGGCCCCGCAATACACGGGACAAACCAATAATATTGCGTAGAACATGTGCAGTTCTCGAGTAAATATTTAACCTGTTACGCTGTAGGAAATAGCGTGGGCTCTAGGGCAGAGTAAACCCTAGTATACGTGGATCTGTATGGATCAAAGCACCACGGCTGGACGTCGGTGTTTCCTGCCGCATGGAGCGCAAGACGGCGTCGGTTCGAGAGGACGATGCGGGAGAAGCGCGAGAAAGGGATGTTCCTTTCATTACCGCTCATGATGGGGCGCTTACCATAAATATCTGTGTTTCATGTCCGATGCCTTCAGCTACGGGAAAGGCGCGGATACTTATTTATAGGACGCGATAATGAAAATACGTAATCTTTTCACTGTGCTGGCCTCGATCACCGGCGTCGCCTTAGTCGGCTTCTTTTCGTCTCTCTGGCTTTATCGATCTGCCTTCAATGAAGTAGTCGATGCCTATAGTGCGCAAAATAAGTCGTACATTCTCGCTGATACCCTGCGCCAGTCCTCCGATGATCTGACCCGCCTCGTGCGCACCTATGCGGCGACAGGCGATACACAGTACAAGAATCAGTACAATGCGGTCATCGACATCCGGAACGGCAACAAGCCGCAGCCAGTCGACTACTATCGCATTTATTGGGATTTCGTGGCCGGAGGCGAACCCAATCCGCGTCCACTGGGCCAGGCAATCTCGCTTACGGATGAGATGAAGCAAGCCGGCTTCACCGATGACGAGTTCGCACTGCTTGATGAAGCCAACAGGCGCTCCAATGGCCTCATTGAGCTTGAAGTTGAGGCGATGAATCTGGTCGACTCCGGCGATCCCGCCAATCGCCAAAAAGCGATCGAACTGGTCAATTCACGCGACTATCATAATTTTAAAGCCAACATCATGAAGCCGATCGACGACTTCTTCGTGATGCTGGACCAACGCTTGACAGGCAACATCGAGCGAGCCAACGCCACGGCCGGGTTCTACTGGTCGATGATGATGATGGCGGCTGGCACTCTGTTCCTCGTGCTTTGTGCCTTCGGCTACGTCACATTTACTCGCATCATCCGGAGCATCACAGGCCTGACCTATGCGATGGGACAGATTGCCGACGAGAAACTGGAGACCAACATCGTTGGCCGTGACCGCAAGGATGAAATCGGCGAAATGGCCGGAGCCTTGGAAGTCTTCCGCCAAAGCGCGCTGGAGCGCATCCGTCTGACACAAGAGGCAGAAGCCAATCGCAGCCTGTCGGAAAAGGAGCGGGTGGAGCGCGAAAAACAGAGGGAGCAGGAAGCTGCGGAACTGGAATTCGCATCAAGCAATCTCGGCATCGGCCTCGCCGAGCTTGCTGAAGGCAACATCTCCTACCGTATTACCAAGCCCTTTGCCGCCCATCTGGAAGCACCACGCATCAATTTCAACAGTACGGCCGAAAAGCTCGACTCAGCCTTGAGGAAGGTGGCGGAGAACGCTCGTGGTATCGAGGCAGGTTCGAACGAAATCCGTTCTGCCGCTGACGATCTTGCCAAGCGCACCGAGCAGCAGGCCGCCGCCGTCGAGGAGACAGCCGCGGCGCTGGAAGAGATCACTGCGACGGTGAAGAACTCGACCACCCGTGCTCGGGAAGCCGGGCAACTGGTCGGCCGCACCAAGGCGGGGGCCGAACAATCCGGCGAGGTCGTCCGCCGCGCGGTTGCTGCGATGGAAGCCATCGAAAAGTCGTCCTCGGAGATCAACAACATCATCGGTGTGATCGATGAGATCGCCTTCCAGACCAACCTGCTTGCCCTCAATGCAGGCGTGGAGGCGGCCCGTGCCGGGGAGGCCGGTAAGGGCTTCGCAGTGGTAGCTCAGGAAGTGCGCGAGCTGGCCCAGCGTTCGGCCCATGCCGCCAAGGAAATCAAGGCTCTCATCAGCACGTCCAGCGAGCAGGTTCAGCAGGGTGTTCAGCTTGTCGGCGACACGGGCAAGGCTCTTGAAACCATCGTGGCCGAAGTGCAGGAGATCAACCGCCACGTCAGCGCCATCGTGGAAGCCGCGCAGGAACAATCTTCCGGATTGCAGCAGATCAACACGGCTGTGAACCAGATGGATCAGGACACGCAGAAGAACGCCGCGATGGTAGAAGAAACCACCGCAGCAACCCACAACCTGTCGCGTGAAGTGTCTTCGTTGAACGAGTTGCTTATCATGTTCAAGCTGTCTGGTGGAGCGTGGCAAGCATCGGTTCCCGCCCAGGCCCCGGTTCGACCGGCCACAGGAACGGAGATATCCGTAGCGTCTCCGGTCAAGGCGCTCGGCCGCAAGCTCATCAATGCCTTCTCCGGTAATGCCGCCGTCAAGTCGGAAGAGTGGCAGGACTTCTGATGAACATTCCGCACACAGGCGCTGGCGAGGTTTGGAACATCCCCAGCGCCGCCCTGCCCCGCTACAGTCGCTTGCGTGCTTGATCCCCAGGGTCAATTCGATGCCCCGGGACATTGCGCTGGTAGAGAAAGCACAGGCCGAAGCCCAGCTCTTCTTGCCAGCGCAGGCCGATCAGGAGATCGCGGTCTTTCCGTTCTCGTTGTTCAGCTTGGCGAAGTAACGATACCGGTCTCGCTGACACCAAAGGTGCGGCAGGCAACCACGGGTAATTTACTCCGGATTGGATTAGAGTTCGCCTATTGAGGGACGGACGAATGAAGAAGCAGAGACGTACGGAAGAGCAGATTATTGCGGTGATGAAGGAGCAGGAGGCAGGTGCAAAGGCAGCCGATCTTTGCCGCAAGCACGACTTTTTACAACTGGAAAGCCAAGTTTGGCGGCATGGAGATCTCCGAGAGAAGCGCCTGAAAGCGCTTGAAGAGAAGAATGCCAAGCTGAAGAAGCTACTGGCCGAGGAGATGCTGGATGTGACCGTCTTCCGCGAGCTTCTATCAAAAAATGTATGGTCCGCCCCGTCCGTGCAAGGGTTCGCGACATCGCGAATGACGATTCCAGTTGCATAAATGTATCCGGCCTCTCGCGAGTGGACTGCTTTTGCAGCCAGGCCATGATGAGATCCTCACACGCCGTTCTGAACCGCACCGGGTTTGCCGGAGGCTCCAACTTCTGAGAAAATGGAGCCGATATGAGCAAGACAACGAACAAGTTTTCACCTGAAGTCCGTGAGCGTGCGATCCGCATGGTTCTGGATCACGAAGCCGAGCATCCGTCGCGGTGGGCTGCCGTTTCATCTATCGCGGCCAAGATCGGCTGCTCGCCAGCCACGTTGCATGAGTGGGTAAAGAAGACCGCGGTCGACAGCGGCAAACGAGCAGGCCTGCCGAGTGACATTGCCGAGAAGATGAAGGCTCTTGAACGGGAGAACCGCGAACTTCGCCAGGCCAACGAGATATTGCGCAAGGCGTCTGCTTATTTCGCATAGCCCCTTTCGGCGAATGCAAGCATTCGCCTGTCGGGCAAAGGGAGTTCGACCGCCCCTTCAAACGATGATCTCGTTCATCGACGAAAACCGAGGCGTGTTCGGGGTCGAGCCGATCTGCAGACTCCGATTGCCCCGTCAACCTACTACGAGAACGTCGCCAAGCGCCTGGACGTGGATCGCCGAGCGGCTGGCAGAAGCAGGCATCGAGCCTTGTGTCGGAAGCGTCGGCGACAGCTACGACAACGCACTCGCCGAAACGATCAACGGTCTCTACAAGGCCGAGGTCATCCATCGACGTGGACCGTGGCGCAACGCCGCGGCAGTCGAGTTCGCTACTCTGGAATGGATCGACTGGTTCAACCACCGGCGAATTCTGGAGCCCATCGGCCGCCAGCCGAAGCCGAGGAGCAGTATTACCACGGGCTGGACGCGCCAGCCATGGTGGCCGCATAACGTACACCAAATGGCTTCCGGCAAACACGGTGCGGTGACGCCCGTTCGCCCGGCACAATTTGTTCCGCCTTCGTTACCGCCTATGAGCCCATCACAGATCGAAGCGCGCAGCGCGTTCGATATGCCGGCGAAGAAGTGCTTCGGCAAACTCGGTGTCGTTGTCCTTCAGCGCATCGAGGATTGCGATGTGCTCCGAGCAGGCGCTGTGTACATGGCCGCTGCTCAACTTGTCGAAGTCGGCATACTCCGTTATGCGACGGAGGTTGTTCTGCTGACGAACGGCCTGGACGAGAAAGCGATTGTGCGACCATGAGGCAAGCGTCTCGTGGAACTGCGCATTGGCGCTGAACCACTCGTCTCGACCGATCGTGGTTTCCGCCACTTCGAGAAAATGCTGTTGGGCCGAGCGCAGCATTTCCAACTCTTGGGCGTCGACGGAAAAAGTCGATTGCTTCAGGGCGCCGCATTCGACGACGAGGCGAAAGGCATAGCTTTCCGCAACCACCGGGGCCGAGACCAGGCTTTCGGCAAAAATCCAGCCGTGGCCACGCTGGCGGTGGATCAGCCCGTCGGCGGAAAACCGCAAGAGCACCTTTCGCAAGGTGCCGCGGGGCACGTCGTAGCGTTGCGAAAGCTCAGCCTCGGAGACTTCGTCGGCGAGAATGCCACCTGCGCGATCCGCCATCAGCTTGCGGTACAGCGTTTCTTCCTCGGATGGCGGGGCGATATCATTGATTTCATCAGGGACGGGGACACGCAACAACTCGAAGCCCCGGCCGTGGACCTGCCGCACGACGCCCCGTTCGCCGAGAAGCACCAGCGCCGCGCGAACGGGCGTCCGCGATACGCCGAGCTGGCGCGATAGTGCCTGATCGGAGATTCGCTGACCCTTTGGCCATCTTTCCTGTGCCGCCAGTGACAAGATCTGGTGCGCAATCTCGCTTTGCAGTCCGCTCTTGGGCATGCCCGTGTTCATCTCCAAATCGTATGAATTTTCTGGATCAAAAAATCTCTTGACGCAACATATTTTTGGCATTTAGTGTTTTTTATGCGCTTAAAGTACAATATAAGGACTACCCAGCATGACCGTCGCTTCGTTTCCCTTCGTTTCCGTCTCCGGCAGTCCGTTTGAACGTGGCCGCCAGTATGGTGCCGCCGTGCCGGACCGGATTCGGAGAAGCATCGGCCTCTACGGAGATAAGCTGGCCTCGATGGGATTTTCGCCGTCAGACAAGGTCCGGCTGATCGGCGAGTTCGCTGTAGGAATCGCTGCCTTCGGCGCACACTATGTCGAGGAAATGCGCGGCATTGCCGAGGGCGCAGGCGTCGCCTTCGAGGACGTTGTGATGATCAATGCGCGCACCGAAGTCATAGAGCGGGCGCGGCGGGAAAAGAATGCGCCGGCGGACGAGGAGCTTGATGACGGCTGCACCGGCGCCGTCATCATGCCGGAGTGCAGTGCGACGGGCACGATCATCCATGGGCAGAACTGGGACTGGCGCGCTGAATGCGCCGAGACGGCGATTGTACTGCGCGTTCGGCGCGACGACGGTCCGGATATCCTCACCTTCGTTGAGGCAGGAGGGCTTGCGCGCAGTGGCACCAACTCTGCCGGTGTCAGCATCACCGCGAACTATCTCGAATGCGAGCGGGACTTTACCCAGCAGGGGGTGCCGCTTGCCATTATCCGCCGCAAGGTCCTGGAGCAGGAGCATTTCGCCAACGCCGTCAAGGCGGTGGCGACGACGCCAAAGGTCTGCTCGAACAATATGATCCTTTCGACCGCATCGGGCTTTGCCATCGACTTCGAGTGCGCCCCGGACGAGGCGTTCCAAGTCTACCCGGAAAACGGCCTGATCGTGCACGCAAACCACTGGATCAGCCCGATTGCGCTGTCGAAACTGAAGGACACTGGGCTCGTAAGCGTGCCGGATAGCGTCTATCGCGACTGGCGCGTAAGGAAGCTCCTGGAGGAAAAGGGGGCGAAGCTTACGGCCCAGGACCTGAAGGATGCGCTTTTTGACGACTTCCTCTCGCCTCACAGCGTCTGCCGCCCGCCGCGACCGGGCATGAGCGGTAACCTTTCTGCGACCGTGTCCATGGTCATCATAGATCCGGCGGCGGGCACGATGGACGTCGCGCCGCTGCCGGCAATCAATCGCGTCTTCACGCGCTACAGCTTCAGCGACGGGCCTATGAACGTAGCGCTCGCCGCAGAATGAAGAAAACCGGAGAAGAGAGAGGAACTGGGGAGTGGGAACGATGAAGAGCAGGGCGTTGCTGGGAACGTCTTTCACGATGGCACTGCTACTGGGAGCGGGTAGTGCTGCCATGGCGGATTCGACGATTCGCGTGCAACTGAACGCCGACGTGCGGTCGACCGACCCCGGCGTGAACCGCGATGCGGATACCGACGTGGTGGTTGCACACATGGTCGAGGGTCTGGTCGCCTATGGAGAGGATACGACGGTGCGGCCTATGCTCGCCGAGAAGGTGGATGTCTCCACCGACGATCTTACCTACACCTTTACCCTCCGAAAGGGGGTCAAGTTCCACAACGGCGCTGAAATGACGGCAGACGATGTCCTGTGGAGTTGGATTCGCTACATGGACCCGAAGACCGAGTGGCGGTGCCTTTCGGCCTTCGACGGCCGCAGCGACTTAAAGGTCGTCTCCGTGAGCGCACCGGACAAGCACACGGTCGTGTTCACCCTCGAAAAACCGACTGCGCTCTTCCTTCCGTCGCTCGCACGCACCGATTGCGGCCAGGCCGGCATCCTGCACAAGGACAGCCTCAAAGCCGACGGCACCTGGGACAAGCCCATCGGGACTGGTCCCTATCAGTTGGGCGAGTGGAAGCGCGGTGAGTACTTTTCGGCCAAGGCCTTCCCGGGCTACGCGAGCCGCGAGGGCGAGCGTGATGGTCTCGGTGGCGGCAAGAAGGCGCTGGTCGGCGAAATACGCTTCATGGTCGTTCCGGATGCATCGACCGCCAAGGCGGCACTACTCGCCGGCGACCTCGACCTCATCCCAGACCTCTCCAACGCCGATGCGATCGAACTGCAGAAGAACGACGCTGTAAGCGTTGTCGTCGGCGACACGATGGAAATGTCCGGCCTCTTGATCCAGACGCGCGATCCGGTTCTGTCGAACGTGAAGATGCGCGAAGCGATCGCGGCGGCGCTGGATTACGACCAACTGGTTGCGGCCGTCACGCAGGGCCTGTCGAAGCCGAACAACTCGATTATTCCGACGTCTTCACCTTATGCCAACGAAAAGACGCAGAAGGGCTGGTCCTACGACCCGGAAAAGGTCAAGCAGCTGCTCGCCGAGGCGGGCTATGACGGCAAGCCGATCGTCATGCTGACCAACAAGCACTACACCTCCATGTATGACGGCGCGATCGTCGCCCAGGCGATGCTCGAGGCGGCGGGTATCAAGGTGGAGCTCGAGGTGATGGAGTGGGGCGCTCAGCTCGACCAGTACACTGCCGGTAGCTACCAGATGATGTCGTTCTCCTACTCCGCCCGCCTCGACCCGGCGCTCAGCTTCGACTCGATCATGGGTTCGAAGGACAAGCAGCCGCGCAAGGTCTGGGATGATCCGGCGGCCCAGGCGGTCTTGGCCAAGTCGATGGTGGCGGCCGACAAGGCCGAACGGCAGGCGCTGTTCGACGATCTCGACCAGCGCTTCAAGGCGGCCGTCCCGATGATCCCGCTCTATAACGGTGCGGATGTCTTCGCGGTCTCCAAGCGGGTCGAGGGGTACAAGAGCTGGCCAGGCGCCATCCCGCGCCTGTGGAGCGTCAGTGCCGGGGAATAACCCGGCACTTTGGGAAGCCGGCGGAGGCATTTGCGATGCGTTTCATATTGGCCCGGATCGGAATGGCGCTGCCGACACTCCTGATCGTCGCGCTCTCGGTGTTTTTCCTGATCCGGCTCGTGCCGGGCGACCCGGCGACGCTGATGCTGGGGGATCTCGCCGATCCCGCCAGCCTGGCGGAGCTGCGCGCAAAGCTCGAACTGGACCGGCCCTTGCCGGTCCAGTTCCTCATCTGGCTGCAATCGGTGGTGAGCGGTGACCTCGGCCATTCGATCTCGACGGGGCAGGCGGTCTTGCCCGAGGTACTCTCCCGCTTCTGGGTGTCGGGGAAGATCGTGCTCGTGGCCGTCGCCCTGGCGAGTCTGGTGGCGGTTCCGCTGGGCATGCTGGCCGCCTGGAAGAATAACGGCCCGCTCGATTTCATGCTCGTCGCGGCGGCGACTTTGCTCCTTTCCATACCGACCTTCTGGCTCGGCCTGATGATGCTGCTTCTGTTCGGCCTGAAGCTCGGCTGGCTCCCGGTGATCGGCTATGTGTCGATTACCGACGATCCCTGGAAGGGGCTGCTCTATGTGGTGATGCCGGTCGCAACCTGTTCCTGCACGAGATTGGCGTGATCTTGCGGATGGCACGCGCCTCGACGCTCGAAGTGCTGCAACTGGACTACATCACACATGCGCGGGCCAAGGGGCTCTCCGAACGCACGGTGCTCTGGCGCCATGCGTTCCGCAACGCTTTCGGCCCGACCTGGACCCTGATCGGGCTTGTCCTCGGCAATCTGCTCGGCGGGATCGCGGTTGTCGAGACAGTGTTCACGATCCCGGGGCTCGGGCGCATGCTCGTGGATGCGATCTTCGCCCGGGACTACCCGGTCATCCAAGGCTGCATGCTCTTCATCGCTGTCGTCTACGTCCTGGTCAATCTCGTCATCGACCTTCTCTATCCCCTATTCGATCCCAGGGTGAGCGCGCAATGAGACTTCCTCACCTTAACGGGCTGGCCGGCGGATTGCTGGTCGGCGGACTTGCGGCAGCCGCAATCGTCGGCGCGATCTGGACGCCGTATGATCCGCTGAAGCTGAACTTTGCTGCCCGGCTGGCAGCGCCCGGTGCAAAGCATCTGCTGGGTGCCGACGAGTTTGGCCGGGACGTTTTGAGCCGGTTGATGGTGGGGGCGACTGCGAGCGCCTCTATCAGCCTGCTGACGGTGCTGTTCGCCGTTGTGGCCGGAACGACGCTGGGTATAGTCGCGGGTTACCGCCGAGGCTGGACCGATCGCATCATGATGGCCTTCAACGATGCGCTCCTTGCCTTTCCAGGCATCCTCCTCGCCCTCGGCCTTTTGGCCATCATGGGCGCCAACCACTACGGGATCATCCTGGCGCTCGGCATCGCATACACGCCCTCTGTCACCCGCGTCGTGCGCGGCACGGTGCTGTCGCTTCGGGAGCGTGAGTTCGTCGAGGCGTCGCGGGTGCTTGGCAACTCCGAGATTTATACAATGGCGCGTCACATCCTGCCGAACTGCGTCGCGCCGCTGATCGTACTGGCCACCTCGATGTTCGGCTGGGTGCTGCTTTCCGAAAGCGCACTGAGTTTCCTAGGTCTTGGCGTACCGCCGCCGGCTCCAACCTGGGGCAACATGCTGGCTGGCAGCCGGCCGTTCATAGGGCAGGCGATGTGGCTTGGCATCTTCCCCGGCATCTGCATTTCGCTCGCCCTGCTCGGCATCAACCTGCTCGGCGATGCGCTGCGCGACCACTTCGATCCCCGCACCAGAGGAATGTGACCATGACCGCGGCGCTGCTCGATATTCATGGCCTGACGCTTCGGGTCGCACGTACGGATGTCACAGTGGCGAGGGACGTCGCCCTGAAGGTCGGGCCGGGAGAGGTCGTCGCGATAGTCGGCGAATCCGGTTCGGGCAAGACGCTGGTCGCCCGCTCCATCCTGGGGCTGGCGCCGCCGGCCATCCGTCGCGTGTCCGGCTCGATTCTGTTCGAGGGCTGGGACATGGCGACGGCGGATGCCTCCAATATGCGCGCGCTTCGCGGCGCCCGCATCGGCATGGTGTTCCAGGAGCCGATGACGTCGCTCAACCCGGCTCTGACTATCGGCCAGCAGATGTCCGAAGGGCTCCGGCTGCATCTGGCGCTGGACGCAGATGCCTGCCACAAGCGTATGGTGGGGATGCTGCGCCGCATCGGCATCACCGATCCTGAGACGGCGCTTCGCGCCTATCCGCATCAGTTTTCGGGCGGCATGCGCCAGCGGATCATGCTGGCTTCGGTGATGCTCCTGAAGCCGGCGCTCTTGATTGCCGACGAGCCGACCACGGCCCTCGACGCCGTCGTCCAACGCGAAGTGCTCGAACTGATGATGGAATTGACGCGGGCCAACAACACGGCCGTCCTGATGATCAGCCATGACCTAGCGATGGTCGCCCGCTATGCGCACCGCATCGTCGTCATGCGCAAGGGCGACGTGGTGGAAACCGGAATGGTGCCGGAAATACTCGAGAGACCACAGGAAGCCTACACCAAGGCGCTGCTTGCGGCCATGCCGCGCCGGCTGCCCGCGCGCCGGATGGACCGGAACTCCGTGCCGATTATTTCCGTCCGGGATCTTGTCGTCGAATATCCGGGCAAACGCGGTTTCTTTCGAAGCGAGGCGCCGATGCGCGTGCTGCACGGGATCAACCTGGAGGTACACCCGAGCGAAGTCGTTGCCCTTGTGGGCGGCTCTGGGTCCGGCAAGACCACGCTCGGCCGCACGATCGCGGGCTTATTGCAGCCGGCCGACGGCTCAATCGCCTTCCGAGGCCAGTCCCTCGGCCGCGCCGCCGCGGCCCGTCGCGACTATCGCCTCAATTGCCAAATGGTGTTCCAGGATCCGTATTCGTCGCTCGACCCGCGCATGAAGGTGCGCCAGTTGGTCGGCGAGGCGCTGCGGCATGCGCCGGAACTCGCCCGCCGCGCCCGCGAAGCGCGCATCGCCGAGGTGCTGGAGGAAGTCGGGCTCGGAGCGCCGTTCCTGGACCGCTTCCCGCACGAGCTTTCCGGGGGCCAGCGCCAGCGTATCGCGATCGCTCGCGCCATCGTCCGCCGCCCGGCGTTCGTCATCGCCGATGAGCCGGTCTCCGCTCTTGACGTCACCGTGCGCGCGCAAGTGCTGGAGCTTTTCGCCGACCTTCAGAAACGGCATGGTTTTTCGTGTTTGTTCATCAGCCACGACCTTGGCGTGGTCGAGCAGATTTCCGATCGCGTCGTGGTGATGCAGGAGGGCAGGATCGTGGAACAGGGTAGCCGTGACTCGGTTTTCGATCATCCACGTCATCCCTACACACGCAAGCTTTTGTCAGCGATCCCTGCTCTGGTGCCGGGCGAGAAAGGCGGTGTCAGGCTCAAGTGGTTTTTCGATCAGGACAAGGACGGACACACGACTGCGTCGGATCATCGTCAGCCTTGGCCGAACAGGATCGATAGCAGGGATCGTGCTGGCGCATGACCATCGGGTCGGACGGCTTTTCGCACGGATAGGGCCGGTTTGGGACAGAACCGGCTTAAAGGGCTTGTCGCAAACATTTTAACAGGCGCGATTACCCGCTGAACGGCGCAGATTTTATACCTTGTTAACTTTTTGAAGCCGATTAGGCGGGCGAGCAGATCGTCTTGATCGTTGACGGTCCACTCGCGGAAAAGCCAAAGCCGCCGCGTTGAATGACCTGAAGCTGCCGATCTTCGGATCCGGACGCAACAACAACCGTCTCGATCGTCGAGGGGAAGGTGTTGGCGCCGTCCGTGCCGATCTTCTCTGGCGACATCAACGGCTCGTCCTTGGGCATCTTGCGGAAGAAGCGCCTGGCGGCATCGAGGTCACGCCGCGCGGTGAGTCGACGCACGCTTCAGCTATAAAGGAAAGGACGTGGTCCGGACGCTAGAACGCGTAGTCGGCAGGTCGGATACTCGGCCACTATCCGTGTCGACAACGCGAGCGAATTTATCTCTCGGACCTCGATCTCTGGGCACCATTTGCTCGACATCTCCTGACTTGGCAAACCCAACAGACAACGGTTGCAGACTGATCAGTTCAAGTAGGCGAGAGATGCGTTCAGATAGGTGGCAAACGAGACCCACGCCGCATACGGAAGGAACAACAGGGCTGCGATGCGATCAGCTTTCCACGTTGCGATAATGAAACCGACAATCGCCACCAACATGGCAATCGCGATGATCAGGGCCGCGATGAGGTTATGCGCCAGGAAAAAAACGGGCGACCAGGCGAAGTTGAGAACCATCTGGACGAACCAGATTTTCATGGCGCTTCCAGTGGGAGAGATTTGCCAGACGCGATTTCCCGCTACCGCAATGCAAACGTAAAGCGCTGTCCAAACTGGCGCGAAGAGCCAGGATGGTGGGTTAAGCGGAGGTTTCACAAGGGTCATGTACCATTCAGCCGGTCGCGTAACGAAGCCGATGAGATAGCCCACCCCTAGAACGATCAGAATGAATGCCGAGATCGACAACCAGTTCGTCGATTTTTTCCGGATCTGCATCATGTTAAAGCTCCCGAGTTCTCAAATTGGCGATGTGACTTAAGGCAGCCAGCCATCGGGCGACCGATGATGGCCGCTTTGTCGGTCGAACGATCAGGGCGTGCCATTGACTATTCTTGCCGCCACCAGGTAACCAATTGTGGCGGCGGCAGACGTCAGCGTTGCGCCCCAAAGCATATCGACCAGACTGACCGTTAACGACCAGTTCTTCAGTGTCGCCAGATTGGTCATGTCATAAGTGCCGTAGGCGACAAGTCCCAGCATGGCACCTGCCAGCATTGCCGTCGTCCAACTCCCGCTATGGAATGCAGGGACCACCGCGAAGTAGACGATGCCGGCGATGTAGAAGAGATAGAACAGTCCGGCTGCTGTATAATTCGGTTCCGCCAGCAGAAGATCGCCGATGCGGCTTTTGTAGAAGCCCGGCGCGATCCGCGACAACCAGACAAAGTCAATTCCGAAGAAGACGGCAGCAGTGGCAATGTAGGAGACGATGTAG
>JAEWPB010000140.1 GCA_023399465.1 Pseudomonadota bacterium
GCCGAACCACAGCCCGCCAAGGACGATGCTGATCAGCGTGCTGACGATCAGCAGGGTAGCGCTGTCGAAAATCAAGGGCAGGGGACCGAGGCTGGGCCTGTTGCCGAGGCGGTGGCCGGCCCCCTGCGGCGCCGGGATGGGCGCTGCCCCATCCCTTCAACCTTAGCGGGAATTATTACGAAAAGACAGCGGATAAATGGTGAAGCCGCAGGTGCTACACGTTGAAGCGGAACAACAGGATGTCGCCATCCTTGACGACATATTCCTTACCTTCCACGCGCATCTTGCCGGCTTCCTTGGCGCCCTGCTCGCCGCCCAGCGCCACGTAGTCGTCATAGGCGATGGTTTCGGCCGCGATGAAGCCGCGCTCGAAATCGCCATGGATGACGCCGGCGGCCTGCGGCGCCTTCATGCCGCGGGTGATGGTCCAGGCGCGCGCCTCCTTCGGCCCCACGGTGAAGTAGGTCAGCAGGCCGAGCAGCCCGTAGCCAGCGGCGATGACGCGGTCGAGGCCCGAATCGGACAGGCCGAGGCCTTCCAGGAACTCGCCCCGGTCGGCCTCGTCCATCTGGCTGATCTCCGCCTCGATGGCGGCGGACACCACCACCGCCTTGGCGCCCTCGGCGGCGGCGCGGGCGAACACCTTCTCGCTTTGCGCGTTGCCGGTGCCGGCCGAGGCTTCCTCGACATTGCAGACATACAGCACCGGCTTGGAGGTCAGCAGCTGCAGGCGCTTCACCGCCTCCTCCTCCCCGGGCGGGATGGAGGCGCGGGCGGGGCGGCCATCGCGCAGCCCGGCCAGGATCGGCTCGATCAGCGCGAGCTGGGCGGCGGCTTCCTTGTCGCCGCCGCGGGCCCGCTTCTGCAGGCCGATCTGGCGCTTCTCCAGGCTGTCCATGTCGGCCAGCATCAGCTCGGTCTCGATGGTCTCGGCATCGCCGACCGGGTTGATGCGGCCTTCGACGTGGGTGATGTCGTCGTCCTCGAAGCAGCGCAGTACGTGCACCACGGCATCGACTTCGCGAATGTTGGCGAGGAACTTGTTGCCGAGGCCTTCACCCTTCGAGGCACCGCGCACGAGGCCGGCGATGTCGACGAAGGAAATGCGGGTCGGGATGATTTCCTTGGAGCCGGCGACAGCCGCGAGCTTCTGCATGCGCGGGTCCGGCACCGCGACTTCGCCGGTGTTCGGCTCGATGGTGCAGAAGGGGTAGTTGGCGGCCTGCGCGGCAGCCGTCTTGGTCAGTGCGTTGAAGAGTGTGGACTTGCCGACGTTCGGAAGCCCGACGATACCGCATTTGAAACCCATGGGACCTATTCCGTATCTTTGAAGTTCTTTGCCCTGCGTATGGGGGATAGGAGGGAAGCGGTCAAGTGTTAGTGGGCCTTGAACGCGGCGCATTCTGGGTAGAATATCCGCGGGACGCGGCTGGTGGCACCCCGAGAGAGGGGAGGTCCTGCGATGAGCGCAAGCGAAACGATCGTCCGACCGAGACCGGAAGTGAAACCGAGGCTGGAGCGGCCGAAGCTCCACAAGGTCATCCTGCTGAACGATGATTATACTCCGCGAGAGTTCGTCATCGTAGTGCTGAAGGCCGTCTTTCGCATGAGCGAGGAAACCGGCTACCGCGTGATGATGACGGCGCACAGGCTCGGCTCCTGCGTCGTGGTGATCTGTGCCCGCGACATCGCCGAAACCAGGGCCAAGGAGGCGACCGACCTCGGCAAGGATGCGGGTTTCCCGCTGATGTTCACCACTGAACCCGAGGAATAGGGCGGAGAAGGCGTCTCGACCAAGCGTCTAAGCGCGGGATCTGGAAGCCGGTCTTGTCCGACTGAAGCCGCACTCTGCATGCGGCGCATTTTACTCGGCTACTCCTTGTTGCCGAACATCTTCTTCAGCATGTCTGCCATCGGGCCGGTCGCCGGTAGCTTCTTCGGCTGGGCGGTGTTACGGGCCTGGTGAATATGCGACTGCGCCTTCGGCGTCTTCTCCGGCCTGGGCTTGTCGTCGTCGGCCTTGCCGCCGGTCGCCAGCGCCAGCTTGTTCATCAGCTGGGAATCCTCGCCCTTGACCAGCATCGTCGCATTGTCCGCCAGAGCATCGAGCAGGGGCTCTAGCCATGACTGGTCGGCCTTGGCGAAATCGCCGAGCACATAGCCGTGCACGCGCTCCTTGTCGCCGGGATGACCGATGCCGAGGCGGAGGCGGCGATAGTCCTTGCCGCAATGCGCATCCAGTGACTTGATGCCGTTGTGGCCGCCATGGCCGCCACCCACCTTGATGCGGGCCTTGCCCGGCAGCAGGTCGAGTTCGTCATAGATGGCGATGACATCCTTCGGCTGCAGCTTGAAGAAGCGCATGGCTTCGCCGACCGCTTCGCCCGAGAGGTTCATGTAGGTCTGCGGCTTGATCAGCAGCACCTTTACGCCGGCAAGCTCGCCTTCGGAAATCTCCGCCTTGAACTTCTTCGACCAAGGCGAAAATGCGTGCCGGCGCTGGATGGCATCCACGGCCATGAAACCGATGTTGTGACGATTGCCGGCGTATTTGGCGCCGGGGTTGCCGAGACCCGCGATGATGAGCATGACCAAGCCTTGCCTTCAGTTCTGAAATGCCTCGAGGGTGCATCGATCCCTCGCAGATGTTTCACCAACCCGAAACGGCACCAAAGTCAAACGGATTCTGTCTGTCCGGGCGCCCCGCGTGCTCAGTGGCCCGGTTCTACCTCGTACTTGCGGAAGATCTCCGCCTGACCACCTGAGGCAATCAACTTGTCGAGCGCGGCCTGCATTTGCGCGATCAGCGTGTCGGGAACGTCCTTGTGGCAGGCGATCGCATAGCGCACCTCAGAGAGCTTCACCTTTGCCTCGATGCCGACCCCTTCGCGCCTAAGCTTGTAATAGGTATTTTGCGACATCGGCATCAGGTCGATCCGGTTGCCGAGAAGCTTGCCCAGAGTTACCTCCACGTCGGATGCAAGGTCGATCCTGTCGAAGTGCATCTGCCATAGCAGCGTGTAGGTGTGATCGCTGCGCTGTGTTCCGACGATGAAGTGCTTTGCCTGGGCGAGACTGTTGACGGCGATGTCCGAGTTCCTGCGCGCGACGAGATAGATGCGCTCGGTGAGCAAGGGCTCGACCCATTTGAACAGCGAGTCACGCTCCGGCGTATGGGCGGTGGTAAAGGCGCAATTCATCGGTTCGTGGAGCGCGGCGGAGTAGGCGCGGGCCCAGGGCACCAGCTCCAGCGTGTAGCTGGCGGGCACATCTTCCATCAGCCGCTGGAGCTGCTCCACCGAGGTGCCACGGTATTCCTTGCCTTCGCGGTAGTTGTAGGGCGGATAGGCTTCGGTTTTGAAGTGCAGGGTCTGAGCCGCGGCCGGAGCGGCGATCGCAAGTACGATCAACGAACTCAGAAACGCCGCCATCTTCATACTCATGCTCCCCTGCCTCGGCTTACGTGTAATCCCCTATGCGACCTCATCGACCTTGATCTCAAGCGGTGCGGCAAGCACTGCCTGCAGGCCATTGACGGGCTGCGGTCTTGAAATGAAATATCCCTGACCGCAGTCGACCCCCATCTCGTCGAGCAATTTCCACTGCTCGGCGGTCTCGATGCCCTCGGCAATGATCTTGCAGTCCATCTTGCGGGAAATTGCAGCAATGCCTTCTACGAGCATGCGGCTCTTGTCGCGGACTTCGCAGACCGTGTCGGTCATGGCGCGGGTGAAGGACTGGTCGATCTTGACGATGTCGACGGGGAAGCGGTTCAGGTAGCTCAGTGACGAATAGCCGGTGCCGAAATCGTCGAGTGCGATGCGACAGCCAAAATGGCTGAGTTCGTCGAGGATACGGCGTATTTCCGGATTGTCGTTCATCAGCACGGCTTCGGTGATTTCGACGACGATCCGGCTCGGGCGGATATTGTAGCGGGTGGCGAGGCTGGCAATGCGGATCGGCAGGCCCGGCTCGAACTGCAGCGGGGAGAAGTTGATGGCGACATAGGCGTCCCCGAGGCCATCGATGCGCGACAGTTCCATCAGGTGGGCGAGCGCCCTTTCGAGGATGCGGTTACCGATCTTGGCGATCGTTCCGGTTTCCTCGGCAATCTGGATGATTTCCGCCGGGGGCAGGATGCCCTTCTGCGGGTGCACCATGCGCATCAGCGCCTCGAAGCCGATGACCGACTTGGCCTTGAGATCGACGATCGGCTGGAAATAGGTGTCGAACCAGTCGTGCTCGAGGCCCAGCTGGATATGGTTCTCCACCTCGACCCTACGGATGGCCTGTTCCATCATCGCCGGGTCGAACATCTGCACGCCGTTCTTGCCGTCGCGCTTCTTGGCGTACATGGCGACGTCGGATTTCTGCAACAGTTCCGCCGCCGAGCCGGCATGGCGCGGGTAGAGCGCGACGCCGATGCTGGCGCTGAGATTGGCATCGCTTCCGGCCGCGCGGAAGGGCGTCTCGAAAAGCCCGGTGATGCGGTGACAGAGATCGAGTGCCGCTTCTTCCGCATGCGCGTCGAGCACGAGCACCGCGAATTCGTCGCCGCCGAGGCGGGCCGCCGTATCAGCCGGGCCAAGAAGCGGCGTGAGCCGCTCGACAAGCCCGCGCAGCACTTCGTCGCCGGCGACATGGCCGAGATTGTCATTGATCCACTTGAAGCGATCGAGGTCGATGAACAGGCAGGCCAGTTCCTTGCCGCTTTCGTTCGCCTCCTGGATCCCGCGATCGAGCGAAACCTCGAAGCCCTGGCGGTTCATCAGGCCGGTCAGATGATCGGTCAGCGCCTGGCGGCGGTTGCGGTCTTCCGAGCGCTTGAGTTCGGTGACGTCGGTCATGACGCTCAGCGAGAGCTCGTTCCAGCGGGCCGCGGCGGCGGTGCGGGTCTCGACGATCAGCACGTCCATCACCCGGCCGTTGGCGCAGACGAACTTCACCGTGCACTCGCAGGTCGTGGCTTCGCCGCGTCCTTCCTTCCGGCTCTCGTACTTGCCGCGGGTCGAGGCTTCGACCATGTCGGTGAACTTGCGGCCGATTACCTTGGAGCGTTCATAGCCCGTGGCGACCAACCAGTAGTCGCTGACCGCGGTGATGCAGTCGCTGTCATCGATGGAAAACAGCATGGCCGGCGTCTGGTTGTAGATGTCGGTGGTGCGGCGGTGGGCACGCTTCAGTTCGCGTTCCTCGCGCTCCAGCAACGTCTGCATTTCATTGAAGCTCTGCGCCAGCCGGCCCATCTCGTCGTCGGAATTCCAGTCGACATGCTGGCGCGTCCCAAGCTTGCGGGTCGCCTCGATCGCTGCCGTCAGGCGCAGCAGCGGTTTGATCACCATCAGGCGGTTGCCGATGACCGCGGCGGCGAATACCACGACGATCGCCACGATGAAGATCGACAGAAAGGCAATCTCGAGCTGGTCCATGGACGAGAAGATGCCGACCTTGTCGAAGTAGACGGTGATCTTGCCAACCGTCTGTACGCCCTCGATCGTGCGATAGACGATGTTGGATTCGATCGATTCCAATGGCCGTTCCGGCTTCCTGGGGATCGTCTGCTGGGTAATGTTGAGCTGGCCGGTGCTGTCGCTGACGGTGACCTTCAGCACCGAGGGGTCGATGACGATGGTTGCGGTGATCTGGCGGATGCTTTGTTCGTCGAGATCCCAAAGCGGCTTGCCGAGCGCCAGCGAATTGGCCTTGACCACGACTTCGGCATGGCTGCGCAATTCGGTCGCGGCGCGTTCGGCCGAGAGCAGGAAGAAAATGGCGAACAGCGGGGCAACAAAAAGCAGCAGAACCCCGCAAATGATCGCGAAAAAGCGATTCTCGACGGAATGCGTCATCATGGCCGGTGCTCCGGCGGAAATGCTGTCCTGCTGCGTCTCAAACGTATTGTCCCAGCTCACCTGTAAGTAGCCGGCTAGTTGTTCCACGAATTTGTTAAATGTTGCTGAAGCGGTTGCGCGGAAGTTTATCTTCACGTGCGAATGTATATTACAGGTTGCGCAGGTGCTGAACAAAGAAAATCCCGCCCCCAGGGGAGGCGGGATCGTCGATTTTCATCGATTTCGCAGGAATTATTCCTGAGCGGCTTCTTCTTCCGCAACGCCGCCGGCCGGAGCGACGATGGTCGCGATGGTGAAGTCGCGGTCAGCGATGACCGGCGAAGCGCCCTTCGGCAGCTTGACGTCGGAAATGTGAATGCTGTCGCCGATCTTCTTGCCTTCGAGGTCAACGGTGATCGCTTCCGGAATGTCGTTTGCCGGAACGTGCAGTTCGATGCCGTGGCGGACGATGTTCAGGACGCCGCCGATCTTGACGCCGGACTTCTCTTCGTTGACGAAGTGAACCGGTACTTCAACGGTAACCAGGGTGTTGCCGGAAACGCGCAGGAAGTCGACGTGCATGGTGAAGTCACGGACCGGATCCAGCTGGTAGTCCTTCGGGAGGACCGAGATCTTTTCGCCGTTGACGTCGATCGTCGCGACCGTCGTCATGAAACCGCCAGCGTGGATGCGCTTGGTGACTTCGTTGGTCGACAGTGCGATGGAAATGGGGGCCTGCTTGTCACCATAGATGACAGCCGGGATAAGACCGTTGCGGCGAAGTTCACGGGAGGACCCCTTACCAACCCGTTCGCGCGTCTCGGCCTTGAGCTCGTAAGTTGCGTGGCTCATGGCTTTTCCTTTCAAGGTTATTGGAGAGTTCCGTCCACATGGCGAATTGGCCGTTGCGGACAAAACCGGAGATGTCATGCAAACAGCTCCATCCGCGTTGCCTCCAAGGGTGTCTACGCGGACCGGGGGGCTATAGTACAAAGGTGCTGCAAACGCAAGGTTTCATCTCGATCGCCCGAGCGCCCGCTGGTTTTGCGGCGGTTCCCTCCGGGCGGAGCCGGGGCAGGATCGGAATCCAGGGCTGCCGCGAGTAGTAACTCGTAAACCATGCCGACGGAAGGCCAGCCAAATTAGTACGTGATCATGCAAATGCACGGTAAGGGGAGTGCTTAGCGCAATTCTGGTCCAAAATGTACAACGTCATCTCCTGCATCGCAGTCTCCCACGACACCACCTATCTGCTTCTCGCCGCTCTGGTCTGCCTGCTCGGGTCGGTGCTGACAATTCGCTTGTTCGCACGGGTGCGCCTCACCGATGGCTTCCAGAAGTTCAACTGGTTGTTCCTGTCGGGTTTCATCGGCGGCGCCACCATATGGACGACCCATTTCGTCGCCATGCTGGGCTACAAGGCCGGAGCCGCCGATGGCTACGAGTCGGTGCTGACGTTGATCTCGCTGGTGCTGAGCATCGTCGTCACCTCTGCCGGGTTCCTGATCTCGTCGTTCAGCAAGAAGGGCCTGCTGATCGAGGCGGGCGGCGCCACGGTCGGACTCGGCATCTGCGTCATGCATTACGTCGGCATTTCGGCCTTCACCGTGCAGGGGCGTCTGGAATGGGATTTCAGCTACGTCATCGCATCGTTGGTGCTTGCCGGCGTCTTCGGAGCACTGTCGGCCAATCGTGTGGCGAGGCCGTCAACGCGTTTCAGCAAGTACGCAGGGGTGCTCGCGTTTATCCTGGCGATCGTCTCGGCCCACTTTACAGGAATGACGGCGCTGACCGTCATCCCGGATCCGTTGGTCAGCATGCCGCCGGAGATGATCTCCGACAGCATCATGACCGGCATCGTCGTCTCGGTGATGGTCGTGATCCTGGCACTCGGCGCCTCGACCTACGCGATCGACCTGCAGTCGACGCAGGCAGCGGTCGAACGCTATCGGCACCTGTCGCTGCATGATCCGCTGACCAATCTGCCCAATCGCGCCGCGTTCAACGAGCACCTCTCGAAGCTGATGTCGCGTCCGAAGGATGTCAGCGCCAGTATCGCCGTCCTGTCCTTCGACCTCGACCGGTTCAAGGAGATCAACGACGTTCATGGTCATTCGGCCGGCGACGCGGTGCTGCGCGCCCTGGCTGAGCGTATCTCCCGCTGCCTGAAGGCGGATGAATTCGTCGCGCGCGTTGGCGGTGACGAATTCGCGGCGGTGACCGGAAAATACTATGCGCGTGACGACGCTTCGGCATTGGCAAAGCGTCTGCTCGAGGAAATCAGCCAGCCGATAACCATCGCGAACAAGACGTTCAGCATCGGCGCCAGCATTGGCATCGCGATCTTTCCCGATGATGCCCGCAACATGGACGAACTGGTGGCCCAGGCCGATGTTGCCATGTACCGGTCGAAGGCGACCGCGACGAACACGGTATGCTTTTACGACCCCTCGATGGACCAGCTGGCGCGCGAGCGCAACGCCCTGGCGGTCGAGATGCGCTCCGGCCTGGTGGCCGGCGAGTTCGAACTCTACTACCAGCAGCAGAACGATGCCGCCACCAGCACGGTCATCGGTTTCGAAGCGCTGCTGCGCTGGCGCCATCCCCGACGCGGCATGGTCTCGCCGGCAGAGTTCATTCCGGTCGCCGAGCGTTCCGGCTTCATCGTGGAACTTGGCGAGTGGGTCCTGAAACAGGCGTGCGCGGAAGCTGCGTCCTGGTCCCGTCCGCTCAGGATCGCGGTGAACGTGGCGGCGCAGCAGCTGATCGACGATCGCCTTCCGGAGACCGTCAGCGACATACTGGCGCATACGGGGCTCGCGCCGGAGCGTCTCGAGCTGGAAATCACCGAATCCAGCCTGATCGCCGACCAGCAGCATGCGCTGAAGATCATCCGCGAACTGAAGAGCATTGGCGTCAAGGTGGCCATGGACGACTATGGCACGGGCTACTCGTCGCTGTCGACGCTGCAGACTTTCCCCTTCGACAAGATCAAGATCGACCGTGCCTTCATCGAAGGCGTCGCGACCAACCGCCAGTCGGCGGCGATCGTCCGCTCTACGCTGATCCTCGCCGCAAGCCTCGATATTCCAGTGCTGGCCGAAGGCGTCGAGCGTGAGGAACACATCGAGTTCCTGCGCCGCGAAGGTTGCCCGCAGGTTCAGGGCTTCCTTTTCGGCAAGCCGTTGCCGCGATCGGAGATCGAGGCGATCGTCAATTCCGTGACAACCGCAGCCGTTCCGGACGTCGCCGTGAGCAGCGACCTGCGGCAGCCCGGTGCGAGCGCTGCCTGACCTTTGCCGACGGTGCTGGCGGGTTGACATCGGCCGGACATCTTACCCACACTCCAGTGGGGCACAGAGAGGAGTGCGATCATGCGTCTTACCGCCATCGCCGCCGGCAGCACCATGCTTGCCGCATCATTCGCCGGTCTCGTCGAGGCGGCGGAGATCACCGAGCAGGGGGCGCGAAACCTGCAAGCCGAGTTGACACGGTTCCTGCCGGATTGGCTTGCAAAGAGCGGCTTCATCGCAGTGACGCCTGACGGCACGCGCTATGCGATCGTCTATCAGTTCGCCAAACTGCTGGAAGGCGTCGATTCCAAGGTTCTGACGGTCGACGGACTGCAGCCGATGAAAATGTTCGCGGCGCCGCTCGACGGCGGGCTGTGGAAGGTCGAGGGTAACGACAGCATCGACATCTCGGGCCAGGCGAAGCCCCCGGGCGAAGCGGCCACCCATTTCAACTATTCCGTCGGTACGTTCGTCTATTCGGGTGTTTTCGATCCCGCGATCACCTACTTCCGCTCGGGAGAGGCCAGGGTCAAGGACCTCAGGGCAACCTCGATCACCGGCTCGGACAAGGTGGTGTTCCGGCTCGAGGATCGGCTGCAGACATTCGGTGCCGTCGACGGCAGCGATGGCGCAACCGTCGATTTCACGTCGAATTCCACCGGGTCGTCCTTCTATCAGCAGATGACGTCCCGAAACCCTGACGTGACCATCGAGGTGCGCGCCGAGAACGTGGCGGCGCAGGCCGATGCCAAGGGCGTCCTTGCCAGGGAGTTGCGCGAACTCGTCATCTTCCTTGCCGACCATCTGCAAGAGGAAAGACTGACGCAGGCAAGCAGCGCGAGGCTGAAGGAACTCGTGCGTGCCTCCATGCCGATGTTCTCATCCGCCCAGGAGACAGTGACGGCCAGCAACGTTTCGGTCACCACGCATGCCGGCGATTTCGGCCTGAGGCAGGTGGCCTACAATCTCAGCCTCAGCGGCCTTAGCGAGGCATCACGGCTCGGCCTGTCGTTTTCAACGGACGGGTTTGACCTCGGTTCGCTGAGGGTTCCTGCTGCCTACGCGCCTTTCGTTCCTGAGACGACGGAGACGCAGATCCATGTCCCGGGATTGAATTTCCGGGGCTTCGTCGATGACGTGCTGAAGTTCGATCTCGCCAATCCCGAAAATATCTCTCCGGCCGAACTGGAGAAGGCCGGCAAGGCGATCTTCCCGAATGATACAGTCACCGTCGAATTCCCAAAGATTGCGGCGAGGTCGCCAGCCTATGACCTGGAGGTGTCCGGCAACGTCACCTCAAGCGTTTCCCGAAGCGACCAGTTCGCTCTCGACGCCTCGATCTATGCGCGCGACTATGACGCGACCATTGCGGCGGTACAAAAGGCGGCCAGGAGCGATCCCCAGCTCAATCAGCTTTCGCTCGGCCTGATGATGGCCAAGGGTTTTGCCAAGACCGAGCCGGACGGGCGGCAGCGCTGGGACGTGCGCATCGGCAGCGACGGCAGTGTCAGCGTCAATGGTCAGGTGCTTACCGGCGCCAGGTGAGCGCCTTTGAACTGCTTGACGAGCGGTGTCCGGGCCGCGCTCGCAGCCGATTTCATTACATCTTGATACAGAAAAAGCGCCGCGCCCCGATCAAGGGCGCGGCGCTGGCATTTGTCACGAGGCATGCGTCAGTCGCAGCGTCCTTCGCTGACGACGCGGAAGCCGTCCGCACGCGCCATGCAGGCATTGCCGAACGTGCGAAGCCGGCCGTCGCGGCGCGCGCATACCGGCGCGATCTCGCGGCTGCAGCCGACCTGGGGGCGGCTCGGCGGCCTGGGCTCGGTTACCGGGGGACGGACCACCGGTTCGCGCCGGCACTCACCCCGGGAGACCACCCGGAAGCCGCCGCTGCGCGCTTCGCAGGCATTGGAGAAGGTGCGGGTCTGATTGCCGCGCTCGGCACAGACCGGAGCATATTCGCGGGTGCAGGCCCGTGGCGGCGGCGGTGGCGGTTCGGTGATCGGCGGGCGCGGGCGGACGGGCTCACGCCGGCACTCGCCACGATTGACGACGAAGAAGCCGTTAGCGCGAGCCTGGCAGGCATTGCCGAAGGTCCGGCGCTGGTCGCCGCGTTCGCCGCAAACCGGAGCGTACTCCATCGAGCACATCGGCGGGCCGGGCGGACGTGGGCGCGGATAGGTCGGAGAGGGGGCAACGTCCACCGTACAGGCGGCAAGGACCGGCAGCATCAGGACCGGCGCCAGTCGACGCCACGACGACAATGCAGTGCGTGAAGGCGTCGCCGTATCACCGGCACCTCGCTTTCGCGTCCACGCCCTCGCGGCCTCCAAGAATTTCAAGATCATTTCGTCAATCCCTCTCCAAACAAATACATCGGCGCACGATACGTATCGCAAGTTGAATGGAAGATGAACCCACCAGCGGGTTCCGCGGCATCCACAGGAGTGTCGCGGAGGTCGTGGCCAGCCGCTGAATGGGAGAATGCAACGAAAAACGCCGAAGGCTGGGCCTCCGGCGTCTGACATGAAGTTCTCTGGATTGCCTCAGTCGAACAGACTGGAAACCGACTGCTCGAGGCTCGTGCGGCTGATCGCCTCGCCGAGCAGGTTGGCCGTCGAGACGACGCGGATATTGTGCGCCGACTGGACCGCGGTGGTCGGCTGGATCGAGTCGGTGATGACCAGTTCCTTGAGCTTGGACGAAGTCACGCGGGTGACCGCGCCGCCCGAAAGCACGCCATGGGTAATATAGGCGGTGACGCTGGTGGCACCGTTCTTCAGCAGCGCTTCCGCCGCATTGCAGAGCGTGCCGCCCGAGTCGACGATGTCGTCGATCAGGATGCAGTCCTTGCCGTTGACGTCGCCGATGACGTTCATCACTTCGGATTCACCCGGGCGATCGCGGCGCTTGTCGACGATCGCGAGCAGACAGTCGAGACGCTTGGCGAGCGAACGCGCGCGCACTACGCCGCCGACGTCGGGCGAGACCACCATGACATTCTCGGTCTTGTAGTTGGCCTTGATGTCACGGGCCAGGATCGGAATGGCGTAGAGGTTGTCGGTCGGGATGTCGAAGAAGCCCTGGATCTGACCGGCGTGCAGGTCGAGCGTCAAAACGCGATCCGCACCGGCTTCTGTGATCAGGTTGGCCACGAGCTTTGCCGAAATCGGCGTACGCGGCCCGGGCTTGCGGTCCTGACGGGCATAGCCGAAGTAGGGGATTACCGCAGTGATGCGCTTCGCCGAGGAGCGGCGGACCGCGTCGATCATGATGAGAAGTTCCATCAGGTGATCGTTCGTCGGGAACGAGGTCGACTGCACGATGAAGACATCTTCACCACGCACGTTTTCCTGGATTTCGACGAAAATCTCCTGGTCCGCAAAGCGCCTGACGCTTGCTTTCCCCAAGGGAACGTTGAGATAGTTGCAGATCGCTTCGGCCAGATGCCGGTTCGAATTGCCTGCGAAAACCTTCATTTTGGCCCGCCTGTAACCACGCTGTTGGGCGCTTTTTAGCGCCCTCGATTTCGATTGCAAGTGTCTTGTCCGGGTGCGGGACGATTCTTTCGTAAAAAGCCTGTGGCTAACCGGCCCGTCCCTGCTTCCACTGGATGTACTCGTTCATCGTGCGTTGCGCGATCTGCTGCATGACATCGGCCGGGACCGCTGCCCAGGGCTCTCCGCCCGAGCCGTTGACGCTGCTCTGTCCCTGGATACGGTGGAGCCTGCCGCCGTTCTGGTCGAGCACGTCCCAGACATAGACCACCGTGACCTTGCCGCCATCCTCGAAGGCGGAGAAGTAGCCCTTGAGTATGTGCTCGCTCGTCGTGTCCGCGGCGCTCTTGATCGTCAGCCCGTGGGTGCGGGCCTGCGAGCCGAGTTCGCGCGAGAGCGGCGTCACCGCCTGCAGGGGGGCGCCGATGATCGGCAGGAAGCGGATGGTGCCGCTTTCGCCGGCGCTTGCCACGGCGACCTCGACCGGCGCGGTCTGGCTTGCGTGGTTCGTCTGGCTGGTCTGGGCGGGCGGGTTTGTCTGCGCAGTCGCGGGCAGGGAGGGGCCGTCGAGCGGAGCGCTTGCCGCCGACTGGCCGCGCGCCAACCCCTCGGCCTGGGCCTGGAGCGTGTTCTGCGGCCCGCCGCCGCTGTAGACCGGTTGCTGCGGTGCGACGTTCGTCGTTTCGTAGGCACTCCCGGCAAGGCGATCGGTTTCGGCCTGGGTAACTGGCGACGACTGGTAGGACGAGCCGCTGCCGACATCCACCTGCGGCGTCAGCGCATCGGTGGTGTTGCAGGCGGAAAGTAGGATGCTCATCGCGACGACGGCGGCCTTCGGTCCGGCAAGGTCGATCCGGCGCACAGCTTTGTCGGTTGCCTTCACTGCGCTCCTCATTTGTTGATGAAATCGAGACCGTGCCGCGAGAGCGGGCGCGGCGCATCGGCGGTCGTCAGATAGGTCTGCCCGAGCGTCATCGCGGTGCCGGTGTCGGAATCGGCGATGATCATGTGCACGAACAGCGACATGTTCGGCTCGATCGGCTGCGTGTTTCCGGCATGGAACATCTGCTGCTCCATCCACGAGGGGGAGAAGCGTGCGCCGAGCGAATAGCCGCAGGCGTTGAGGCGATGCCGGGCCAGGCCGCGCTCGTCCAGGATCCGCGCATGCATGTCGAAGACATCGCCGAAGGTGTAGCCCGGTCGCAGCACAGTCTCGATCGACTGGATGGTCTCGAGGCAGGCGGAATAGAGTTCGTGGTGGCGGTGGGTCGGCTCGCCGATGACGATCGTGCGCATCATCGCGACGTGGTAATGGGCAAAGGTGCCGGCCCATTCGAGCGTCAGCTGGTCGGTCGGCGACAGCTTGCGACGTCCCGACTTGTAGCGGCAGAGCAGGGCGTCGGCGCCGGAGCCGATGATGAATTCGTTGGCCGGATAGTCGCCGCCGCCGAGGAAGACCGCGCCCTGCATGGCGGCGAGGATGGCGGCCTCATCCACACCCGGTTCGATCAGGGCGAGGGCGGCATCCAGCGCCGCGTCGGCGAGTTCGGCGGCCTTTTCGATATGGGCGATTTCTGCCGGGCTCTTGATCAGCCTTAGCTTGCCGACCAGCAACGAGGCATCGACGATCTGGCCGAAGCTTGCCAGCTGGTTGTCGAGCAACCGGGCCACCCGGCCGGTCATGCCGTGGGTATCGTATTCGACGCCGATCCGGCAGCCGAGCAGGTCCATGTCCGACATCAGGTTGCGGAGATCCTGGGTCGGATCGGCATTGAGCCGGTCGACCCAGACCTCGATGTTCTCGATGATCGAGGTGTGCCGGGCCTGGCGCAGGTCGGCCGAGCGTGTCAGCAGCGTCATGGAACCGTCGGCCTTGACCACCAGCGTCTGGAAGAAGCAGTAGCCGAAGGTATCGTAGCCGGTCAGCCAGTACATGCTCTCCTGGGCGAACAGCAGCAGTGCATCCAGCTTCTCTTCCTTCATCCGGTCGGTGAGAAGCTGGAGACGGGCGGCATACTCCTCCGGTTCGAATTGCAGTGCCATCGTCACCCCTCCATGATCGAGATTGCAGAAATCTGGCGTCCGTAATCGGCTTCGCCCGCATGGGTGGTGCGGCGATAGGAATAGAACCGCTCGGCGTCGGGATAGGTGCAGAGCCCGAGGCTCGTGGCGCGGATGCCGGCATCGGTCAGGCGGCGGACCGTCAGGCCCTGAAGATCGAACATCGCGTGGCCGGCGCGCGGCGAGGCCGCGAAGAAGGCGTCATAGGACGGGTCCTTGGCAAGAAACCGTTCGATGAATTCGGGGCCGACCTCGTAGCTGCGCTGGCTGATCGAGGGGCCGAGGCTCGCCCTGATGTGTTCGCGGCGGGCGCCAAGCGCGATCATCGCCTCGACGGTGTTTTCGAGCACGCCGTCGAGTGCGCCTTTCCAGCCGGCGTGGGCCGCACCGATCACGCCGTTTTCGGCGTCGGCAAACAGGATCGGGCCGCAGTCGGCGGTCAATACGCCGAGGATCATGCCCGGCGTTGCCGTCACCATCGCGTCTGCGGTGGGGCGGTTGCCGTCATAGCGGTCGTCGACGGTCACGACGTCGGGGGAATGGACCTGGTGGACGGTGGCGAGCTTTTCCAGCGGCGCACCGAACCAGGCGGCGACCCTCGTCCGGTTCTCCAGAACGTTCTCGCGCCGGTCGCTCGAGCCAAGCCCGACATTGAGGCCCTGATAAAGCCCCTCCGAAACGCCGCCCTGGCGGGTAAAGAAGCCATGCCTGATAGGTCCGCCGGACGGGTCCTGAAGGAAAGGGCACTCGATCGGCGTCGGCATGGCATGGTTCGGCATGGGCTGGCCCGTCTTCCTTTCGTCTTTCCGCCGGGACGGTCGTCCCTTGCGGAGTGCCGGCTTCCCGGCAAATAAAATGGCTCGGCCGCGGCCCGAAACGTGCAAACGTCCGGGCCGGCGGGATGTTGACCCAAGCAAAACCGGTCTGTCAATCCACCGGGCGGAACGGCATCAGGGCTATCCCCGTGCTTGAAACGGCGAGAACCTTGAACAGTTCTCCCATGCGCCCCTCGCCGGACCCGGCGAGCCGCTGTGCTGCCTCGACGATCTCGCGCTGCGTCTGCGGGTCCTTGCCGCGTCCGAGTGCGGAGGCGCGTTCGCCAAGGCCGAGCCCGATGAGGAAATCGCCCTGGTGCAGGCAGCCATTGATGTGCAGTCCGCTCGCGGCAGCGGTCATGGCCAGCCGCTGGAAGTCGACGTGGCTGGTGAGGTCGGCCTCGCCGGGATGGGCCAGCGGCGGATCGAATTCATGCATGCGCACGGCCTGCAGCGTATCGCCGTAACCGGTCACCATGTGGCCGTAGTCGATGATGAGCGCGGTGCCGCCATGGCGGGCGACGCGTTCGCAAAGGCCGGTCATCACGGCTTCGCGGGCAGGGGCGATCTCGAAAATGGTGCCGATCGGCGCGGCGGCTGCCGGTTGCGGCAGGAGGGCGCTGTCGATCCCGGCGACGCCAGCGGCAAAACACAGCCGGTCCTCGGCATCGAGGCCGACCATGCGTTCGCGAAAGCCGGTCGCGGTCTTGACGAACTGGCGAAGCGGGATCGCATCGAAAAGCTCATTGGCGGCGATCAGCACGAAGCCCGGCGGCACGTCGGCGAAATCGCTGTGCCAGGAAATTTGGGGGGCGTGCTCGGCAAGCTTGGCGCGCTGGGCCTGCTGCAGGCGCTCGCTGGTTTCCACCAGATGTACCGTCATCGAGCTGTAGAGCGCCGGCGCGAGGCGCGAGATCACGCGCAGCATGTCGGACATCATCGTGCCCCGGCCGGGACCGATCTCCACGAGGCGCACGCCCTCGGGCTGGCCGTGGCGCTGCCAGGCGTGAACCATGAAGATGCCAAGCATTTCGCCGAACAACTGGCTGACTTCCGGCGCGGTGACGAAATCGCCCGACTGGCCGAAGGGTTTCCGCGTCTTGTAGTAGCCGTGCTCGGGATCCGCCAGGCACAGGGAGAAATAATCGGTCACACTGATCGGGCCGCTTGCGCGGATCAGCGCCTTGATCCGTTCGCCGAGCGGCGTGGTGTGGGCGGCGGAGGTCACTCGTTCTGCTCCTTTGCCACGCCCGCGCTGCGGGCGCGCATCATCGCCCAGATGCCGATTGCCAGCATCGGCAGGGACAGTACCATGCCCATGGTGAGCCAGCCGCCGGCAAGGTAGCCGATTTGCGAGTCCGGTTCGCGGAAAAATTCGACGACGATGCGTGCGAGCGCGTAGAGACTGATGAAGGCGCCGGTGACGAAGCCAGGCGTCTTCAGCGCCTTGTAGCGGTGGGTGAACAGGCGGAGGATGAGGAACAGGACGAGGCCTTCGAGAATTGCCTCGTAGAGCTGGCTCGGATGGCGGGTGAAGGGACCGCCGGTCGGAAATTCCATCGCCCACGGAACATCGGTGATCCTGCCCCAGAGCTCGCCGTTGACGAAGTTGGCGATGCGGCCGAAGAAGATGCCGATCGGGGCAACCGCGGCGACGATGTCGAACAGGCTCCAGGCCGAAATGTTATGGCGCCGGGCAAACAGGATCATCGCGATGGTCGTGCCGATCAGGCCGCCATGGAACGACATGCCGCCGTTCCAGATTTCGATCGCGCGGATCGGGTTCTCGGCAACCGCCGGGAAGTCGTAGAACAGGATATAGCCTATGCGACCGCCAAGGACGATACCGATCGCCACCCAGACAAGGAAGTCATCGAGATGGGTCGCGGTCAGCGGCGGCTTGCCGCCGGACCACAGCGACGTGTTCGCGACCATGCGGCGGGCGTAGTACCAGCCAAGCAGGATGCCGACGACATAGGCGATGCCATACCAATGCACCGCGATCGGTCCGAGCGAGAACGCGACCGGATCGATTGCCGGAAAGGGAAGGGCGGCGAGAAGTGTGGCGGCTGACTGCAATGGTTTCCGTTCCGTGAATATACCAGGAAAATGGCGGCCCGCAGGCATGCGGTCAAGATCCAATTTTCGGCCCGCATGCCGCAGGGATGGTCGTGGATCCTTGATTTTCCTTGCATAGATTGCGCCGAAATCCTACCTGAAATGTTGGAAGCAATCGAAGATCGCCGGTGTATTCTCGGCAACCATGGAGCCCGAAATCATGTCTAACGGACCGAACCGCATTCTCGACGATTTCGCCAAGCTGATGACCGATGCAGCCGGCGCTGCGCAGGGCGTTCGCAAGGAAGTCGAGACCGCATTCCATGCCCAGGCCGAGCGCTGGCTGAACGGAATGGACC
>JAEWPB010000152.1 GCA_023399465.1 Pseudomonadota bacterium
TGCGCGACAAGACCTTCGCCAAGATGCCGATGGAGGATTTCCGCGCGGTCGTCGACGTGCATCTCATCGGTTCGGCCAACGCCACCAAGGCGGTCTGGGAAACGATGCGCGCCCAGGGCCACGGCCGCATCCTGATGACCTCGTCGACATCGGGCGTCTATGGCAATTTCGGCCAGTCCAACTATGGGGCGGCGAAGGCCGGCCTCATCGGCCTGATGAACGTGCTGCACTTCGAAGGCGCCAAATACGGCATTCATGTCAACGCGATCCTGCCGACGGCGGCGACGCGCATGACCGGGGACATGATGGACGAGGAGATGCTGCGCCATCTCGCACCTGAAAACGTGGTGCCCGCGGCCCTCTTCCTCGTCAGCGACGACGCGCCGAGCCGCACCGCGCTGCTCGCCGGCGCCGGCACGGTCGCACGCATGGCGATCGTCGAAAGCGAGGGCGTCTATCTGCCCGAGGGCAATCGCACGCCGGAAGCCGTCGCCAGCGCCTTCGCCACGATCGCCGGCATCGATCCCGCCATCGAGACCGAATCCGGCCTCGCCCATGTCGACCGCATCATCGCCAATGCCCGGGCCGCCGAGGGCCGGCAATGAGCGGAGCACCCGAGCGCGCCCGTCCGCACAGCCGGACGGACTATCGCCAGTTCTTCGACATGGAGACCCGCTGGGCCGACATGGATCTTTACGGGCATGTCAACAACGTCGTCTATCTCGAATATTTCGACTCCGCCCTCAATCGCGCGCTGATCGAAGGCGGGGCATTGGATCTCTTCGGTGAGGGGCCGATCGGCGTCGTCGCCCAGAACCATACCAACTACTTTTCGGAAGTGTCCTACCCGGACCGGGTGACCGTCGGGGTCCGGATCGACCGCATTGGCACCACCAGCCTCGCCTGGGGCTTCGCGCTGTTTCGTAACGGCGATGAGCTTGCGGCGGCACAGGGTGGATACGTCCACGTCTATGTCGACCGCCAGACGCGCCGGCCTGTCCCGCTTACGCCGCAACACAGGGCCGTCGCCGAGCGCCTGCTCGTCACCACGGCTTGAGAGGAGAGCCTGATACCATGAGAGAAGCCGTCATCGTTTCCACCGCGCGCACGCCGATCGGCAAGGCCTATCGCGGCGCCTTCAACGACACGACCGCCCCAGCCCTTGCCGGTCACGCCATCGCCAACGCGGTCTCCCGCGCCGGTATCGATCCCGCGGAAATCGATGACGTCGTGCTCGGCGCCGCACTGCAGCAGGGCACCACGCACATGAACATCGCCCGGACAGCCGCGCTTCGGGCCGGGCTGCCGGTCACCGTCGCCGGCCAGAGCATCGACCGGCAATGCGCCTCCGGCCTGATGGCAATCGCCACGGCGGCAAAGCAGATCATTGCCGATGGCATGACGGTTACCGTCGGCGGCGGGGTCGAGCAGATCTCGCTGGTCCAGAACGCGAAGATGAACGTCGATCGCTGGCGTGATCCGTGGCTGAGCGAAAACCTGCCCGCCACCTACATGAGCATGATCGAGACGGCGGAAATCGTTGCGGCCCGCTATGGCGTCAGCCGCGACGCCCAGGACGCCTATGCGCTGCAGTCCCAGCAGCGCACCGCGTCCGCCCAGGCAGGCGGCCGGCTGGACGCCGAGATCGTGCCGATCGAGACGACCATGCTTTCGACGGACAAGGCCAGCGGCGAGACGACCCGCAAGCCTGTCAGGCTTGCCATGGACGAAGGCAACCGGCCGGAGACCACGCTTGAAGGCCTGTCGTCGCTCAAGCCGGTCTTTTCCGGCGGCAGCTTCGTCTCGCAGGGCAGTTTCGTTACCGCCGGCAATGCCTCGCAGCTTTCAGACGGCGCCTCGGCATCGGTGCTGATGGAAGCGCGCGAGGCGGAGAAGCGCGGGCTCGCGCCGCTCGGCATCTATCGCGGCATCGCGGTCGCAGGCTGCGCACCGGAGGAAATGGGCATCGGTCCGGTATTCGCGGTCCCGAAGCTGCTGGAGCGCCACGGTCTCAAGGTCGATGACATCGGGCTGTGGGAACTGAACGAAGCCTTTGCGGCGCAGGTGCTCTACTGCCGCGACAGGCTTGGCATCGACAACGAGAAGCTGAACGTCAATGGCGGTGCGATTTCGATCGGCCATCCCTATGGCATGTCGGGCGCCCGCATGGTCGGCCACGCGCTGATCGAGGGACGGCGCCGGGGCGTGCGCTACGTCGTCGTCACCATGTGCGTCGGTGGCGGCATGGGGGCAGCCGGGCTGTTCGAAGTCGCCTGACCCGCAGGCACTTCGCGACATACGAGATCGAGCGGCAGTTGATGCCGCTCGATCTTTGCTCTTTCCCGAAAAGGCCGGCTACCTTCCCCGCTCAGAAGCGGGCGTCGATATCGACGACACTGATGAGCTTGTGGTTGACGAACTCCTTCAGACCGAGGCCGATGAGTTCACGGCCATAGCCGGAGCGACGGACGCCGCCGAACGGCAGGTCCGCCTCGACCCTGGTCGGATGATTGACGAACACCATGCCGGTGGAGATACGCTTCGCCACCTCGGCGCCATACGCAGGATTGCTGGTGAAGACGGAACCGCCAAGGCCGAATGGCGAGTCGTTGGCGATGCGGACGGCATCGTCCTCGTCCTTTGCCCGGAAGAGCATCGACACCGGCCCGAAGAACTCCCAGTAGCGCGCCGGATTGTCCTCGCCGACCTCGGTAAGGATGGTCGGCTGGACGAAAGCGCCCTGGTTCGGCACGGGTGGGCCCACTTCCTCGGCCTTGGCGCCATGCTTGACCGCCTCCTGGATCTTGTCCTTGAGCTCGTCGGCGGCTCCTATGGACGACAGCGGCGCCAGCGTGGTCGCGGGATAGAAGGGATCGCCCGCGACGAGACCGGCGACACCCTGGCGGTAGCGATCGAGGAACGTATCGTAGATCGGATCGACGACGATCGTCCGCTTCGACGAGCAGCACACCTGCCCGGCGTTCCAATGGCGTCCGAACACGGCCCACTTCGTCGTTTTCTCGAGATCCGCATCGGCGAGCACCACGAAGGCGTCGGCCCCTCCAAGTTCCATCGTCGACTTCTTCAGCGCCTTGCCGGCCTGCGCGGCAACCGAAGCGCCAGCGCCTTCGGAACCGGTAAGCGCCACGCCCTGGACGCGCGGATCCTCGAGGATCATCGCGAGCTGGCTGCGGGTCGCGTAAAGGTTCCTGAAGCCACCCTCAGGCAGGCCAGCCTCGCGCAGCAGCTTCTCGAAGGCCGCGGCCGACTGCGGCACGTTGGAAGCGTGTTTGAGCAACAACGTGTTGCCGGCGGCGAGTTGCGGCGCGGCGATGCGGGCGACCTGATAGTAGGGAAAGTTCCAAGGTTCGATCGCGAGCAACACGCCAAGCGGTTCATGGACCAGCATCGACTCGCCCTCGCTCGGGTCGAGCACCGGCAGTTTCTGGGGCTGCAGCAGCACCTCCGCATTGCGGACGTAGTATTCGAGGATCTTTGCCGACAGTTCGACTTCGGCGCGCGCCTCCTCGATGATCTTGCCCATTTCGAGCGTCAGCAGCTTCGCATAGTCGTCGGCGTCGCGCCGCAGAATGTCGGCGGCCTTCTGCAAGACCCGCACGCGCTCGCCGAACGACGTCTCGCGCCACGAGAGGAAGGCATCATGCGCCCTCGCGATGGCCGTCCTCACCTCGTCATCGGTTGCATCGGGAAAAGTGGCCAGCGTTTCGCCGGTGTAGGGATTGATGCTTGCATAAGCCATGGCCGTCTCACCTTCCGAACGAGAGTAGTGATAACCGGCTGCCGGCCAGGGTAGTGGTCGGCCGCCGGGACAAGGGGCTGCGCGAACAATACGCGCGTGTCGCTCAGCAGGAGATAGAGCGCGGCAGGGGCGGCGGCGAGGTATTTCGGATTTACGCGCGGATGATTGGCGGCCGCGGCGCCGGGTTTCGAACACCTCGCGCTCAGCACCGCCCGCGCAGAGGTGACCTGAAAGCCCGTGGGCGGCGAGGCATTAACCTCGCCGCCCACGGGCTCCTTGATTGAGCGAATAATTCACTCAAGCTGGATGTTGGCGTCACGGACGACGGGCGTCCATTTGGCAATCTCCGCCTTCACATGTGCGCCTAGTTCTTCAGGCGTCGATCCCACCACCGTTGCGCTGAACTCGGTCATCCGCGCGGCGACCACGGGATCCGCGAGCGCCTTCTTCGCGGCGGCGTTCAGCCTTGCGACGACATCACCCGGCGTGCCCGCCGGGGCAAAAAGCGCGTTCCAGGTATATGTCTCGTAGCCGGGAACGGTTTCCGCAATGGTCGGAACGTCGGGGAAGGAAGGAGCACGTTCCTTCGTCGTCACGGCAAGCGGCCTGAGGGTTCCGGACTTGATATGACCGGACGACGACGGCAGGTTGTCGAACATGATCGGCACCTGGTTGCCGATGACGTCGTTCAGCGCCGGCCCCGAGCCCTTGTACGGAATGTGTTCCATCTCCGCACCGGCCATCGACTTGAACAGCTCGCCCGAGAGATGGAGGGGCGTTCCGTTGCCCGAAGAGGCATAGCTGTACTGACCCGGCTGCGCCTTCAGAAGCGCGACCAGTTCGGCAACCGACTTCACCTCCAGTTGCGGATTGACGACGAGAACATTCGGCACCACGACGAGAAGGGAAATCGGCGCGAAGTCCTTCTCGGCGTCGTACGGTATGGACTTCAGGATCAGCGGGTTCAGCGCATGCGTGGCGACCGTTCCCATCAGGATCGTGTAGCCGTCCGGATCGGCGCGCGCCACGTTGTCCGCGCCGAGATTGCCGCCAGCCCCGGCAATGTTCTGCACGATGACCTGTTGGCCGAGGTCATCCGACATCTTCTGCGCCAGGATGCGCGCCACGACGTCCGTGGAACCGCCGGCGGCGAAGGGCACGACCATCGTGATCTGGCGTTCGGGGTAACCGGCGGCACCTGCGGTAGAAGCACCCGCAAGCAAGGCAGCGAACGAAAGTCCTGCTGCAAGAGCGACGCGACGTGTGAAATGCGCTTTCTTCATCTCTCATTCTCCTCCTTGGCATTGTTGCAACTTGTTCGAATGCGGGGCTGCTCGGGGACCAGGGTCAGTCCTCTTCCTGGAATACCTCCTCGCGTTTTGCCTTGACCGACGGCAGGAAGACGACGATCAGGACAGCGAGCGCGATCAGCAGCAGGGTCGCGCTGATCGGCCGGGTGATGAACGTGCTCGGGTCGCCGCGCGACAGGATCATCGCGCGCCGCAGGTTCTCCTCCAGAAGCGGGCCGAGAACGAAGCCGAGAAGCAGCGGCGCGGGTTCGCAGCGCAGCTTCACCAGCAGGCAGCCGACAAGCCCGAAGAACGCCACGGCGTAGAGGTCGTAGACGTTGGAGTTGACGCTGTAGACCCCGATCGAGCAGAAGGCGATGATGATCGGGAAAAGCACGTAATACGGGATCGTCAGCAGCTTCACCCAGAGGCCGATCAGCGGCAGGTTGAGCACCACCAGCATCAGGTTGCCGATCCACATCGAGGCGATGATGCCCCAGAAGAGCGCCGGCTGTTCGGAGGCCACGTTGGGGCCAGGAACAATCCCCTGGATGATCATCGCGCCCACCATCAGCGCCATCACCGGATTGGCGGGAATGCCGAGAGTCAGGAGCGGGATGAACGACGTCTGTGCCCCGGCATTGTTGGCCGATTCCGGTCCGGCGACGCCCGCGATCGCACCCTGCCCGAACTCCTGGGGCCGGTCGGAGACGCGCTTCTCCACGGTATAGGACGCGAAGGACGCGAGGATCGCCCCACCGCCCGGCAGGATGCCCAGCGCCGAGCCGATCACCGTTCCGCGCAGAACAGGCGCGACCATCCGCCTGAAGTCGTCACGCGTCGGCCAGAGGCCGCTGACCTTTGCCATCAGGACGCTGCGGGTTTTCTCGCCCTCGAGATTGCGCAGGATTTCCGCGACGCCGAAAATGCCCACAGCCACGGCGACGAAATTGAGCCCGTCCGCATATTCGCGGATACCAAGCGTGAAGCGCGGCGTGCCCGTGTAGATATCGGTCCCGACAAGGCCGAGGAGCAGCCCGAGGGTTACCATCGCCAGCGCCTTGACCACCGAACCGTGGGCGAGAGCGATCGAGGACACGAGGCCCACGACCATCAGCGAGAAATACTCGGCCGCGCCGAACTTCAGCGCCACGGCCGTCAGCGGCAGCGCAAAGATCGCCACCAGGAAGGTCGAGACGGTTCCGGCGAAGAAGGATCCGAGGGCAGCGATCGAAAGCGCCGCACCGGCCCTGCCCTTCCGCGCCATCTGGTAGCCGTCGATCGCCGTGACCGCCGAGGAGGACTCGCCCGGCATGTTGATCAATATCGCCGTGGTCGATCCGCCATATTGTGCGCCGTAATAGATACCGGCCAGCATGATGAGCGACGACACCGGCTCGAGCTGGAAGGTGATCGGCAACAGCATCGCGATCGTCGCCGTCGCACCGATACCGGGGAGCACCCCGATCAGCGTTCCCAGCAATACGCCGATCAGGCAGAAGAACAGGTTCTCGGGCGAAGCCGCGGTGGCAAACCCCAGAGCGAGATTGCTGAACAGGTCCATGTCGCCCTCCTAGAACCGCAGCCAGGGGCCGAACCGTTCGAACGGCAGTCCCAGCGCGTAGCTGAAGACGATCACCGAGAAGAGCGTGATTGCCGCGGCAAGCAGGAGTGCCATCGGAGGATTCATCCGCGAAGAGGCGAAGGCGGCGATCAGTGCCGTCAGGAACAGGGAGGGAGCGAAGCCCAGGCCCCGCACCGTCAGCCCGAAGAAAATCGGGGCCGGCAGGATGAACGCAATGCCGCGCAGCGCGATCGGTCCGATCGGCTCCCCCGCGATGCGCATCGATTGCACGAGCACGACCCCGCCCAGCAGTACCAGGACAATCGCGAGGATCAGCGGAAAATATCCCGGTCCCATGCGCAGCGCGGTGCCCAGTTCAAGATCGAGGCTCTGGTAGATGAAAAATCCGCCGAACCCGATGAACAGGGCCCCGCAAAACGCATTGGAAGTATCAACTGCAAAAGTTCTCATTAATCCCCCTGGCACGACGCGAGCCGGCAGCGGCTGCGCTATCAGACGCAGCCGGATACGGCAGCATGGCGCCCGCCGGCGCAGCAGGCGGGCGAGCGTATCGAAGAGTTAGTCCGCGTACTGGCCGGCGGCCTCGATGACCGGCTTCCAGCGCGCAATCTCGCTTTCGAGCTTTGCCTTCAGCGCAGCGGGATTGGCATCGCTTTCCGGCGAGGGTGCCGTACCAAGTTCGGCGAAGCGGGCAATGACGTTCGGATCCTTCAGCGCGACCTGCAGCGACTTCGACAGGCGCTCGACCGCCTCCGCCGGAGTGCCCTTCGGGGCGTAGACCCCGTGCCAGATGCCGACCTGGAAGCCGTCCAGTCCGCCCTCGATCGCCGTCGGCACATCGGGCAGAACGTCGAGACGCGCCGGGGACGTCACGGCATAGGCCTTGATCGTGCCGCCCTGGATCTGCTTCGTGGTATTGGTGGTCTGGTCGCACATGACATCGACCTGGCCGCCGAGGAGATCGGTCATCGCCGGCCCGGTGCCCTTGTAGGGGACAGTCGTGAGCGGGGTGTCGATTGCGCTCATGAACATCATGCCGCAAAGATGCGAGGCCGCGCCGATGCCGGCGTTCGCAACCGTTACCGTATCCTTGTTCGCCTTCACATAATCGATGAGGCCCTTCAGATCCGTGGGCTCGAGATCCTTACGTGCGACGATCGTCATCGGCACGTCGGTCACAAGACCGATGGTCTCGAAGGCATTGAGCGTGTCATAGGCGAGCTTCCGGTAGAGCGTGGCGCTGGTTGCCATGCCGATGTGATGCAGCAGCACGGTGTAGCCGTCCGCGTCCGCTTGCGCGACGCGCCCGGCACCAAGCGTGCCGCCCGCGCCGCCGACATTTTCGACGACGATCTGCTGGCCGAGATCCTTCGACATCGATTCCGCGACCAGGCGCGCCACCGTATCGGTCGGGCCGCCTGCGGAAAACGGGACGACCATGGTGATGGTGCGATCCGGATAGGTCTGGGCCAGAGCGGTGCCGGACACCAGGGTCACCGCGGCGACGGCCGACAGACTTGCAAGGCTCTTCAATAGTTTCATGGTCCTCCCCCATTTGCCGTTCTCTACCGGACGCGCACTCCCTTCACGCCGATAATTGACGGTTGCAACTTCGATCCCGGTGCGGCCGCTGGCAATCGCAGCCACTGGGCCATCCGGGAACTTTCCGGGCAGATGCAATGCGGGATGGGTGGAATTCGAAACAATTGGACCTGGAGATGGGTGGATTTCCACCCATTCACTGCCGTTCACGACTGGCGAGGATCGCCAGCGCTCGTCGGCAGTCTCTTGTCGAGGCCGTATTTCTGCATCTTCTCATAAAGGGTCTTGCGCGAAATCCCGAGCATTTCATAGACCGGGCGAAGAGATCCGCCATGAACCGACAGGGCCCCGGCGATGAGGCCGCGTTCATAGGCCGCCACCTTGTCGGCAAGGCGATTGCTCGGCTCCATCGGTTCGTTCGGCTGCTGGTCGAGCCCGAGCACCAGCCGGTCCGCCGCATTGCGAAGTTCGCGGACATTGCCCGGCCAGCCCCTTCCGGCGATCTCCGCGAGTATCTCGGGCTGCACCTCAATATCGCCGAGCCCGTAGCGCGCCGCGGCCTCCCGGACCAACTGGAGAAAGAGGAGCGGGATGTCCGCGGGGCGTTGCGCGAGCGTCGGAACATGCAGCGTCGCGACGTTCAATCGATAGAGGAGATCGGCTCGAAACCTACCTGCCGCCACCTCGTCCTCCAGGTTCACCTTGCTTGTTGCGATGAAGCGCACGTCCAGCGGTACCGGTTCATTCGATCCCAGCCTCGTGATCACGCGTTCCTGCAGGACGCGTAGGAACTTCGCCTGCAGATCGAACGGCATCGAGCCGATCTCGTCGAGAAGGATGGTCCCGCCGCGCCCGTGCTCGAACTTCCCGTAGCGTGGCCTGAGGGCACCCGGAAACGCACCGGCCTCATGGCCGAACAATTCGCTTTCGATAAGATTGCCCGGCAGCGCCGCGCAGTTGATGGCGATGAAGGGCTTGCCCGACCGCGCGCTGATGTCGTGCAATGCGCGCGCGACGACCTCCTTGCCGACCCCGGTATCCCCGATGATCAGCGTATCGGCATCGGTGGCGCCGATCGCCCGCAGGCGGTAGCGCAGGTCGACCATGACCTGCGTGCGCCCCGGGAGCCGCGCTTCGATGTCATCGCGCTTTCCGGCAACCGCCCTCAGCCGCCGGTTTTCAAGCACAAGTGCGCGCTTGTCCATCGCGCGCCGGATGACCCCGGCAAGCTGCTGGGCCGTGAACGGCTTCTCGATGAAATCATAGACCCCGGCCCGCATGGCGCTGACCGCAAGCTGGACGTCGGCATGTCCCGTGACCAGAATGACCGGGATTTCGGCGTCCATCTCGCGAACGCGCTGGAGCAGCGTCATGCCGTCCATCCCCGGAAGCCGGATGTCGCTCACCACGACGCCGGAAAAGCCGTAGCCCACCAGTTCCAGCACGGATTCGGCATCGGCAAAGGTCTCGACCTCCAGCCCGAACAGTTCCAGCGCCTGGGCACCGGACCGGCGCATCTCGTCCTCATCGTCGACCAGCAGGATCCGGCTCTTGCTCATTCTGCCGCCTCCGTGATGGCGGAAGCTTCGTCGAGGACGATGCGGAACTCCGCGCCGCCGCCGGGCGGGCTGACAACCGATAGGTTGCCGCCAAAATCCTTGACGATGTTGTAGGAAATCGAAAGGCCCAGCCCAAGCCCTCGCCCGACACCCTTGGTGCTGAAGAAGGGATCGAAGATCCGCTCCACGATGGCCGCAGGAATTCCGGGGCCGTGATCCCGCACGGCCAGAACAATCCTCCCCTCTTCCCTCAGGGCGGTGAGATGAATGGTCCTGTCGTTGAGACCCTCTACCGCATCGGCGGCATTGGTGATGATGTTGACGAGCACCTGCTGGAGGCGGACCGAACCGGCCCGGACGATTGCCGGCGTTTCGCCAATCTCGATGGAGAGCGTGGCATCCGCCGCCTTCAGCCGGGCCGCGACGATCTCGACGGCGTCCGCAATGACCGTGTCGAGCGGAACCGGACCCAGCTTCTCGTTCGGCTTGCGGGCAAAATTGCGCAGATGCCGGCCGATCGCCGCCATTCGATCGATCAGTCTCGATATTCGCAGGACATTGTCACGCGCCTCCGCCAGCCGATCCCGGTCGATCAGCATGGCTGCGCTGTCGGCATAGGTCTTGGCTGCGGTGAGCGGCTGGTTCAGTTCATGCGAGAGCGCGGCCGACATCTGCCCCAGTCCGGCCAGTTTCCCGGCGTGGATGAGGTCGGACTGGGTCTGGCGAAGCTTCTGTTCCGCAAGCTTGCGTTCGACGATTTCCTGCTTGAGCCGCTGGTTGACCCGCGCGAGATCGGCGGTGCGCTCCTCCACGCGATGCTCCAACTCGTTGCGGGCCTGCACCTGCAGACGGCTTCTCTCTTCCGCGCGTGCCCGGCGCTGCAGGATGATGGCGATTGCCAGTGCCACGAGGCAGAGGAAAAGCACGACGGCGATGATCATCGTCTTCGCCTGTGCGCGCACCGAACCGGTGTCCAGCAGGACGTTCACCGTCCAGTCGGCCTTGGGCATGTACTCGGAAAGCGTCAGGTACTCGCGCTGCGCGCCGCCACTGAGAATGGACGTCAGCCGGTGCCCGGCAACGATATCCTCGCTCACGGCAAGCGGCTGCAGCGCGGCTTCGGCGTAACGGCGCGTCGCCTGGGTCCGCGCCAGCCGGTCTTCCGTCAGCGGCAGGATGCTGGAATAAAGCCACTCCGGGCTCCCGGTCATGAAGATGATGCCTTCCGGATCGGAGACGAAGATCTTGTACTCGCCTCCGCGCCACGAGGCCTCTATCGAGTCGATGTCCACCTTGAAGACGATGACGCCGCGCACTTCTCCGCCGACTTCGATCGGCGCGGAAAAGTAGTAGCCACGTTTCAGCGAGGTCGTTCCAAGCGCATAGAAGCGCGATCGTTCGCCTTTTGCCGCATCCTGAAAGTAAGGACGATAATCGAAATTCTGGCCCACGAAGCTGGTCGGCAGATCATGGTTGCTGGCAGCGATCGTCTCGCCGTCCATCAACATCACGTATATGTCGGAGGATTCCAGGAGGGCATTGATCTCCTTGAGGTAGATGTTGGCGCCGTCGCGAAGCTCGCGATTGTCGGGGTCGCTGACCAGTCGCTTGATGTCGTCGTGGTCGGCAATCAGGGCTGGCAGGGGCTCGTACCGGCTGAGATGCCCGCCCAAAGCCGAAACGGCAAGGCGAAGCGCCGAACCCGCCTGCAGCGACGCTTCATCCATGTAGCGGCGCGTCGCCAGTTCTCCGCCCGGGACGACGATCACAACCAGCAGCATCGGCAGCAGGCAGAGTGCCCACAACAGGCGGCTACGAGGCTTCACCAATATGCGGGCTCCCCTCTGCTCGCTGTGGCCAAGGCACTGCGAGCGATGTTAGAGAACAAGCCTCGCCTTTCCAAGAGTGTATTGGGAGGCGTTCTCACGCTTTGCGCGAGAATGTGGTCGGGGACGAATGCGTCGCAACAGCCCGATGTCAAGGAACCAGCACTGCCGCTCCGCTGAAACGGCCTTCGCGCAGATCCGTCAGCGCTTCATTGGCCGCTTCGAGCGGATAGCGACGCGTGTGCGTGACAACCTCGGCCTTGCCGGCAATCGGAAAGAACTCGCGGGCGTCGGCGCGCGTGAGGTTGGCAACCGACAGGATTTCGCGCTCCTCCCACAAAATCCGGTAGGGCATGGACGGGATGTCGCTCATGTAAATGCCGCCGCAAACGACCCGCCCGCCCTTGCGGACCGCCTCCAGCGCCTTTGGGACCAGCGGCCCGACCGGGGCGAAGATGATCGCCGCGTCCAGTTGCCGAGGCGGAAGTTCCAGCGAACTGCCCGCCCAGACCGCACCGATATCCCGGGCGAACTGTTGGGCGACTTCGTCCCCCGGAGAGGTGAACGCATATACCTCACGCCCCTGCCAGGTGCAGATCTGGGCGATAATGTGGGCCGCGGCGCCGAAACCATAGAGCCCCAGGCGCTTGCCATCGCCCGCCTTTTTCAGGCAACGCCAACCGATCAGGCCGGCGCAAAGCAGCGGCGCCAGCGCCACCGGATCGCCGTCTGCGGGAAGCTCGACGGCAAAATTGATATCCACCAGGAGGTGCGTGGCAAAACCGCCATCCCGGGTGTAGCCGGTGAACTCAGGAGTGTCGCAGAGATTTTCAGCCTGTGCCTGGCAGTAGGGGCAGACGCCGCAGGTCTTGCCAAGCCATGGCACGCCCACCCGCCGGCCCAGCCACGCCCCATCGACATTGCGTCCCACGGCTTCGATGATCCCGACCACTTCGTGGCCCGGCACGCGCGGGAGCTTCAGGTCGGGAAGCTCGCCATCGACGACATGAAGGTCGGTGCGGCATACGCCGCAGGCCTCGACCCGAACCAGAGCCTCGCCTTCCCCGGGCACCGGATCGTCCCGATTTTCCAGGACCAGCTGCTGGTTTGCGTGCTGAAGGACCATTGCCCTCATGGGCTTGCTCCTGTTGTTGCCTGCGAAGTGCCAAACCGTGGATCACAAGCATGCCGTCGATTGGAAACATATCACATCCGCCAATGTTCTGCCGCACGGACGTCTGATCATCCGCGATGGCATGTTCCTGTAGTCGACAAAGGAGTGTCTGGCATGAAGACCTTCCTCAGCATTGGATCCGGTCCCGGCATCGGCACGGCAACGGCCGAGCGCTTCGCGAAAGAGGGATTCCAGATCGTTCTCACCTCCCGCGATATCGCCAAACTCGGCGAGCGCGTCGTGCAGTTGAAAGACAAGGGCTATACCGTATCGTCCAAGTGGGCCGACGCGGGCGATCTGGACAGCATCATCGCCCTGATCCGGGAAACCGAAAGTGAATTTGGCCCGATCGACGTTCTCCACTTCAATTCCGCGTCGATGCATGCGGGAACGATCGAGACGCAGAAGTCCGATACCTTCGTGGCGGACCTGACCATCAACATCGGCGCAGCGCTGGTCGCGATACAGGAAGTTTCACGTAGCATGCTCGACCGCGGTGAAGGCACCATCCTCCTCACCGGTGGCAACTTGGCGGTAAAGCCGAACCCGGACTACCTGTTGCTGGGCATTGGAAAGGCCGGTATCCGCAACCTGACCCAGGCCGTCTTCGAAAGCTTCCGGGAGCGTGGCGTGCATATCGGTATGGTGACGGTAAGCACGCTGGTCAAACCGGGGTCTGCAGAGGCGAGCGGTGTCGCAGATGCGTTCTGGGCATTGCACGCCGAGCCGAAGTACCTCTGGTCTCCGGAAGCAAAATATCCGGCCTGATTGGCTCTCGCTAAAGGCTCCCCTGTCGGGAGGCGGCGCCCGCCTCCCGTGATCGCTGCAAGCCGGCTTCCGTCAGGCCGGCATCCTGCGCATGAACGGTCCGTGGGGGATTTCCGGCGGCGCGAAGGTATCGGCGGATGCCCGGTCCCATCGGCCGTACCAGTCCTCGAGACCGGGAATTTCCTCATTCGCTAGCAGGAAGCCCTCGGGCAGGTAGGGATAGGCTTCATTGCCGTCGAGGAACTCATTGTCCTTCTGCCGGAACATGAAGTGATAGGGCATGAAGTTGCTCGGATCGCTCAAGCCGGCAGCACCCGCGATCTCGCCCAGTGCATGCATGGTATTGCGGTGGAAGCGTGCGACGCGGTCGCTCTTGTCGCCGACATCGATGGCACGCTGGCGCAATGGATCCTGGGTGGCGATGCCGACCGGACAATGGTTGGTATGGCAGGACTGGGCCTGGATGCAGCCGACCGCGAACATGAAGCCGCGCGCCGCATTGCACCAGTCGGCGCCGAGCGCGAGGGTGCGCGCGATGTCGAAGGCCGAGATGATCTTGCCGGCAGCCCCGATCTTCACCTCGTGCCGGATCCCCGCGCCGCGCAGCGCATTGTGCACGAAGGTGAGGCCTTCCAGCATCGGCATGCCGACGCGGTTGGCAAACTCCACCGGAGCGGCACCGGTGCCGCCCTCCTTGCCGTCCACGACGATGAAATCGGGGATGATGCCGGTCTTCAGCATCGCCTTCACCATGCCGAGAAACTCGCGGCGATGGCCGATGCACAACTTGAACCCCACCGGCTTGCCGCCGGACAGTTCCCGCAGCTGGCCGATGAACTGCATCAGGCCGGTCGGTGTCGAGAAGGTGCTGTGCGCCGCAGGCGAAATGCAGTCGATGCCCATCGGGATGCCGCGGGCCTCGGCAATCTCCTTCGAGATCTTGGAGGCAGGCAGCATGCCGCCATGGCCCGGCTTGGCGCCCTGGCTGAGCTTCACCTCGATCATCTTGATCTGCGGATCGGCCGCCAGCACGGCAAACTTCTCCGGCGAGAAGGTGCCATCGTCATTGCGGCATCCGAAGTAGCCGGAGGCCACCTGGTAGATGAGGTCGCCGCCGCCCTGGCGATGATAGCGGCTGATACTGCCCTCGCCGGTATCGTGGGCGAAACCGCCCTTCCTCGCGCCGTTGTTCAAGGCGAGGATCGCATTTGCCGAAAGCGAGCCGAAGCTCATCGCGGAGATGTTGTAGAGGCTGGCGTCATACGGCTGCTTGCATGCCGACCCACCGATCCGCACCCGGAAATCGGTGCTCTCGATCACCGTCGGCACCGCCGAGTGGGTGAGCCACGCGTAACCGGAACTATAGACGTTCTCGATCGTGCCGAAGGGCCGCTTGTCCTCGACGCCCTTCGCGCGCTGATAGACAAGACCGCGGTCCTGCCGGCTGAACGGCTCCTGGTCGCGGTCGCTCTCAAGCAGATACTGGCGCAATTCGGGCCGGACGCTCTCCAGAATGAAGCGCATGTGACCGATGATCGGATAGTTGCGCAGGATCGCATGCTTGTGCTGCCTGACGTCAAGCACACCGACGAGCAAGAGGACGCCGAACACGAGAGCGAGCAGCCAGAACCAGTTGCTGTAGATGCATGCGCCGATGATCGATAGGAGGGTAAGAAGCGCGACTAACGCAAAAACTGCGTAGCGCTGATAAGAAAACATGCCATTCACCGTTCGGAATCCACAAGTTGGACGGTTGTGTATCGATCTCGGCCGGGATTTGTCAAACTCGTATGGTCTGGTCACGACCTTCGTGATCGCGAAAACGGACGAAATCGTCGTTCCCGGCCGCAAAAATCACCCATCAGGCGCGCTCACCGAGCGATATCGCACAAAATTCGTCTCGATTGCCGCCAAAACCGCTCGTTCCACCGGATCGATCCGGGCCGGCGAAATGCAAGGCATTTCTTACCGTGCTACCCCGGAGCCCCAAACCGCTGCCGATAGCGGTTCGGGGTCATTCCGGTCAATCTGGCAAAGGTCTTGCGAAAGGCCGCGGCATCGGCGTAGCCCACCGACCAGGCGATCTGGTCGACCGGATGATTGGTCAGTTCCAGGGCATCGCGCGCCTTCATGATGCGCACATGCTGCAGATATTCGGTCGGGCGCAGGCCGCTGGCCTTTTGAAACCGGCGCAGAAAGGTTCGCAGTGACAGGCCGGCCAGCGCCGCCATGGCGCCGACCGATTGTGCCGCGGCCCAATTGGCATGCAGGTGATGCTGCACTTTCAACACCTGCTGGTCACCATGGTCGAAATCAGGGATGAAGGCGGCATAGGCGCTTTGCGCCCGCCGGGGCGGATCAACCAGCAGAAAGCGCGCGGTTGCCAGCATCGCCCCGGGGCCAAGCAGCTTTTCCACCACCGTCAGTCCCAGGTCCGTCCAGGCAAGTATCCCCCCGGCCGTCATCAGATCACCGTCGTCGATCACCATGTTTTCCGCCTGCACCAGGATGTCAGGGAACCGCCGCGCCAGCGCCTCGGCAAAAGCCCAATGGGTTGTCGCCCGCCGCCCTGTCATCAGGCCGGTTTCCGCCAGCACGAAGGCTCCCGCACAGACGGAACAGAGCGTCGTTCCCTGGCGATGCTGCTGGCTCATCCAGCGCGCCGCGGTTGCCATCGGCTGCATGTCCCCCGGCAACACCAGGCTCGGCGGAACGATGATATGGCCCAGGCGATGCGGTCTGTCGGGGTGGCTGTCCCAGACGCAGGTCACATCATCGGATTCGGTCTCCACCCGCCAATGGGAGACGCGGATCCGCCTCGGGGCTGCGCCGGCAGGACTTCGGGCGGCCTGCTCACCGGCGATGCGAAACAGATCCGTCAGCCCGTAGACCGCAGCCAACTGGCAGTCGGGATAGAGAAGTATTCCGATTTCGGCGACCAGAATTTCCGTCATGGGCAGAATGTCACTTTTGACACCTTTATTGTCATTTACGCCAATCCCGAGCTTTGCACCAATCCGGCATATCTGTCGACACCGAAACGACGGAACAGAGCCGGAAGGCTCGGGAACGGAGCAACAATGCAATTCTTCACGCCGGAAAACATGGCCCTCACCCGACGCAATCTTCTCGTCACCGGGGCCGCAGCAACCGCTCTCATCTCTCTTTCGGGCGCACCGCTATTCGCGGGCTCTTCATCATCCCACCCCAGCAAAGGAGCATTTTCGATGACCGACAACTTCGTAACCACCCGCGACGGCACCCGCATCTTTTACAAGGATTGGGGTCCGAAGGAGGCGCAGCCCGTGGTCTTCCACCATGGCTGGCCGCTGTCCTCCGATGACTGGGACAGCCAGATGCTGTTCTTCCTCGGCAAGGGCTACCGCGTCATCGCGCATGATCGACGCGGCCACGGTCGCTCCGACCAGACCGATACCGGCAATGACATGGACACCTATGCCGCCGATGTTGCCGATCTTGCCAAGGCACTGGATCTGAGAAACGCGATCCACATCGGCCATTCGACCGGCGGCGGCGAGGCCGCACGCTATGTGGCCAGGGCGGAAACCGGTCGTGTCGCCAAGCTGGTGATGATCGGGGCGGTGCCGCCGATCATGCTGAAGACCGAGGCCAATCCAGACGGCTTGCCGCTCGAGGTGTTCGACGGCTTCCGTGCGGCCGTGGCCGCGAGCCGGGCCCAGTTCTTCCTCGATGTGCCCGCGGGCCCGTTCTACGGCTTCAACCGAGAAGGTGCCGAGGTCAGCGAGGGGCTGATCCGCAACTGGTGGCGGCAGGGCATGGCCGGCGGGGCCAAGGCACAGTATGATTGCATAAAGGCCTTTTCGGAGACCGATTTCACTGCGGACCTGCAGGCTATCAGCCTTCCGACCCTGGTGCTTCATGGCGAGGACGACCAGATCGTTCCGATCGCGAATTCGGCCCACAAGGCGATCGGCTTGCTAAATAATGGCGAACTGAAGACTTATCCCGGCCTGTCGCACGGGCTCTTTGCCACCCATCCGGATCTGATCAACGGCGACCTGCTGAAGTTCGTGCAGAACTGAAGCTGAGACATGAGAGCGGGGCGAGGCCATACCGGCCCCGCCCTGCTTGCCCGTTCAACCCGGTCCGGCGCATCACCCCCTGGGGAAGACTAGCCCGTCGAACAGCTTTCGCGCCGTGCGCACCGACCCGGCGCTGCGCACCGCGCCGTCTCCGGCGATATCGAGGAACACTTCCATGGCGCCGCTCGGATGCTCGACGAGATAGCGGCCGTCGGAGGGCTGGACGGCGAGCGCCGAGGCCGGACTTCCGCCAAGGCGGGATGCGGTCGCCACCGTAATGGCGGCGAAGACGCCGACCGAGGCATGCACCCGGTGCGGGATGAAACTGCGGGTCGAGATGGCGCCGCCTGCCGTCGCCTTTGACACCAGCGTCATTTTCGGAACGGTCGCCGTGGTGACGTCCCCGAGCCCCATCATCGGCCCGGCCTTCAGCCGGATCGCCTCGATGCGCGCCTTCAAAACCTCGTTGGCCTCGAGCTCCTCCCGGGCCTCGGCGCCGGTCAGGCCAAAATCGGCGGCCCGCATGATCACGCAGGGCATGCCGTTGTCGATCAGCGTCGCCTCGACGCCATCGATCACATCGACCTCGTTGCCGGTCGGCAGAAGGCTGCCGCACATCGAGCCGGCGATGTTCATGAACAGGAGCGGCACCGCGGCATGGGCACCGGGCACGCCGGCAATCTCGGTGGTCCCGCTGTAGCTGACGCGTCCGCCGGGCGTCCGCACCAGCGCGACCGCCACTTCCCCCGTGTTGACCATGTGGATGCGCACGGAGGTCTCCTCGCCGGTGACCGGCACCAGCCCGCGTTCGATCGCCGCCGGACCGACGCCCGCCAGGATGTTGCCGCAGCCCTGCGCATGGCTGACCAGCGCCTGATCGACGAAGACCTGCAGGAACAGGTAGTCCACGTCGGCATCCCCGCGCGTTGATGGCGACAGCACGGCCACCTTCGACGTCAGGGGATCCGCTCCGCCGATCCCGTCGATCTGCCGGGGATCGGGCGACCCCATCACCCTGAGCAACAGATCGTCCCGGTCCGCCGGATCGGCGGGCAGATCCTCCTTGAGGAAATAGGCGCCCTTGGAGGTGCCGCCGCGCATCCACAGGCAGCGGATGCCCGCGTCAGACATATTTCAGCCCCTTGGCGGCAAGCGCCGGGCGCATGTCGTAAATGTCGAGCCCCAGTTCTCCGGCGGCCAGCCGCTTGCGCTTCATCTCTTCGTTGGCCAGCCGCTTTTCGGCAGCCGCCAGCACTGCTCCCGCATCCGCCCGCCTGACCACGCAAACCCCGTCGTCATCGGCCACGATCACGTCGCCGGCCTCGACGAGGGCGCCGGCGCAGACCACCGACACGTTGACGGAACCGAGTGTTTCCTTGACGGTCCCTTGCGCCGAAACCGCCTTCGACCAGACCGGAAAGCCCATGGCCGTCAGGTCCCTGACATCACGCACGCCGGCATCGATGATCAGCCCCCGGCAACCGCGGGCCTGCGCCGAGGTCGCGAGAAGATCGCCGAAGTAGCCGTTGTCGCAGGGGCTGGTCGGCGCCAGTACCAGCACGTCGCCTTCCTGCAACTGCTCGATCGCCACATGCACCATCCAGTTGTCGCCGGGGGGCGCCGAGATCGTGACCGCCGAGCCAGCGATCTGGGCGCCGGCGTAAATCGGGCGCATGGCGCTCGACAGCATGCCCTTGCGCCCCTGTGCCTCGTGGACGGTCGCCACGCCGGCCGATGCCAGCCCGTCGATCACGTCTCGCGGCGCGCGCTCGATATTGCGAACCACGATGCCCATGCTCAATGCTCCTTGCTGGACGGCGGCGTGCCGTGGGTGTGGAAGGTCTCGATGGTCTTCAGCCCCCAGGCCTGGCCTTTCCGGCGTTCCGGCTCGGTCCACACGATCGGTTCCCAGTCGGGCGCCAGGATCAGCCGCGCGCCGGCATTGGCCAGCTCGACGCGATTGCCGGCCGGCTCCCAGACATAGAGGAAGAACGTGCCCTGGATAGCGTGCTTGTGCGGGCCGGTTTCGATATGGACGCCGTTCTGCAGGAAGATGTCGGCCGCCCTGAGGATGTCCTCGCGCTGGTCGGTCGCGTAGGTGACGTGGTGAAGGCGACCATTGCCGCCGCCGTGCTCTTCGGTGCAGGCAAGGTCGTAGGTCTTGTTGTTGACGGTGAACCAGCAGCCCCCGGTTCGTCCATTGTCGAGCTGGATCAGTTCGGTGACGCGCGCGCCGAGGCAGGTTTCCATGAACCGGCGGAACTCGTCCACATCGGAGCTCAGGAGGTTGAGATGATCGAGCCGGCGCGGTGCCGCGCCGGTGAAGGCCGAGGCGGTGTTCTTCAACGCCGCACGGTCACCATCGGGCGCGCGGTAGCGCACCGTCTCGTAGTAGATCTCGAAGACGTGGCCGAAGGGATCCTCGAAACGGAAGGCGCGGCCATGGCTCTGGTCGCCATCGATCCAACCATGCACCTTGTAGCCCGAGGCTTCGATGGCCTGCACACGCCGTTCCAGCGCCTCCGGGCTGGAGGCGCGATAGGCGACATGGCCGACGCCGGTCGTGTGCGAGCGGGTGAGCTTCAGCGAGCAATGCTCGTAGTCGTCCCACGCCCTGAGGTAAGCCGAGGTCTCATCCTGGCCGGAGAGCTTCAGCCCGTAGATCCGGGTGAAGAAGTCGAGGCTTTCCTCGAACCTGTCGGTGAACATTTCGACATGCGCGAGGTGCGCGATATCGAAGGATGGATTGGTCGGCTGGGACATTTCTGCTTTTCCTCCTCGAATGCCCGAATGTCGGACTGGCCCGGCTTTTGTAGCAAAGCTTCAGAGTTCGTCGACGGTGCGCGGGAATATCGACTGGAAGCCCTCGCCGTATTTTGCCTTGCGGCCGCCGGACTGGCCGCCGGAATTGCGCATGAAGTGGTTCGCCCGGTTCTCGGCGACGCGGGTGTAGTACTCCCAGAGGTGCTCCTGGCCTTCCATGCATTCGATGGCCGCGCGCTTCTTGTCCCAGACCGGCGTCACGTCGAGAAAGACGTCCGGCTTCCAGCCCATCTGCTCGGTCTGGTGCGGTTCGAAGAGATAGAGCTGCGGCGCGCCGAGCACCTTCTGGCCGGGGTTATGACCCCAGGCCTGGGCGATCATGCGCACTTCGAGCGCCACCTGCGTCGCATACATATGGTCGGTGTTGTAGGGGTCGTATTGCGAGTGGCTCATCATGAAATCGGGCTGGACGTCCCGGATGACATCGACGAGGCGATACTTGTCGTCGTCGGTCAGGCGCAGCGGATAGTCGCCGAGATCGAAGCTGATGAGGTTGTGGACGCCAAGCGCCGCGGCCGCCTTCTCGGCTTCGCTGCGGCGCGCCGCCTTTACCCGCTCCAGCGTCATGCCCGGCTGTTTCCATAACTTGGCAGACTCGCCGCGTTCGCCGAAAGAGAGGCACACGACGGTGACCTCATAGCCCATTTGCGCATGCAGGGCGATGGCGCCCCCGCAACGCCAGACGAAATCGGCCGCATGGGCACTGATGACAAGAGCGGACTTGGCCGCCGGTTTCTCCCTCGACATGGGACTGGCTCCTTGCAATTTCCTGATGCAAGGGATGCGCCGCGGCAACGATCGAAATCAAATCGAAAGGCCGGTCCGGACTATAAGATCTGGCTATAGGGCATGGAATTCATGCTCAACCTTTGCCAAGGTCGGCAGATAGAAAGAAGGGCCTGCATGACTGACATTGCCAGCAATTTTCCAGATATAGCCTTTGTCGGTTTCGGCGAGGCCGCACAAGCCATCACCTCCGGCTGGACGCCTCCTGAAACGACTGCGGTCCGGGCTTATGACCTCAAGCTCGCCGGGCCTGATGATGGCGGGCCGATGCGTAATCGCTGCGCCACCGCGGGGATAGAACCCCATGGAAACGCCGGAGCAGCACTTGCCGGCGTCGGTCTGGTCTTTTGCCTGGTGACTGCGGATCAGGCGCTTGCTGCTGCGCGCAGTTGTGCGGGCGAGCTTGCACCGGGAACCCTTTGGCTCGACGGCAACTCATGCGCGCCGCAGACAAAGCAGTTGGCCGCCGAGGTGATAGAGGCGGCCGGCGGGCGCTATGTCGATGTCGCCATCATGGCTCCGGTCCATCCCAAGCGCCATGAGGTGCCGCTTCTTCTGTCCGGACCGCACGCAGCCGTCGCCGCCGAACTGCTGAGCCGTCTCGGCATGCGCCCGAGCGTTGCCGGCGAGACGGTCGGGGATGCTTCCAGCATCAAGATGCTGCGCTCGGTGATGATCAAGGGGCTCGAGGCGCTGACCAGCGAGTGCCTGCTTGCCGCTCGCCGGGCCGGCGTGGAAGATGCGGTGATAGCCTCGCTTCAAGCCTCCGATCCCGGCATCGACTGGCGTGCACGTGGCGCCTACAATCTGGAGCGCATGCTGGTGCATGGCACGCGACGCGCCAGCGAAATGGAGGAGGTCTGTGCAACGCTTTCCGCCTACGGCCTGCCGGACTGGATCAGCCGCGGCACCGTCGAATGGCAGCGCCGGCTTGCCGACCTTGATCTCGATCCCGGTCCGGATGACCTCGCGGCCCGCGCGGACAAGGTGCTCGGCCGGCTATGATCACCCGCAATCTCAGGCATTTGCGGCTGTTTGCGGCCGTCGCGGATCTGAAAACCCTGACCGCGACATCGCAGACCTGGCACATCTCGCAGCCGGCCGTAACCCAGGCAATCGGCAAGCTCGAGCGGGAGACGGGCGGCCCGCTGTTCGAACGCAGCCGCCATGGTTTCTTCCTGACCCCTCGAGGCGAGCTGCTGCAGCGGCGTGTGGATAGTGCCTTCGCCCTCCTCGATCCGGCGCTCGCCGACATTTCCCCGCGGCTGAAGACCACGTTGAGCTACGCGCAATTGCAGGCGCTGATTGCGGTGGGCGAAAGCGAAAACTTCACGCTCGCCGCCCGCCGCCTCGGGCTCGCACAGCCGACAGTTCATCGTGCCGTGACCCAGGTCGAGCAGGAGGCGGTCCGCAGCCTCTTCGAGCGCACCGCCTTCGGCATGCTGCCGACCCGGCTTTGCCAGGCGCTGATCCAGGCCGCCCGGCTCGCGATCTACGAATTCGACCAGGCCGACGCCGAGCTTGCCGAGTTCAACGGCGGCGAAGCGGGTTCGGTCGTCATCGGCGCACTGCCGCTCGCCCGCTCTACCCTTCTGCCGCGGGCACTCAGCCGGTTCCGGCTGCAGAAGCCGACCTATCCGGTTCGCGTCCTCGACGGTCCCTATGACGAGATGCTCGGCGGCCTTCGCCGCGGCGCGATCGACTTCCTCATCGGTGCCTTGCGTGTGCCGGCGCCGATCGGCGACGTGGTACAGGAACGGCTGTTCGACGACCGGCTGGCCCTGCTGGCCGGGCCCGGCCATCCGCTGGCGGGCAGGAGCAGCGTCACCATCGACGACCTCACTGCCTATCCCTGGGTCGTGCCACGCAGCGGAACACCGACCCGGGGCCAGTTCGAAACCCTCTTCACGACGGGCGGAAAGGAGCCGCCGGCGCGGGTGATCGAGTCGGGCTCGCTGCTCCTGATGCGCGAGCTTCTCAACGAGAGCCAGCATCTCGGCTGTCTTTCCCGCCACCAGTCGGAGCGTGAATGCGATCACGGCCTGCTGGTGGCGATCGACTATCCGACGGACCACCTTCTGCGTCCGATCGGCCTGACATACCGGCAGAACTGGCGGCCCACCCACGCACAGGAACTGATGCTGCAGCTGGTGGCCGACGTTGTTCATCGGGAAGGCAAGTATAGCAAATACTTATAGCGCATCCCCGGCTTTGAATTGGTGTCAGGGCCCACGGAGGGGCAATAACAGCGGACTGCCTTATAAATCTTGTTTCATTCGGGAGGAATACATGCGCAAGATGACTGCTCTGGCCGGCGCACTGCTGGGCCTTGGACTTGCCTCTGCCGCTGCTCAGGCCGAAACGCTGAAGTTCGCCAACTTCATGGCGCCCACTCATCCCTATGTCGAAAGCACCTTCGCCCCCTTTGCCAAGGCGATCGAGGACGGCACCAAGGGCGAGGTCAAGGTGCAGCTCTACAACGGCGGCGAACTGGGCGCCGGCCCTGCCGAGCAGTATGCGCGTGCCGTTGACGGGGTAGCCGAATTCTCGATCAGCCTGCCGGGCTACACCGCCTCCACCTTTCCGCTGACGCTCCTGGCCGAACTTCCCGGTACCATCGACGAGGCAACCGGCACCGAGACTATCTGGAAGAACATCGAACTGTTCCAGCCGGAATACAAGCGCGTCAAGCTGGTCGGCTTGTGGTCGAGCGCCGAGAACATCATCTACAGCGCCAAGAAGCCGATCCGAGGTCTCGACGACCTGAAGGGCATGAAGATCCGCGTTCCCTCGCGCAATTCCGGCACGCTCGTCGAAGCCTGGGGCGGCAGCCCCGTGTCGATGCCGGTGAGCGAGGTTTACAATGCGCTGCAGACCGGGGTCATCGACGCGGCCATGATCGACGGCACGGCAACGAAGGCATTTCGTCTCGGCGAAGTGGCGAGCTACGTCACCCTCGGCATGAAGACGACCAACTCGCCCTTCTTCATCGTCATGAACCGCGACGCCTGGAACGATCTGTCCGACGAGCACAAGAGCGTGGTCGAAACCGCCGGCAAGCAGGCATCGCTGAATGGCCAGGCCATGCAGTTGCGCGTCGCCGCCGACGGCATCGAATCCTTCGGAAGCACGGCCGGCAAGGAAGTCATTCGCCTGACCGCCGAACAGGCTGCCCCGTTCAACGAGATCGCCGACAAGGTCACGGCCAAGATCGAAGCCGAAACCGGACCGGCCGCCGCCGAGATCATCAAAGCCCTCAAGGCGAAGTAACACCCGATGGTCAGCAAAACAGCCCCGGCCTGGGCGCGTTCGATCGAGCGCGCCACCAAGGCCCTGTCTGCCCTTGCCGGGATCAGCCTCATCTTCATGATGGCCGCAATCACGATCGGGGTCCTGACGCGCTACCTTCTCAACCGCCCGATCACCGGGGTGGACGAGATCGTCCAGATGGCGGGCGTCGCCCTCGTCATGCTCGCTCTCCCCTATGCCACGCTCCATGGCGCCCATGTCCGGGTGGACATCTTCGATGATGCGCTCGGCCGGCTTGGCCGCGCAGTGGGCGACGTTTTCTCCCGCCTGGTCTCCGGCTTCGTCCTTGTCGTGCTCGTCGATCGCGCCTGGGACAAGACGCTGGATGCATATGAATACGCAGACACCACCAACATGCTGGGAATGCCGGTCTGGCCCTTCTACGGCGTCCTGATGATGGGCGTCGCACTGTGTCTCGTCGTCTTTGCCGCGGAACTCGTGCTGATCTTCACCGGAAGGACGCAAGAATGACCCCCATCACTGCTGGCCTTGTCGGCATCGCCTGCCTGTTCGCGCTGATGCTGCTGCGCATGCCCGTCGCCTTCGCCATGATGTCCGTCGGCTTTTTCGGGATGTGGGGGCTCGAGGGGTTGCGTTCGGCGAGCGGGGTCGTGATTACCGAAAGCTACTCCGCCGTCGCCTCCTATTCGCTGATCGTCGCGCCGATGTTCGTGCTGCTCGGCAATGTTTCCTCGGCTGCCGGCTTCAGCGCCGGGCTCTATGATGCGGCCTATGCCTGGGTCGGGCGTCTGCGCGGTGGCCTCGCCTCCGCCTCGGTGCTGGCTTGCGCCGCCTTTGCGGCCGTCTGCGGCTCGTCGGTCGCGACCGCGGTCACGCTTGGCAAGGTCGCCCTGCCGGAGATGCGCCGGCTCGGCTATGCGCCGGGGCTATCGACCGGCGCGATCGCCGCCGGCGGCACTCTCGGCTTCCTGATCCCGCCGTCGACCGGCTTCGTCCTCTATGCCATCCTGACCGAGCAGTCGATCGGGCGGCTGTTCATGGCAGGTGTCATTCCGGGCCTGCTGCTCACCGCTCTGTTCGTGGTGGTCGTCTCGATCGTCGCGCGGCTCAACCCCGAGGCCGGCCCGCGCGGCCGCGTCATGAGCATGGCGGAAAAGCTCGCCACGCTACGCAAATCGGCCCCGCTCCTCGGTGTCATGGTGCTGTCGATCGGCGGCATCTATGTCGGCGTCTTCACCCCGGTCGAAGCGTCGGGCGTCGGTGCCGCACTGGTGATCCTGCTCGCCGTCGCAAGCCGTTCGATCACCGGCGGCGCCCTGTGGTCGGCGGTCCAGGACACGCTGCGCACCTCAGTCATGCTCTACACGATCGTGATCGGTGCCAATGTCCTCAATCCGTTCTTTGCGGTCACCGGCATACCCGCGGCTCTCGGCGAGGGCTTGCAAAGCCTCGGACTTGGCGCCTACGGCTCGCTCGTCGTCATCATTCTCGCCTATATCGTGCTTGGCATGTTCATGGACGGACTGGCCATGCTGGTCGTCACCATCCCGATCGTCTACCCCATTGTCATGGGGTTCGGCTTCGATCCGATCTGGTTCGGCGTGGTGGCCGTCATCGTCATCGAAATGGGAATGATCACCCCGCCGGTGGGCATGAACGTCTTCGTGGTGCGCGGGGTTGCAGGCGATGTGCCGCTGGCGACCATCTTCCGTGGGGTGATGCCCTTCCTTCTGGCGATGATCGTCGCCCTGATACTCGTCATCATCTTCCCGCAGATCGCCCTGCTTCTGCCGAACTCGATGTATGGGTAATAAAGATGGCCGGTCTATAGCCGCTGGGCATGGGCCGGCCCTGTCCTGTCGCGGGAGGAGGCTGCCCGGCCCGGCCTTCGCCTGACATCGCCCGCGGGGTTTACGTGAGCGCCTTCACCCGATAGACCCCCTCCATGCCCGATCCGCCCCCGCGCCAGATCGCACGAAGGATCGGACCTCACCGATACAGGAGGATGGCTGACATGAGCGACCAGAACGACGAATACATCTATGACGAGGCAAGCGGCGAGTGGCGGCCCGCCTCCGAAATCGCGGCGGAAAAAGCCAAGGCTGCCGAGGTCCGCGATGCATCGGGAAATCTTCTCGAGGACGGGGATTCCGTCGTCCTGGTGAAAGACCTGAAGGTCAAGGGCGCCGGCCAGACCCTGAAGCAGGGAACGGTGATCCGGTCAATCCGGCTGACCGACAACCCGGAAGAGATCGATTGCCGCCATGACACGATCAAGGGCCTGGTCCTGCGCACCGAGTTCGTGCGCAAGCGTTAAGCCGCTAACTTCAACTGGCGCCCGGCCGTATTGCGCCGGGCGCGGCTAAATCATGGCCGGGACGGGATCGCAGTCAGGTCCCGCCCTCACTCTCGAGGCGCAGTGCGGGACCGGCCTCCGTCAGCATCGTAGGGCAATGCGTTCAGGCGCTTGTCGTGGATCGTCTGACCAGAACGATTTTGCTCGGGATTTCAACTCAGCACCCAGGCGGATGCCCCGCTCGAACCGATGTCCTGCGAGGTCGCGCGCCAGTTCCGTCACATCACATCTGCTGTAGTGCCGAAGTTTTGGCAAGCTTTATGCGGCAGCATCGTGCTATTATTAAATCTTCAAGGCGGCGTTATTTGTGACAGGCTTTGCTCCTGTTTTCGCATCGTTGCAGTTCTCAGAAGCGAATTCCAATAGGCGCAACCACTTGCCCCTGCAGGGGCGAACACTTGTGGAGAACGACTATGAAACGCCTTTTAATCGCACTCGCAGTTGCAGGCATCGCTCTGCCTGTTCCGGTCCTGGCCGCAGAAGTGGACATGTCGAAGGTAACCTGCCAGCAAGTCGGCGCAATGCCTCCGGGCAAGACGATTGCTGTAGCCATGTGGATGAATGGCTATGCCCACGGCAGGATGGGCAACCCCATGGTTGACGGCGACAAGGCGCATGCCAACGCCGAGAAGGTCGCCGACTATTGCAAGAACAATCCTTCCACCCCCTTGGCCGACGCGATAGAGGCCATCTCCAAGACGTAGCGGATGCTGCGAGAGGTAGCGTCGTCTTGAGCTCTGCGCCGTTCGCTTCCGGCGCAAAGCCCGTTCTGCTCCAACGATCCCAACCGCCGTTTTGAGCCCATCCTCCCCGCCTGATATACTTACAGTAGACTGCTCTCGGGCTTCATCCGTGGCACTTCATCGGAACGCTTCAAGAGCGGTGCCCCCGTCCGGCAAGGGGCAGGGGCACCCGCAGTTCAGTTCGGATGCCGCTACTTCGTCCGCAGCGTCAGCGCCGGGTTACGGGCGAAGAAGTTGTGCGGCATGATGTGCACGGTCTTCCATTCCGTCGACATGACCGGCCAGTCCTCCATGCGCGGAATATGGTGGAAGCCGGCGGAGAACCAGGTGACGATATCCTTGCCCATCAGGCTCTGGTCCTTCTTCACCCACTCGGCGAGCGTATCCGAGCCGTCGCTCTGCATGGCGAACTTGCCGCCGGCATAACGCTGTTCCGGATCGTGAACCGTGTTCCAGACCGAGTATTCGATATAGGCGTTGCGCTTCATCGGCGGGTCGTTGGCATAGTCGTAGGGACCATAGGCAACGTTGCCATGATGGATCATCCAGCCCGGCTCATGGCCGAGATAGCCTTCGCGCGACGGGTTGGAGATGTGGAAGAAACGCGGCTGCGAGGAAGAAAGCTTGTAGCGCGCTGCCATCTCGCTATGCGGCATGTTGTGCTCGACCGTCCACATCGACTTGCGCGGGCTCGACGGATCGAGCTTCGCCGGCACGATGTCCATCGTCGAGAAATGGTTCACCGGCTGGTCGACGTCGAAGTCGATGCGGAAGTTGAAGTAGTGGTCATGGTTGGCGGCAACGAGGTTCGGCGCGATCAGCGTGCCATAGGCCGTGTCCGCCTTCGCCGTCGGGTCCTTCATCGAGGCGGAGGCCACACCCTTCACCGCATCGAGGCCCGTCGCGCCGACATAGATGCTGACCTGGCCGTTCTGCTGCAGGCGATAGTCGACGAGATAGTCATAGTTGCCGACTTCCGAGGCGGTGCGGACCACCAGTTCCGTCGCCGGGCGGCCTTCCGCCGGCACCGGGTTTTCCGGGGTCTGAGCAAAGACCTCGAAATGGCGCCAGGCCGGATCGCCGATGTTGCGTTCGAAGACGCAGATCGCATCCGGAATGACGAGCGGATCGCCCTTGTCGTCGGCGATCGTCGCCGGCAGGAAGGTGGCGTGCGACGGGCAGTCGACACCGGCGCGCAGGGGGCTCAGGAACAGGCCGAAACCGTATTCCCCGCTGTCCATGTAGGTGCGCCAGTACCAGCCTTCCGTCGGGTCCATGTACGGCACGAAGACTTCGGAGAGATGCGTCTGGTAGATGACCGAACGCCAGGTCCCGTCATCGTTGACGTCGAGATTGGAGATCACCAGGCCCGGCCGCTTGTCGACGCGGAAGTTGAAGCGCCAGATGTCCCATTCCAGGTGACTGCCGTCGATCTTGTAGTTCACGCCGCCTTCCTGAGCCAGGGTGACGGGCTTGGTTTCGGGTCTGAGCGGCAGGCGCTTGGCCACTTCTTCTTCCGTATAGCCCCAACTGTCGGACGGTTGCGGCTCGACGACACCGGTATCGATGACGCGCTGCACTTCCTTCTTGCCGATGTCGTAGATCGCGAAAAGGCCTTCGATCGGCTTGGCGTAGAAGTTGGAGCCGTCGGGCACCTGGTAGCAGGGCACCTTCATCAGGCGGGAATTGTTGTATTCCTCGGTGAAGAAGTTGCCGCCCGTCAGCGGCAGGCAGAAGGCCTGATCGGGCTTCAGCCCGCGCTTGGCAAGCCCCGCCACCATCTCGGGATGGCCAAGCGCGCCTTCCAGCGCGTTCATGAACTCGGTGAAGAGCACCATCGGCTGGCCCGATGTCTTCGCGTTGCTCTCGACCGTGCCCTTGGTAATGTTGACGACCGCCTCGCTGAAGCCGTCGGCGCTGGTGAAATAGACCGTCGCCCTGCGGTCGAGGCTGTCGCCTTCCTTCCAGGCCAGAACATCGGCCTTGGCCGGCTCCTTCAGCTCGATCAGCGGATACAGCGTATCGTCGTCCACGACTTTCTCGCCGCGCATGATCTGGTTGATCTTCTGGTATTCCTCGGCCGTCAACCCGTCGAGCGGGTGAGCGCAAGCCGCCGTGGCGACAAGGCCCATCGCCAGCGCCGTCGCTGACAGATGCTTCGTCAGTTTCATCATCGTTTCCTCTCCCTTTTCCTGCTTATCAGGCGAAGACCACCTGGATATCGGTGTATTCGGCAAGCCCCTCTTCCGCGAACTCGACGCCGAAGCCGGACGACTTCACCCCGCCGAAGGGTGCATTCGGCTGGATGGCGCCGTGCTTGTTGATCCAGACGGACCCGCAGGCCAGACGGCTCGCGACCTTCTTCGCGGCCTCGATATCGGACGCCCAGACCGAGCCGCCGAGCCCGTTCGGGCTGTCGTTCGCCAGCCGGATCGCCTCCTCGACATCGGCATAGCGGATGATCGGCAGCGCCGGACCGAACTGTTCCTCGTCCACCAGCGCATCGCCGTTGCGAAGTCCGGCAACGATGGTCGGGGGGAAGAACAGGCCCTCGCCCGGCTCGCCGCCGAGCAGCACCCTGCCCCGGCCCTTGGCATCCGCGACGAGCCGCGAAACCTTGTCGAACTGCATGCGGTTCTGGATCGGCCCAAGAATGCTTGCCTCCTCCATGCCGTTGCCGACGGGGATGTTCCTCGCATAGGCGACGAGCGCATCGCAGACGGCGTCGTGGATGGACTCGTGCACGTAAAGCCGCTTCATCGCCGCGCAGGTCTGGCCGTTGTTGATAAAGGCGCCCCAGAACAGCCCTTCGGCGATCTTCTGAGGATCGGCATCGGGCAGCACGATGCCGGCGTCATTGCCGCCCATTTCCAGCGTCAGGCGCTTCATGGTCGCGGCGGCGGACTGCATGACCTTCTGGCCGGTGGCGCAGGAGCCGGTGAAGACGATCTTGCGGATATCGGGATGCGCCGACATGGCTCCGCCGAGATTGAACGCCTTGTCCTCGCCCGTCACCACATTGACGACACCCGGCGGCAGAACCTCGTTCATGATCTCGACGAGCCTGAGGGTGGAGAGCGGCGTATAGGGCGACGGCTTCACCACGACCGTATTGCCGGTGCGCAATGCCGGCAGGATGTGCCAGACGGCGATCATGACGGGGAAATTCCACGGCGTGATCGAGCCGACGACGCCGAGCGGCTTGCGATGCAGTTCCACGCGCCCCTGCTCGTTGTCCTGCAACACCTTGACCGGCAGGGAGAGCCCGGTCGTGTAGCCCGCCCAGGCGACGGCACCACCAACCTCCCAGCGTGAGCCGAGGCCGTTCAGCGGCTTGCCCTGTTCGAGAGTGATAATCTCGGCAAGCTCGGCGGCATGCTCCTCGATCTTGGCCGTCACCGCGGCGCAGGCGGCCTGCAGGGCCTCGTCGCTCTGTACCGACCAGGCCGGGAATGCGGCCTTGGCGGCCGCAACGGCCGCATCGAGCTCGGCTGCGCCCATGTCGGGCGCGCGACCCACCACCTCGCCCGTCGCCGGGTTGGTGACGGTAAAGCCCGAACCTGCAGGCACCGGCTTGCCGCCGATGGTTGCCTTGAATTCCATCATTTCTGCCTCCTCGATGAACGCCCCGCCTCCTGTTGCGGGGACATTTGGAGGCAGAGTATAGAGGCGCACGGCCCGCCGGGCTTGGACGGTACCGTCCCGCCTTTTGGACAAAAGCGTCAATGGCAGCGCGCAACCGCACCCGGGGTCATGCCGTATTTCTTGCGGAACTCGCGGTAGAAATAGGAAAGGTCGTTGAAGCCGCAGTCGAAGGCGACCGATGTGACACCCTCGGCCGGCTGCTCGCCCCTGGGGGCGGAAAGCCGCGCGTGGGCGAGTTCCAGCCGCCGGCTGAGCAGCCGGTGCCCGGGCGTTTCGCCGAGCGTCCTGAAATGCCGTTGCAACATGCGCTCCGAAACATTGAGACGGGAGGCGAGGTCACGGGGGCCGAAGGCGGGGTCGGCCCGGTGGCGGTCGATCATCGCCAGCGCACGGGAAAGCAGCGTTTCGGAAGGCGCCGCGCCGGTGACGCGGGTCGAGTGCAGGTAGGCTCCAAGGAGAGAGAGGAAAGCTTCGCCAAGGTGGGCCTGCGCGCCTTCCTCCAGCAGCATCTTGGCAATGACCGCGCGCATGGCGAGCCAGAGCGGATCGTCGCGCGAGATGGAGAGACCGCCGGCGCAGAGAGAGCCGAAGCGATGCACGACCTCTTCGCGGGGAATGTGCAGCGAGACCTGGTTCGAGCGCTCGCCCCGGTAGAGGAAGTTGGACGGCTTGACGGAATCGACGAGGAACATGTCGCCGACCGCAAGTTCGGCAACATGATCGCCCTGTTCGACGCGGCACTGGCCGGCATCCTGCACCAGCAGGAAAAAATGTTCGCCGGGATCCTGGCGGATGGAGCGCGGGCTGCGCGCGACCTCGGAGGCATCGAGCGCCACGATCGCCGTGTCGAACAAGCCGACGCGGCGCGTCGCGACGTCGCCATTGACGACCCCGCTTCGCCGCATCGGCTCCAGATCGAACGAACCGCAGACCCTCCTGATCTCCGCCTCGAGAATTTCTACCTGCACCGGCTTGTGCCCCGGCGTAATCAGCGACTGCATAGCGCCCCCCTCCTGGCTCCCGCAGAATGCTTCCTGATGCAAGCTATCTCACCACGAGGGCGTGTCGCAACGCTTTTCGCAAGCGGCAATTGTCGCACGTGCGACTGCGATCAGCATAGATGCTCCCAGGGGTTCACAGGGAGCGCAATCGGCTGGAAGGGCGCCATACGAACGCAGGCTGGGAAACCGCCGGAGTGGAGAGCATGAACCCGACGGGATGGTCGCCACCATCAAGGCAGTTTTGGGGTCAGGTTGAGATTTTCCAGCCCATCGGCATCGCGTCGCGCATAGAACGATCCATCGGCGAGCCGGTCGAACCGCACCAGGATCTTCCGGGTGGCATCGATGATCGCCAGCCCGCCATTGTCGTCGAGGAACCACGCATGGGGATCGCCGGAGAACTTGAATACCGCCATGCAGCCATTGTCCCCCGCGAGAGCGAAACCGCCTATCGATGACGCATCCTCGAGGAGGAGCTCGCAAACCGCGCCGCCCTCGACATCCTCCCAGATCTCGTAGTGGCCGGCGGGCGGCGCGGCATTCATGGCGGCGGCTGCGAGCGCAGTGACCGATAGCAACAAGGCGGCCAGGCCGAAGC
>JAEWPB010000054.1 GCA_023399465.1 Pseudomonadota bacterium
ACCTCGTCAACATGACGAAGCGCAACGGCGACCTGATCGGCGGCGCCGACTACACCTTCGACTGCACCGGCAACACGAAGGTGATGCGCCAGGCGCTGGAGAGTTCGCACCGCGGCTGGGGCAAGTCTGTCATCATCGGGGTGGCCGGCGCCGGCCAGGAGATCTCGACGCGGCCGTTCCAGCTGGTCACCGGCCGGCAGTGGATGGGCACCGCCTTTGGCGGCGCGCGCGGCCGCACCGACGTGCCGAAGATCGTCGACTGGTACATGGACGGAAAGATCGAGATCGACCCGATGATCACCCACGTGATGCCGCTCGACGACATCAACAAGGGTTTCGAGCTGATGCATTCGGGCGACAGCATCCGAAGCGTGGTGGTTTACTGAGTTTATAAACGACATTAAAAATGCGCCTGAACAATCTGATTTTGGCGCATTTTTTAATCTGAAAGGCCTCACCCCGATGATCTACGTCGATGCCGATGCCTGCCCGGTCAAGGCGGAAATTGCCAAGGTCGCCGAACGTCATCACCTCCCGGTGACACTCGTGGCCAATTCCGGCCTTCGCCCCTCCCGCGACCCGATGGTCCGTAACGTCATCGTCTCGAACGCCTTCGATGCCGCCGACAACTGGATCGCCGAACATGCCGGCGCCGGCGACATCGTGGTGACAGCTGACGTGCCGCTTGCCGGCCGTTGCGTGGCGAAGGGCGCGCTCGTCACCGGTCCCGGCGGCCGCGTGTTCGACGAAACCAATATCGGCATGGCGACCGCCATGCGCGACCTTGGCGCGCATTTGCGCGAGACCGGCGAAAGCAAGGGCTACAACGCCGCGTTCAGCCCCCGCGACCGCTCCCGTTTTCTTGAAACCCTCGACCGGCTCTGCCGGCGGGCAGTGAGCCTGTCGGCACCCAATGGAGACCAACAATGAAGATCATTTCCCAGAACACCGCCTTCGACGGCATGCAGGGCGTGTACCAGCACGATTCCGAGGCGTGCAAGACCGAGATGACCTTTGCCGTCTTTGTTCCGCCGAAAGCGGTCAAGGAGCCCTGCCCGGTGCTCTGGTATCTTTCCGGCCTGACCTGTACCCATGCCAACGTCATGGAAAAGGGCGAATACCGCCGGCTGGCATCGGAACTCGGGCTCATCATCGTCTGCCCGGACACCAGCCCGCGCGGCAATGACGTCGCCGACGAACTCACCAACTGGCAGATGGGCAAGGGCGCCGGCTTCTACCTCGACGCCACCGAGGAGCCCTGGGCCGAGCACTACAAGATGTACACCTACATCACCGAGGAGCTGCCGGCACTCGTCGGCGAGCACTTCCGCATCGACCGTGACCGCCAGGGCATCTTCGGGCATTCGATGGGTGGCCATGGCGCCATGACCATCGCCCTGAAGCATCCCGACCGCTACAGGAGCTGCTCGGCCTTCGCACCGATTGTCCAGCCGTCGACGGCGGACTGGTCCGCGCCGGCCCTCGAAAAATACCTCGGTGCCGACAAGACCGCATGGCGGCAGTACGACGCCTGCGCGCTGGTTGAGGACGGCGCGCGCTTCCCCGAATTCCTGATCGACCAGGGCACGGCCGACAGCTTCCTGGAAACCGGTCTGCGGCCCTGGCTGTTCGAGGAGGCCATCAAGGGCACCGATATCGGCCTGAAGCTGCGCATGCACGAGCGCTACGACCACTCCTACTACTTCATTTCCACCTTCATAGACGATCACCTGAGGTGGCACGCCGAGCGGCTCGCTTAAGCCCGCCAGCTCTTGCAAAGGCCGTCTGCAGCAGGCATATGTCCTGTCGCAGACGGCTGCAGCGGTCGCCATCATCGGCGATCGCCACCAACCGCGGGGACGGCCTCGCTTCTTAACCGGAGTGCCCCATGGCCTGGATCCTGCTTTTCGTCGCCGGACTTTTCGAGATCGGCTGGGCGGTCGGACTGAAATACACCGACGGCTTTACCCGCCCCATTCCCACCATCCTGACCGCCGGCGCAATGGTCGCCAGTGTCGTCCTGCTTGGACTTGCCGTTCGCAGCCTGCCGCTCGGCACCGCCTATGCCATCTGGACCGGCATCGGCACCGTCGGCACCGTGCTTCTCGGCATCTGGCTGCTTGGCGAACCCGCCACCGCCGTCCGGCTGCTGTGCATTTCCCTGATCATCGCCGGCATTGCCGGGTTGAAGCTCACGGCATAGCCCCTGTCCATTGCTGGACCGCAGATGTGATGATCTCGCGCCGCCGCGCCACGATCAGGCGCGGCGGTTGTCGAGCGCGAGCGCGCCGGGCCCGGCGAAGAACAGATACATGAAGATGAAGCAGAACGAGATTGCCGAATCGCCGCGGTTGTTCACCGGATAGAAATCCACCGGGAAATGCGCCATGAAATAGGCCACCGCCATGAATCCGCACAGGATGAAGGCGGCCGGACGGGTGAACAGTCCGAGAAAGATCAGGATACCGCCGCCAACCTCGAGAACCCCGGCAAGCCCGATCAGGTTCCAAAGGTTGGTGAAGGGTTCGGCTGCAGGCGGGAAATCGAAGAACTTTTGCGTACCGTGCTCTATGAACTGGAGCGCAGTCATCATTCTGAGCGCCGCAAGCGCATAGGGAGAGAATTCCTTCAGGCGAGCATCGGTGTCCATTGCCAACTCCCGATTTGCTGTACTCGGCTCCGGCCCTCACCGAACCGACCGGATCCGCGGGCCGACCGCTTGCAACCTGACGAGCCACGGCAGCATCGCCGGTCCTGCCGGCATATTATCCGTATTGATGCTGCCGCGCCAATGAACTGCAGCTATTTTGCAGATGCGCTGCCGCCATGAACGTAATATTTTTGCTCCTGTTCCGCAGCGATTGCAGCACCGCCACAGTCATTTGCGACGTCGCGGCAATGTCAACCAGGGCTTGAGGCGGTAAAGGCGGCCTCGGCGAAGGATAGGAGGCGCCGATGCGCTCGCTGATAGCTCCCATGACAATCGCAGCCCTGTTCGTCGCGATTGCATCCTCGATCGCGTCCGCCGGCGACGGTGGTCCCCGCAGTCCCCGCGGGCCCGCGGTTTCCCCCGGTCCCTGCGGCAAGTACGGCTACTATGACCAAGCCGAGGCTGCAGCCTACTACTACCGGCGCACGCCCTATACATTCTATGCGGAATCATTCGTGCCGCTGTGGCTGCCGCCGTTCCCGCAGACCGTCAACCGGCCATGGGTCATCGACGTTCTCACCTGGCTTCGCGTCGCCGACCAACGGCTCGACTGGAACCTCGCCCACTGCGTGATCACCGTTCCGGAATATGCCCGCCTGAAGAACGACGTCGCGCGGCTGCGGGTCCAGACGCTCGGAAACGCCCAGATCTATCAAGGCAACATTCCCGCCCTGCAATGGATCACCCTTCGACACAATCTGCGACGCTTGCAGCGGATGCTCTGAACGAAACCAGCCCCGGTGTTATCCGGGGCCGCCTGGCCAAAGCTAGTGATCGTGGTCGCCCGGGCCGGCGGATCGCTTCCGGGGCGGACGAGGAAAAAACTTCTGGCCATTTCGGGTGTCGCACAAGATCGCGGCACCGATGGCCCGGAGGACTTGTGGCCGTGCGTCCTATTGCGTCAGAAATCTCGCTGGAAGCGAAGCATCGCGTTCCACTGATCGCTGTCGACCACGTCGTTGTCCCACTTGGTATAGGTGACTTCCGGTTGGATCAGAGCACCGGGAAGAGGCATCCACCGAAGATTGGCTGCAATGGCAAGCGTATTGTTGTCATCGGCAGCGACCTGCAGGTCGGCCTCGAGCTTTTCGGTGATCGGGGCAGTGAAGCCCGTCCAGAACGCCCAGTCGCCCCAGCCCACGCCGTAGGTGTTGCTGCCGGCGGCGTATACGTTGGTGGTGCTGCCGTCGGTGTTCCAGCCACCCATGAAGAATGCGGTAAAGCCACCGAAGGTCCCGTCGACGCGAGCCTTGATCGCGCCTTCCTCGGCAACCGAGTCGTAACCGCCGACGACCTTGAAGCTCCACGAACCGGCCGAATAGCCGGCGCCGGCAACGAGGTCAGGCATGTACTTGGTGCTGGCGCGGTAGGTGGGGCTGTCCGGGTCGTTGTTGCCGCTGTTTTCAACAGCGAACACTGCCGAGAAACCGTTCCCCGGATCATAGGTATAGCTGATCTGCGCGCGCTCTTCCTGCTGTTCCGGACCGTACTGGATCACGTCGTCGTTGATGACGTTGCCGGCATAGCCGAGGTAGGAGGCGAACTGTGAATCGCCGACACCGATTTCGAAGCCGGCAATGCTGATCGTCGCCCAGATCAACTGCGCCTGCGTATTGCCGAGGAAGATATCGTCGCTCGGACCGGTAAAGTAGCCGTCGGTCGTCCAGTTCCAGCGCAGGATCATCTTGGTCTTCAGCGCACCGTATTCGCTGTCGCTCGCCGTATCCATCCAGAGTTCGGCACGCGTCAGCTTGTTCCAGCCGTCATCGCTGTGAGCTGTGTAGGAGTCGGCGATCTGCATGTCATAGCGAACGCGACCGCCAAGCTTGAGGCAGGTCTCCGTGCCGGGGATGTAGAAATAGCCGGTGCCGAAGGCATCGCAGACCCGCACATATTCGATGGGCGCGGCTTCGGCAGCCACGATCGCATCCGCGGCCTGAGCGCCCGATACAGTTGCAAGTGCTGCACCGCACCCGAGAAGAAGACTCTTTATGTTCATGAATGCATAACCTCCAAGTCACGCGATTGGGCAGGCCCGATGAACTTTGCTCTTCCAGAGACCCCTAGCTTTGTACTAGGCGCTGAGTACACGAGTCGGATGCTTTATTATTTCACCCTGTTTTTCAACATTGAAATACAACCGTCAATGGACGCGACTTCAACAAGAATATTTATTGTTGCGAATTTACAATACATTTGAACAACAAATCTCCATCCATCTCAGGACATGCTCATCTCGACAGGGGCTTTCGCCTCCATGCCGAGGGCAGAGGACAGAGGGCAGGATCCAAGTAACCTTTTCCCACCGATCGCCGCAGGTTTGCGGTTTTGCCCGCTCCTCCGGCAGGCCTCATCGGCATTGCTTCGCACATAAATAATGCAAGCGGATCGCTCCCTGCCGACGCCCAGATTCCTTGTGTCGTCTTGCTGACGGGACGGCTGCAATCCCGGGGCTGGTGCGAAGCCACAAAAACGCAACTTTGCCATTGATTGCAGCCCGCGCCGCCATAGGTAGCTTCCCTTGAAGGGGGGCTCTGGCCAAGGAGTCCATCGATGACCGACGCAAATCAGCTGGTGCAGGGACTGATCGATCCACTTTTCGGCGCAGAGCCTCTGCAGGGCATCGCTGCCAAGCACAAATTCCCCGAACATGAAACGATCGCGAAGTCCGTTTACCAGATCATCCACGATGAGCTGTTTCTTGACGGCAACGCCCGCCAGAACCTCGCGACATTCTGCCAGACATGGGATGACGAATTCGTCCACCAGCTGATGGACATATCGATCAACAAGAACTGGATCGACAAGGAAGAATATCCGCAATCGGCGGCGATCGACCTGCGCTGTGTCAACATGATCGCAGATCTCTGGAACGCCCCTAAACCAAAAGGCAATGCCACCGGCACGAATACCATCGGCTCGAGCGAGGCCTGCATGCTTGGCGGCATGGCCATGAAATGGCGCTGGCGCAAGAAAATGCAGGAAATGGGCAAGCCGACCGACAAGCCCAATTTCGTCTGCGGGCCGGTGCAGGTGTGCTGGCACAAGTTCGCGCGCTACTGGGATGTCGAGATCCGCGAGATCCCGATGGAGCCCGGCCGCCTGCTGATGACGCCCAAGGAAATGCTCGAAGTGGTGGACGAAAACACCATCGGCGTCGTCCCGACCTTCGGCGTCACCTATACCGGGGGCTACGAATACCCCGAGCCCTTCCAGGATGCGCTTGACAAGCTGCAGAAGAGCAAGGGACTGGACATCGACATTCATGTCGATGCCGCGAGCGGAGGCTTCCTGTCCCCGTTCTGTTCCAAGGACATCGTCTGGGATTTCCGTCTGCCCCGTGTCAAGTCGATCAGCGCCTCGGGCCATAAATACGGCCTCGCACCGCTCGGCTGCGGCTGGGTGATATGGCGTGACGAAGCAGCACTTCCCGAAGACCTGGTATTCAAGGTCGACTATCTCGGCGGCCAGGTCGGCACTTTCGCGATCAACTTCTCGCGCCCCGCCGGCCAGGTCATCTCGCAGTATTACGAAATCCTCCGGCTCGGACGCGATGGCTACACCAAGGTCCAGACGGCGGCCTACCGCGTGGCGCAATACCTGCAAAAGCAGATCGCCCCGCTCGGTCCGTTCGAGTTCATCCATGACGGTACACCCGAAAACGGCCTTCCCGCCATTTGCTTCCGCATCAAGGATGGTGCCAAGCCGGGTTACACCCTCTATGACCTCTCGGACCGCCTGCGTCGCGATGACTGGCAGGTGCCGGCCTTTGCACTCAGCGGCAAGGCGTCCAACATCGACGTGATGCGCATCATGTGCCGCCGCGGCTTCGAAATGGATATGGCAGACCTGCTGATGCGCGATTTCAAGAGCGCGATCCAGTTCTTCAAGGATCATCCGCCGTCCGACATCAAGCCTTCGGAAGGAACCGGCTTCCATCATACCTGAGCAATCGGGCTATCGGGTTTCCCTCGACCCGGCGCCATAACTGCAATCGGTAGCCTTGGAGGAAGCGATGACAAATACTTCTCCAGCGTCCCAGGAAACGCCACGCAAAACGGGGTTGGCACAGAAGGCGAACCTCAGCATCATGACACTGGCGGTGATGAACATCACCGCCGTCGTGAGCCTTCGCGGCCTGCCATCGGAAGCCACTTACGGCCTGACCTCCGTCTTTTACTATATATTTGCCGCCATCTTCTTTCTGATTCCGGTGGCGATCGTAGCTGCGGAACTTGCGACCGGCTGGCCGCAAAAGGGCGGCGTGTTCCGCTGGGTCGGAGAGTCCTTCGGGGCTCGCTGGGGGTTCCTCGCGATATTCCTGGTCTGGGTGGAGTCGACGATCTGGTTTCCGACGGTGCTGACCTTCGGAGCCGTCGCACTCGCTTTCATGGGCCCTGACAAGCGTTGGGATTCGGCGCTTGCGGCCAACAAGCTCTACACCATCATCATCGTCCTGGTCGTGTACTGGGCGGCGACGCTGGTGGCGCTGCGGGGCCTGAAGTCCGCCGCGACGATCTCCAAATGGGGCGGTATCATCGGCACGATCATCCCGGCTGCGATCCTGATCATCCTCGGCTTCAGCTATCTGTTCTCCGGCCAGCGGATCGAAACCACCCTCGCCTGGCGCGATCTCATCCCTGACTTCACCAACTTCAACAATCTGGTGCTGGCAGCCGGAATCTTTCTGTTCTATGCCGGCATGGAGATGAACGCTATCCACGTCAAGGAGATCGACAACCCCTCGCGAAACTATCCGCTGGCGATCCTCATCTCCTCGATCGTCACCGTACTGATCTTTGTCCTCGGCACGCTCGCCATCGCCTTCATCATCCCCAGCAGCCAGATCAACCTGGTCCAGAGCCTGCTCATCACCTATGACGACTTCTTCACCTTCTTCGGGATGAACTGGGCCTCGCCGATCATCGCGCTAGCCCTTGCGTTCGGCGTGCTTGGCGGCGTCACGGTGTGGGTCGCAGGTCCGTCGGCCGGTCTTGTCGTGGTCGGGCGCGCGGGCTATCTGCCGCCCTTCTTCCAGAAGCTGAACCAGCACGGGGCGCCAAGCCACATCCTGATCGTCCAGGGGCTGATCGTCACGTTCCTGGCGATCATGTTCGTCATTCTGCCATCCGTCCAGGCAGCCTACCAGATCCTGAGCCAGCTGACGGTGACCCTCTACCTGATCATGTACCTGCTGATGTTCGCAGCCGCCATCCATCTGCGCTACAGCGAACCGAACACGCCCCGCCCCTACAAGGTGCCGTTCGGCGCCTTCGGCATGTGGCTGTTTGCCGGCATCGGCTTCATCGGATCGCTCATCGCCTTCCTGCTGAGTTTCGTTCCGCCGTCGCAGATCGCGGTGGGCAGCCCGACAACCTATGTCTGGATATTGATCGCCGGCAACGTGGTATTCGTCGCAATCCCGCTGATCATCTACGCGATCCGCAAGCCGCACTGGATGACAGCCGAAGGGACTTCCGACTTCGAACCCTTCGACTGGCAAAAGGAGGGGCGCCAGCCCGGCCAGCAACAGGCATCGGCTGAGGCAGCCCATCCCGGCAGTTGAACAGCCAAGTATGCCATCTTCTCCGGAGGCAAACAAAATGGCCATCACAAAGGAAGCAATCACGACCGCTCTCGAAGAGGGTCACGCAGCTGGACTGGCCGCGCAAGGCGGCAAGAATGCCGACTACATTCCCTTCCTCGCATCGGTGCCATCGAACCTTTTCGCAGTGGCCGTGGTTACCGCTGATGGACAGATTTTCAAGACCGGGGACGCCGACTACGCCTTTGCAATCGAATCGATTTCCAAGGTCTTCACCCTGGCACTGGTGATGGGAGCGATCGGCCCCGAAGGCGTGCACCAGAAGGTCGGCGCCGATCCCACCGGCTTGCCTTTCAACTCCGTCATCGCGCTGGAACTCCACGGTGGCAGGCCGCTGTCGCCGCTCGTCAATGCCGGAGCGATTTCCACCGCCAGCCTCGTCCCCGGCGACAACCCGGAAAAGCGTTGGGCCGCCATCCTCGACTGCCAGAGCCGCTTTGCGGGCCGCCAGATCGCGCTCTCCGACGAGGTGAACCACTCCGAGCAGACGACGAACTTCCACAACAGGGCAATCGGGTGGCTGCTGTACAGCGCCGGCACCTGCTACAGCGATCCGATGGAAGCCGTGGATATCTATACCCGCCAGTGCTCGACGCTGGTCACTACGGTCGACCTTGCCACGATGGGGGCAACGATTGCTGCCGACGGCGTAAACCCGGTCACCAGGCAGCGCGTGATCGCGTCCGCCAGCACCGCCCCGATACTTGCCGAAATGGCCATGGAAGGGCTCTATACGGCGTCCGGTGACTGGGCCTACACCGTCGGCCTGCCGGGCAAGAGCGGTGTTGGCGGCGGTGTCCTGGCGGTGGTGCCGGGAGAACTGGCGATAGCCGCCTTCGCGCCGCCGCTCGATCCCGCCGGCAATAGCGTGCGCGGCATGGCCGCCGTCGGTGCAGTCGCCAGGGCGCTCGGCTGCAACGTCTTCCGGCCATCCACGCCCTGACCGCCACGATATCGTCGACCGCTGCCGAGTGCCGTTGACCGCGGTCGGCCGCCGTCGATCGCAAGGGAGGCTGCCATCGCCCGGGACCGTATCAGGAACATCACCAGGCGCGCCGTCGGCGCTGCCAATGCCAGGCTGCAGAAGATCAGTCCCAAGCCAGAAAAAGTCCGGTTTGCAATGACCATCTGGAGCGTCACCTCGCTGGGCATCGGGTCCATGGTCGGCGCGGGGATATTTGCATTGCTCGGTCAGGCGACCCTCATTGCCGGCCGGGAAGTCTTCCTGAGCTTCCTGATCAGCGGCGTCATAGCTCTGCTTTCCGGCTATTCGTTTGCCAAGCTCTCCGCCCGCTATCCCGGCCGCGGCGGCCTCATCGACTATCTCGCCGAGGCATTTCCCGACGGGATCTTCGCCGGCACGCTCTCGCTGGTGTATCTCATCACCCTGATCGTCACCATCGCCGTGGTTGGCAAGAGTTTTGGAGCCTATGCGGCACAACTCGTTTTTGGTGGCGCCGCAGGTCACGTGACAGCAAACCTGCTGGCCGTCCTCATGGTATTGGCCGTTGCCTTCCTCAATCTGGTCGGATCAGGAGCCGTCGGCCGCGCCGAGGTCATCCTCGTCGTCGTCAAGCTCGGCATCCTTGTCCTGCTCATTGCCGCGAGCCTCAGCGACTTCACCCCGAAACTCCTCACGACCGGCCGGACCGTCAGCCTTGCCGCGCTTATGTCGAGCGTCGGCCTGACCTTCTTCGCCTATGCCGGCTTCGGCATGATGACGAACGCATCAGCCAGCGTCGCCAATCCGCAGAGGATCATGCCGCGGGCAATATTCCTGGCGATCAGCATGGTTATCCTGCTCTACCTTGCACTCGCACTCGCCATTCTCGGCAATCTGTCTCCGGAGGAGCTCGAGCGCCATGCCGATACGGCCGTTGCGGAGGCTGCTCGCCCGGTTCTCGGCACGATCGGCTATACCGCAGTTGCAATTGCCGGATTGCTCGCAACGATATCGGCCACCAACGCAACCCTGTTCAGCATCCTCAATCTCAACTCCGAACTCGTCCGGCGGCACAAACTGCCGCACATTTTCGCCAGATCGTTTCTCAAGGTGCCTTTCGGCTTCGCGGTTTCGGTTGTCATCTCGCTGGCGCTGATCGTCGGCTTGCGGCTCGGCTCCATTGCCAATGTCGCCGGTATCACGTTCCTGATCGCCTACATGGCCGTGTTCGCTGCGCATTGGCGCCTTCGCGGTCTGGCGGGCGGCTGGCGCGGCCTGATCATTCTCGGTGCGGTGCTGATGACCGCCGTGATGATCGGATCTGCGTTCAATCTCGGTCGCGAACAGCCGGCTTCACTGGCGCTGCTGGCCGTGACACTGGCCTGCTGCGCCGCGGGAGAATGGCTATACCTGCGCCACCGGACAGGCTCCTGACAAGCCAGCAAACCGGGCCGGCCTTGGCGTCCGCGGACATAGTTGTTGCGCTTTGCCCAAACCAACCGCCTCATCTCTTTGCTCGACATCATCAATCAAAAGAGGGACTTCATATTTTCATCTGAATGACGACAATCGACTGGTCCGATTGTGTATCAAGCCTTCCGATACCGGCCGCAGCAAGCGACCTGGGCACAATGGCCGCACCCATTCCATTCCTGAACGAATATCACTGCCGTTCCAGACTATCTCTCACGCTTCTGCAGAAGCTTCACCATTTTTTAGGCACTTGCAGAACACATATGGAACATATAGGGTCTGTTCTGGATTTGTTTCGCGATTCTGGGGATATGCTGCGATGCTGACACGCAAGCAACAGGAACTGCTTCTGTTCATCCACGAGCGGATGAAGG
>JAEWPB010000177.1 GCA_023399465.1 Pseudomonadota bacterium
TCGCGGTCGCCGCCGCAGCCGAAGACCACGATGACCCGCCCGGTTGTGAACGGGCGAACGGAGGTCAGCACGTTCTCCAGCGCATCGGGCTTGTGGGCATAGTCGACATAGGCAAGCGCGCCGTTCGGCGCGTGGCCGACAAGCTCGAGCCGGCCCGAGGCGCCTTGCAGCTTTTCGAGCGCCGCAATCGCGGTCGCCGCCGGGACTCCCGTCGAAATCGCAAGACCCGCGGCCACGAGTGCGTTCGCCACCTGGAAGTCGCCTGCCAGCGGGATCTGCACTTCGAAGATTTCATCGCCGCAATGAATTTCCGCGACCTGCTTGTGGCGGAAATGCTCGACGCGTTTCAGCGTCAGGAACTCGCCCTTGCGGCCGACGGTCCGAACATCCAGGCCGGCTTCGCGGGCAATGCGGATCGCCTGCTCGGACCACGGATCGTCGGCAAAGATCACCGCCGGAGCGCCTGCCGGCAGCAGGGTGTCGAAGAGACGCATCTTGGCGTCCATGTAGGCCTCGACGGTCGGATGGTAATCCATGTGGTCGCGGCCGAGATTGGTGAAGGCGGCAGCCGCGAGGCGAACGCCGTCGAGGCGATACTGGTCGAGGCCGTGGCTGGAGGCTTCCATCGCGGCGTGAGTGACGCCCTCGGCGGCAAGCTCGCTCAGGAGCGCATGCAGCGAAACCGGATCCGGCGTCGTCAGCGACCCGTACTCGTTGCGGGTCGGCGACACGACGCCGGTGGTGCCGATCATCGCTGCCGGGTGACCGGCATGCATCCAGATCTGGCGGGTAAAGGAGGCAACCGAGGTCTTGCCGGCGGTACCGGTGACCGCCACCATCGTTTCCGGCTGCGCCCCGTAATAGCGTGCTGCGGCAACAGCGAGAAAGCGACGGGCCTGCGACACGGTGAACACTGGCACTGCGCAGCCCGGGATCGGATGCTCGGCGATGACGACCGCAGCGCCGCGCGAAACGGCATCTTCCACATAACCGGCGCCATCGGCCCTGGTGCCGGCCAGCGCGACGAAGGCCATACCCGGCCCGATGCTCCGGCTATCGGCGGAAAGGCCGGAAATCTCGGTCTCGCCTACGGCGCCATTCAGTTGTTCATTCAGTTCCGGAAAGTCCCCTCCGGCCAGATCTCGAAGTTTCATCGACAGCACTTTTCTATCCCGGACCGCGCCGCCCCGTGCGAATCGGTCACGTCGACTCTTTCATGCTCAATACGACATCAGCAAGGCAGAACCATCTTCCCCGAATTTCGGTTTTACCCCGAGAATTGCAGCGCTGCGCCGCACGATCTCTCCGACCATCGGCGTGGCGTTGAGACCGGCAGTGCGGCCGCCGCCCTCACCGGTCTTCGGCGCGTCGATATAGGTCAGCACCAGATACTTCGGATCGCCGATCGGGAATGCCGACAGGAAGGCATTGAAATTGAGGCCGTTTTTCGCATAGCGCCCGTTGACAACCTTGTCGGCTGTGCCGGTCTTGCCGCCGACATCGAAACCGGGAACCAGCGCGCGCTTGCCCGAACCGTTGGTGGCATTCCAGCGCAGGAGATAGCGCATGTGGTCGCTGGTGCTCTTCTTGACGACCGGCACGGCGATCTCGGCGGCCTGCTCGAGAGTGCGCGGCAGGAAGGTCGGCGAAATATAGTGACCGCCATTGACCAGGGCCGCACCTGCAACCGCGGTCTGCAGCGGCGTGGTCGACACACCGTGCCCGAAGGAGATGGTGATCGAGTTGATCTTCTTCCATTCGCGCGGCTGCGAGGGCTGCGCCACCTCGGGCAGTTCGGTCTGCATCTTGGTCAGCAGCCCCATCCGGGTCAGGAACTCCTTGTGTCCCTCGATGCCGATAAGGTCCGCCATCTTGGCGGTGCCGATGTTCGAGGAATACTGGAAGATCTCGGGAACGGTGAGAACGCGGTTCTTGCCGTGGAAGTCCTTGATGGTGAAGCCGCCGATACGGATCGGATAGCGCGCGTCGAAGCTGTCGTTGATCGACACCTTGCCGGAATCGAGCGCCATCGCGGTGGTGAAGGTCTTGAAGGTCGACCCCATCTCGAACGTGCCGTTCGACATGCGGTTAAGCCAGCCCTCCTCCGCACCTTCGGCCGGATTGTTGGGGTCGTAATCCGGCAGCGAGGCCATGGCCAGCACTTCGCCGGTATTGACGTCGAGCACGACGGCACCGGCGCCGAGCGCCTCATATTTCTTGATACCCTCGGCCAGCACTTCGCGGACGATGCTCTGCACCCGCAGGTCGATCGACAGCCTTACCGGCTCCAGGTGCTGGTCGGTGGTCATGCCGACCGCAGCAAGGTCCGCAAGGCCCTGATTGTCTACATAGCGCTCCATGCCGGCGATGCCGCGGTTGTCGACGTTGACATGGCCGACGATATGCGAAGCGGTCGGACCACCGGGATAGAAACGGCGCTTCTCCGGCCGGAAGCCGATGCCGGGAATGCCGAGCGCCAGGATCTGGCTCTGCTGCTTCGGGGTCAACTGCCGCCGCAACCATTGGAAACGCGAATTCGATGACAGCTTGCGATAGGTTCCCTTGACATCAAGATCGGGAAGCACGGTCGACAGCGCCTCGACCGCTTCGTCGGCGTCGACGATCTTGTGCGGCTCGGCGTAGAGCGAGACCGTGCGGATATCGGTCGCCAGAACCTCGCCGTTACGATCGAGGATATCCGGGCGCGACGCCATCAGACGGTCGGCCGGCATGATGCTCGACACCGTCTCGGGCTGGGCCACGCCGTATTGCACCAGCCGCCCGCCGATGATCGCGTAGACGACGGCAAACCCGGTAATGACCAGGGCGACACGGTTGCGGGCCTGCTTGCCGCGTTGTTTCATCGCACCCTGGAAATTGTGGGATCCATAGCTTGCCGAGGGGCGATTGGAGCCGCCTGCGGAAAAATGGGCCCTGCTCTTCAGCACCATGATGCGGGAAAGGAAAGACATCAGCGATTCACCGATCCTGTTGAAATCATGTCCGCTTTGATCGCCTTGGCGACGGCATCCTCGATGCTGTCGGCGCCCTTGGCAATTTCATCCACCGGCAGCTCGGAGCGGCGCATCGGCAATTCGACGGGCTGGGCGAGCTGGGTGGATTCCGTCGGCACGAGCTGCATTTCATCGGCATAGAAATTGATCAGCTTCTGGAGGCGCATCGGCTGGGTCAGCAGCGCCCAGTCGGCCTTCAGCAGATCGATGGTGTCTTCCTCGAGCTTGATCTCCCGCTCGAGGCGGCGCACCTCGGCGAGCTTCTCGTCGGCGTGGTGCTTGATGTTGTAGGTCACGGCCGCGGTCGCGATCATCACGAACACCAGGATGATATCGAAGGTTCTCAGCATCGCCGTCAGCCCCCCAGTTTCGCGAGATCGGCAAGATTGGGCAGGTCGAAGATCGACAGGTCGGCGGCCTCTGCCGGCGCCGATGTGCGCTGGCCGGCCCGGAGCTTGGCCGAGCGGGCGCGAGGATTGATCTCAGCCTCGGCTTCGCTTGCCGCCACCATCGACTTGCCGACCGGCTCGAACGTCGCCAGCCGCTCATGCACCATCGGCATGTGGCGCGAACCCGACGCCTTGCCCGAACGGTCGGCAAAGAACTTCTTGACGATCCGGTCCTCGAGCGAATGGAAGGTCACGACCACCAGCCGGCCGCCAGGCTTCAGGGCCCGCTCGGCGGCAAAAAGCGCCTGCGCCAATTGGCCAAGCTCGTCGTTGACGAACACCCTGAGCGCCTGGAACACCCGGGTTGCCGGATGGATCTTGTCCTTGGCCTTGCGCGGCGTGACGATCTCGATCAGGCCGGAAAGGTCGCGGGTCGTCTGGAAGGGCTCCTCCGCGCGGCGCTTCTCGATCGCCCTTGCGATACGACCGGGCTGCTTTTCTTCGCCCAGAAACGAGAAGATGCGAATGAGGTCCGACACCTTGGCGCGATTGACGACGTCCGCCGCCGACACGCCGGAGTTCGACATGCGCATGTCGAGAGGCCCGTTCTTCTGGAACGAGAAGCCGCGCTCGGCTTCATCGATCTGCATCGAGGACACGCCGATATCGAGGACGACGCCGTCGAGACCGCCGGCCGGCGCGAACTCCGCCAGCCGTGAAAATTCGGAATGGACGAGGGAAAGCCGCCCGCCGCTCGCAGCGACCAGATCCTGGCCGCCGGCAATCGCCGTCGGATCGCGGTCGAGCGCGATCACATCGGCGCCGGCCGAGAGAATTGCCGAGGTATAGCCGCCGGCTCCGAACGTGCCGTCGAGGATGATCTTTCCGGGAGCAGGCTCGAGGGCTGCAAGAACTTCGGCAAGAAGAACCGGGATGTGACGAGCCTGCCCGCCATCGACCTCAGCATGCCCTTCGCCAGGTTTCGCCACCATTCCGCTTCCCCAATCTATCCGGAACGCGCACCCCGCTGCCTGCGCTCCTCTCGAGCCGCCGCCTGCATTTCCTGAAACGCCTGCGGCTGCCATAACTGAAAATGATCCGCCCGCCCCACAAAGGTAACCTCTGTAGCGATGCCGGTGAAGTCGCGAATGAAATCCGTGACCATCAGCCGCCCTTCGGCGTCGAGCTTCATGAAGACCCCGCCCCCGTGAATGAGGAGCGACATCTGGTTCGCTTGCAGCGAGAACGGATCCTCCGCCGCGATCTGCCTCTCGAAACGATCGAGCAGATCGGGTCCACCGATGCTGATGGCCGGGAACACGAAATCCTGGATGCAGTAGAGCTCCGAGATCCCGCGGCTCGCCAGCACCGTACGGAACGCCGCCGGCACGGAAACCCGCCCCTTGGCATCGATCCTGCTGGTAACATTGGAAAGGAAGCGGTTCATGACGCTCTACGGCCGTTTCCCACAAAGCGGGGCGCTTCATACACCCCGAAACAAACCCTTCAACACACTCACGCCTCCGCACCGCGAAGACATCGAACCCCGGGGCAACCTCCTGAGAGGACCCGTCTCCGGTATGCGATGAATGGGCTTCAAATCGCCCGTAAGCAGTATGTGTTTGGGATACCATGGGACAATTTGGGCGTCAATGGGAACCGGTCGCTTCGGACATCCGCAGCATCGTATCTTTGTAAGTTGTTAAGTTTAACGAATGGTTATGACCCGAGGGGCGAGATGCGCAGGATCGCGCCCGGCGACCCAGACCCAAGAAACTGATTTGATTATGGGTTTTCCGGCCCTTGGGCGGAACGCGATGCGACAGCACTCGCGCGAAAAAGAAAATAGCCAGTTGGCCTGTAAGCCGGGTTCTGTATGGCCCCGATGCGAACACCGGAACGTGGCAGCCATTCATCTGGGACGACGTTTGCACGCCGCCTCACGCAACCCACCCGGATGACCGGCCCGGAAACGGGCTGGAAGCGCTTGCGCGCCCCCTGTCATCCCTATTCGGTCTTGCTCCCGGTGGGGTTTGCCATGCCACCCCTGTTGCCAGGCGTGCGGTGGGCTCTTACCCCACCCTTTCACCCTTACCCCGCAAGCGGGGCGGTATCCTTTCTGTGGCACTTTCCCTGGGGTCACCCCCGCCGGACGTTATCCGGCACCGTGTTTCCGTGGAGCCCGGACTTTCCTCACCCTACCGCCTTTCGGCATTGGTAGAGCGCGGCTGCCCGGCCAACTGGCTGGACGGTCATTAACTGAGGGCGCGCCGGATTGCTACCGAAAATATGACGGCTGATGCAGCCTTCAGAGGAAATGCGCAGCAAAATCCGTCCCGTAGTCCTCGGCCTTTATATGATTTTCGAGCAGAAGTTCCGCGCCGAGCCGGCCGATTTCGTCGGAGCTCTTGGCCGCGGCCCCGCAGCCGCCGGTCATCACCGCAATCCTCGGCGACGACGTGTAGCCGATCGCCGGATAGCCGCTCGGCGTGAAGGAGGTGACGCAAGGCGCCGTCGATATCGATTTCACCGCGAGCCCCGGCACGAGATAACAAGCGATGCGAACGAGGTGGTCTCTGGCAGCGGCCCGGCCGCTTCCGCGGAACCAGTCGCAAATCTCGGCTTCGGTCCGCAGTTGCAGATCGTCCGGATCTCCGCCGATCTTGAGATAGAAACGGCCATCCGGATAGCGGATCGGTGGCAACAGGTAGATGCTGTCACGCCCTTCATCGAGCTTGGCGATCAGTGACGGCATGGTTTGCAGCCGACGCGCCTCGTCCTCGTCGACTTCGAAAAACACGACTGTGCGCGCATAGACCCTGAGATCGAGGGACCGCGACAGGAGATCGCCGGCAATCGAATGGCCGCCGGCCGCAAGCAGCACTTTCTCGGCCGTGAACCTGCTCCCCGAAACCGTGGTCACGACCGCCTTGCGGCCCTCGTCCCGGATCGTGCGCACGACGTCGGGGATCAGGGTAGCGCCTGATCGTTCGGCCAGCAGCGATTGCGCCCGCACCAGCCGGCGCGGACTGATATGACCGGCCCCTTGCGCTTCGTGGATACCCTCGGCGCCCTGCGGAAAGGAAAAATACGGAAACCGCCGTTGCAGACCATCGTCGGCAAGCGCTTCGGCGGCAACGCCGAGCCGCGCGGCGGCGCGGGAAACGTCTGATATATATGGATCGGCTGAGCCGTCGCCGACGACAAGGCAGCCAACCTCGCGATAGAAGTCGATGCCACTGGCTCGGGCAATATCGCCATAGCGCGCGATCGAACGATGGGCGAGTTGCGCCCAGACGGCGTCGGCATCGATGGTGCGGGTAATGCGGCCTTCATCATAATGACTTGCGAACACGCCGTGATGCGTCTGGCGGTCCGCCGGCTCATCGGGACCGATGATCGCGACCCCGTCGCATCTTTCGGCCAGATGGCGTCCGGCCGCGGCGCCGCAAAGCCCCCCGGCCAATGATGATATATCGGAAATGTGCTGCCACTTCCCCCTCCCCGATCACGCGAAAAGCACCGCTTTTCCCGTTTCACCGGACGGAACCGCTCGCTGTCAATTGAAAAGCGATCCGAGTGGCAGTCTCAGTCAAGCCCGGAGCACATTCGCACCCCGGAACACATACGTTGTTATGATGTCGGGATCGTTATTTGATCAGCGACTTTACCTTGCCGCAATAGTTTGCGGAAACCGGGTTCATGCGCTTGGCGCCATGACCGGCATTGTACTTCAGGATGGTGCTGCAGGTCTTGCCGCCGCCAAGCTTGTGGGCCGCACCGAGGTACTTCATGCCGTACTTGAGGTTGGTTTCGGGATCATAGAGACCCTTTGCCGAACCGGAATAGCCCATCATGCGTGCAGTGGCGGGCTTGATCTGCATCAGGCCGATTTCGCCGGCAGCGCCGCGAGCCTTGGGATTGAAATTGCTTTCGACGCGAACGACGGCATGGGCGAGATCGATCGGAACGCCGTAGGACTTGGCATATTTCGAAATAAGCGCCGTGTACGGGCTCTTCGAAAAGGACGGCGCCGGCGACGGTACCGCAAAGCCGGCATCGCGCGTGGTCGTTTCAAGTGGAACGGTCTTACGGTGATCAAGGGCACCAGCAGAGGCAGACGTAAACCCGGCAAGCAGCATGCCAGCGCATGCAGCGAGGGAAACAGTATATTTCATCATGCAGACAGTAGTCTCCGACACAAGAGCGTGGCGGAAGCCGCAAAGGTGCAGAACTTCCAGGACGGCGGTGCTGTCGTAGGTGCAACCGGCCCGCATACACATCTCTTTCGTTTCATTTAGTGGCTGCTGTTCTTGGGAACCCCACTCCAGCCACCGTTGACGCTGGGCTTTTAACCAGCCCAATGCGGAGATAATTGGGAAAGGATGTGGCCACCTGCCCTTTTTGGTTTTTTATCGACCAAAGGCTAATATACCAGCCTCGCGGAAGTAACCGGATCTTTACGCGAATCGCGGCAGCGCCTGGAGCAGGCGATGCAGGGTCTCGATCGTCGAGGTGTCGGCGATCCCATCGACCAGTTCGGGGCGGAAGTGGCGCTGGAAAGCGGCGACATCGCCCTCGGTCCTGCCACAGAATTCTCCCGTTACTTCAGTGCCATAACCGTAAAGCGACAACATCGCCTGCAGCGCTTCGATCGGCTGCCCACGGTCACCGCGCTGGAAGAAGCGGCCGCTGCCGATCGGCGCCGGCTCGACCCAGTGCCCGACACCCGCCGAATGCAGCTTCCCCCACGGAAACTTTTCGCCCGGATCAACCTTGCGAACAGGGGCCACATCGGAGTGCCCGAGCACCCTTTCCGGGGCAATTGACCAACGTTTGCCGCAGTCCTGACACAATTCGATCACCGCAGCGATCTGTGCATCGGCAAATTCCGGCAATCCGCCGGGATGGCCGGCATTGGCGATCTCGATACCGATCGACAGCGAATTGATGTCGGTCTCACCCGCCCAGAAGCTTTTTCCCGCATGCCAGGCGCGCAGTCGCTCGGGCACGAGCTGCAGGACGCGCCCGTCCTCATGCACGAAATAGTGGCTCGACACCTGGCTCTCCGACTGACAGAGCCAGGACAGCGCCCCGTCGGCGCTCGGCATGCCGGTATAGTGCAACAGGATCATGTCGGGCGCCCGCCCGTCGACGCGGTCGTTATGGTTCGGCGACGGCATCACTGCCGCGCCGTGAAAATCGGGCTCGAATCCATTCATGCTGCGCGATGTTCTTTCTGTATGGCTGCATAGGCGGCATTGAGCGCCGCCATCCGGTCATTGGCGATCGCCTGGAATTCCGGAGGAACGCCGCGCGCGATCAGCCTGTCGGGATGATGTTCGGAAGCAAGCACGCGGAAATGCTTACGGATCGTCGCGAAATCATCGGAACGGGAAACGCCGAGGACCAGATACGGATCCCGTCCGCCGGGATGCATATGGCGCTCGGTGATGCGCTCGAAATGCTCCTCGCTGATCTCGAAGATCTCGGCGACGCTATGAAGAAAGGCCATTTCCTTCTCGTGAAGGGTGCCATCGGCCTTGGCGATATGGAAGAGGCCATCGACCACGTCCTCGAGCACCGGGCAGTTGGCCTTGCAGGTGCCGCACAGTCCGGCAAGCTGCCTGGCATAGGCCTCGTAGCCGGCGACATCCTGGCGGGCGAGATTGTAGAGGCGCGCGACGTTGCGCGCCTCCTCGGCGGGAAAATCGAAGATCTCGCGGAAGGCCTCGACCTCCCGTTCGGTGACAACGCCGTCGGCCTTGGCCATTTTCGCCGAAAGCGCGATAATGGCGACCGAGAAGGCCACCTGGCGCCGCGTTTCCGGATCGCCCTCGAAAGCCGTGCGAATGGCTTCGACGACTGCAGACAGGACGTTGCTGGCAGTGTCTGCCACTGAACCCAGCAATTTCCCCAGAAACGTCTTCATTGGAGCGCCCAACCTCGGTAGAACCTTGCGCAAACCATGATCAAATTATTGGGACAAATGCAAGGCCGGCAGTGGGCTGTGCGGCGCCGCGGCGTGATATCCATCGATATATATCAGCATCGGGCCGCGCCCGGTCGCGATCGCCCGCCTTCAGCCGGCCGCTTGCCCCGTCCCGAGCGTTTTCCACAGCCCCGCCGGACGAAGGCGCAGTTGAAACGATTATATTCGCCCTCTGCGCCGGCAGCCGTTGCCAATGCGCCCGAGGGGCCTGAAATTGTTGATTTCCGTGCTTTACATGCCGGTTCCGCTGACGCATCCATGCGCCCAGAATTCAACCCGTCATGGCGACGATCTCGCCGAAGGAGGAAAGATGGCCAAGCAAAAAGTCGCGATGCTCACCGCCGGGGGCCTGGCGCCCTGCCTTTCGTCGGCCGTGGGCGGTCTCATCGAGCGCTATACCGACATCGCCCCCGAAGCCGAAATCATCGCCTACCGCTCGGGCTACCAGGGCGTACTGCTCGGTGACCGCATCGACATCACCCCCGCCATGCGTGAACGCGCCTACCTGCTGCACCGCTATGGCGGCTCGCCGATCGGCAACAGCCGCGTCAAGCTGACCAATGCCGCCGACTGCGTGAAGCGCGGCCTGGTCAAGGAAGGTGAAAACCCGCTGCGCGTCGCGGCCGAACGGCTCGCCGCCGATGGCGTGACCATCCTCCACACGATCGGCGGTGACGACACCAACACCACCGCCGCCGATCTTGCCGCCTATCTCGGCGCCAACGGCTACGACCTGACCGTCGTCGGCCTGCCGAAGACGGTCGACAACGACGTCGTCCCGATCCGCCAGACGCTCGGCGCCTGGACGGCCGCGGAAATCGGCGCGCAGTTCTTCGACCACGTCTCCAACGAGCAGAGCGCCGCGCCGCGCACGCTCGTCGTCCACGAGGTCATGGGCCGCCACTGCGGCTGGCTGACGGCCGCGACCGCCCGCGCCTACATCGAGAAGACCAGGGGCAATGAATATGTCGAAGGTCTGATGATGAACACGCAGCTGAAGAGCATCGACGGCCTCTACCTGCCAGAAATGGCCTTCGACCTCGAAAAGGAAGCCGAGCGCCTGAAGGAAGTCATGAGCCGGACCGGCTATGTCACCCTGTTCGTTTCGGAAGGCGCCTGCCTCGACGCCATCGTCGCCGAGCGCGAAGCGGCCGGCGAAACGGTCAAGCGCGACGCCTTCGGCCACGTGAAGATCGACACCATCAACGTCGGCAACTGGTTCTCCAAGCAGTTCGCCAACCTGCTCGGCGCGGAACGTGCGATGGTGCAGAAATCGGGTTACTATGCCCGCTCGGCACCGGCCAACGCCGCCGACCTGCGCCTGATCCAGAGCATGGTCGACCTCGCCGTCGAAAGCGCGCTCAACAAGGTTTCCGGCGTCACTGGCCACGACGAAGGTCAGGGCGGCAAGCTGCGCACCATCGAGTTCCCGCGGATCAAGGGCGGCAAGCATTTCGACCTTTCGACCAAATGGTTCGGCGAAGTGATGGAGCATATCGGCCAGAAGTACGAGACGGCCTGATTGACGAGGGATCTGGTCGTGACCCTATAATCGGGGTCACGATCAAGGTTCCGTGAGTGAGGAGCATGGAATGTTCATCGAGCTATGGGTAGCCTTCGCACTGGCTGTCTCGATCGTTCTCGGGCTGCCGGGCCCCGCGAACCTTGCCGTGTCCTCCTATGCCTGCGGCCGCCGCCCGCTTGCCGCCGCGAGTGCGGTCTTCGGCACCGCGATCGGAGCGACGGTGGTGCTGGTTGCCGCCCTTGCCGGACTGATCGCCCTCCTCCGCCTGTCTCCCGACACTTTCTCCAGCGTCCAGTGGATCAGCGGCGTCTATCTGATCGTCCTGCTGATCCGGCTTCTGCGCGGCCCTGTCGTGCGCGGTCCGCTCGCAGACAACGACAACCTGCCCGGCGGCAATCCGGTACAGATCCTTGCCCGCTCGGCCGCGACAGTCGCCTTCGATCCCAAGACAGCGCTGCTCGGCACCGCCCTCTTTGCCCAACTGGTCGACGCGCTGCGCCCCGATCTCGGCGAGATCGGCACCTTTGCCTCGATGTTTCTCGCAGTCTCGTTAGCCACCTTGGGCGTCTACGCGGCGTTCGCGACCAGAATTCTCGAGATCGTTCGCGCCGCCATCGTGCGCGCGCCTGCCCGGAAAACCAACGGAAAGACCCGCATCGAAGGCGGAAAGGTCGCCTTCGGCTATCGTCGCATGGCAGCCTGACCTTAGGTCAGCAGCTTGCGGCACCGGCACGAATGGGTTAATGGGGTTCAAGGTTATTCGCGGCTGCCTGTGATTTCCCACCGACAGGGAGCGCCGTCCAAGAGGAGCATATCCATGGCAGCAGCCGGGTCTAACGGGTTGACAAGAAAACTGTTTCTCGCCGCTCTCCTGAGTTCCGCCGTCACCGGTTGTGCAAGCGTCGAATACACCTCCGAAGCAGACCTTAGCGCCGCCCAGACCGTGCTGCCGTTGCCGAAGCCAGACGCGATGGCCGCGGCGGGGACTGCGACCGATGCCACGCTGCAGACGGCCGCCGCCACACAAGGCGACCCGGCTGCCGACGCACAGCAACAACTTGCCCAGACCGACGCTGCCGATATGTCCGGCATCGCCCCTGCGGCTGCAGGCACGACGCAGCCGATGGCCGCTTCCTTTGCCGAAATGCCGCTGACGGCTGAAATGACCGCGATCCAGTCTGTGGTGCCGACGCCGCGCCCGGGCACGCAGCTCGCATTTGCCGCGACCAACTCCCAGCTTCGCGCACTGTCCGCCATCGACACCCAGTCGAGCCCCAGCCCCGAAGCCGAGGCCGGGCGCGCCAGCAGCCTCAATGGCCTGATCGCCAAATACGCCAAGCTTTACGGCGTGCCGGAGGAACTGGTGCATCGGGTCGTGCACCGCGAAAGCCGCTACAATCCAAAGGCCTACAGCCGCGGCAACTACGGCCTCATGCAGATCCGTTACAACACCGCCCGGGCCCTCGGCTATGATGGTCCGCCGGCCGGCCTCTTCGACGCCGAGACCAACCTGCACTATGCGGTCAAGTATCTGCGCGGCGCATGGCTGGTCGCCGACAACAGCCACGACGGCGCCGTCGCCCTTTACTCCACCGGCTATTATTACGATGCCAAGCGCAAGGGCATGCTTCACCTGCTGAAGTGATCCCTGCCGGCCCCGCCGGTCAATCCAACCGATCGATCACCGCTTTCAGCAGCACTTGCGGCCGGTAACCGAGCTTTCTCGGGGTCAGGCCCAGGCGCACGACGACGAGATTCTGTGACGGCACGATCGCCATCGTCTGGCCGTCATGGCCCTGCGCCCAGAAAACGTCTGCCGGCAGCCCGTTCGCCTCGCTGCGGCTGCCGTCAGGGCCGGTGAGCCACGCCTGCGCCTGCGTGTATCGCCCGTCGGAATGGGCGCTCGGAGTGCGCATCGCCGCCATGAACTCTTCCGGAAGCAGCCGGGTACCGTTCCAGATCCCGTCCTGCAGCAGCAACTGCCCGAAGCGCGCCCAGTCGCGCGCGGTGGCATAGAGGTAGGAACCGCCGACGAAGGTGCCGTGCGCATCCACCTCCAGCACCGCGCTTTCCATGCCCAGCGGATTGAACAGCGCCTGCCGTGGATAGGCGAGCGCCTCGCTCGGGTCGGCAAAGCGGTTCATCCAGATGCGGGAGAGCAGCAGGCTGGTTCCGGTCGAGTAGCGGAACTCGGCGCCAGGCGTTTTCTCCAGCGGCTTTTGCGCGGCAAAACCGGCCATGTCGGGCTCCAGATAGAGCATGCGCGTGACGTCGCTGACGTCGCCATAATTCTCGTTGAATTCCAGGCCGGACTCCATGGCCATGAGTTCTGCAAGCGTGATTTCGGCGCGTTCGTCACCCTGCCATTCGGGAAGCAGGCCGCGGTCGGAAAAGTGCATCCGCCCCTCTTCCATCAGTCGCCCGATGATCGCGGCATTGACCGTCTTGGCCATCGACCAGCCGAGCAGCGGCGTGTCGCGGTCGAAGCCGTCGCCATAGGTTTCGCCGACGATCTTCCCATCCTTGACCACGACGATGGCGCGCATCTGCGGTCCGGCAAGCGCTTCGTCGCTCAGGATCGCCTGCAGGCCTTGATCGAGGGAGGTCCCATCCGCCATCTCGCCCTGCGACCCTGATCCGCCGTTTGTAGCCTCTTGCTCCAAGGCCGGCATCGCCGACACTTCGGCCCGTGCGGCGGCCGGATCGTCACCCGGCGCGACCGCACAGCCGTAGCCCGGACGATAGACCGCCTCGACCGGCGCGAGAAAACCGAGAAAGCGGGCGGTAACGCTCGCACGCTCGCGTTCGACCTCGACCCCCACAAGTCTCAGCAGCGGATGGCCCGGCGCCTGCACGTCGAGACGCAGCACCTCCTCTGCATCGCGCTTCGCCAGGAAGACGTTCGAGCACACGATCTTTGCCGCATAGCCGTCACCGACCCGCAGCTTTTGCGGCGGGAACGCGAACAGCCACAGGCCGAGGCCCAAAAGCGCTACGACGAGCAGAGCCGCCAGCCGCCTGATCACGCGCAGGGTCTTTCCGGTCATCTTGCCTCCGGTGCATCCCGTTCCGTCACCCCAAAACTGTATCCGGCGCGGCAGCGATTTCAAGCTCGCGCTGCCTTTGGAAGCGCCAGCCTTCGGATATCCACCGCGGCCGTCACACAGTTGTGTCAATGGACTTCTACACGCGATGCATCAGCAACGGATGGCAAAACCCCATGCCCCAGACGGCTTCAGATGAAAGCTTCCGCCGCAACAGGAAACTCAAGGATGCCCTTCTCCAACACCGCGCATTATCGTTCGCCGGGCTTTCCGAACGACTGTTCGGCCTGCTCTTTTCCGGCATGGTCTATCCGCAGATATGGGAAGATCCCGAAGTCGACATGCGGGCGATGGACCTGCAGCCCCATCATCGGATCGTCACCATTGCCTCCGGCGGCTGCAACATGCTCGCCTATCTGTCGCGGAGGCCGGCGCGCATCGATGTCGTCGACCTCAACCCGCATCACGTCGCGCTCAACCGGTTGAAGCTCGCCGCTTTCCGTCACCTTCCCGGCCATGGCGACGTGCAACGGCTGTTCGGGCGCGAAAACGTCGCCACCAACAGCAGGTCCTACGAAATTTTCATCGCTCCCAATCTGGATCCGGTTACCCGGAGATACTGGGACGGCAGCGATCTCACCGGCAGGCGCCGGATCACGGTATTCGACCGCAATATCTACAGGACCGGCCTTCTTGGACGCTGCATCGGTTTGGGTCATCTGCTCGCCCGCCTGCATGGCGTCGACCTTGGCAAACTGGCGCAGGCGCGAACGCTCGAGGAGCAGCGCCGGTTCTTCGACGAACGGATCGCGCCGCTCTTCGACAAGAGACTGATCAAGTGGCTCACCAGCCGCAAGAGCTCGATGTTCGGTCTCGGCATCCCTCCGCAACAATTCGACGAGCTTGCGAGCCTTGCCGATGGCAAGTCGCTCGCCCCGGTATTGCGCGAGCGGCTGCAAAAGCTCCTCTGCCACTTTCCGCTTAAGGAAAACTACTTCGCCTGGCAGGCGTTCGCCCGGCGCTATCCCTCGGCGCAGGAAGGGGTGCTGCCGACCTATCTCAAGCCGGAACATCACGACGCAATTCGCGCATGCGCCGATCGGGTGGCCGTGCACCACGCAAGCTTTACCGAGCTTCTGTCCGGCCGGCCGGCCGCATCGGCTGACCGCTACGTCCTGCTCGACGCCCAGGACTGGATGACCGATGCTCAGCTCAATGCACTCTGGACCGAGATCACCCGGACGGCCGCTCCCGATGCCCGGGTCATTTTCCGCACTGCCGCGATCAGAAGCGTGATCGAAGGGCGGCTTTCGCCTGCCATACGCGAACAGTGGAACTATCTCGAAGACCGGTCACGGGAACTGAATGCCCAGGATCGCTCCGCGATCTACGGCGGGTTCCATATCTATGAGAAGCGCACCTGATGTCGATCGAAGCGAGCGACGCGATCCCTGTCGCCGAACATGCAGTGCGGATGGACCGTATGTATCGCCATCAGCGGCACATCTACGACCTCACCCGCAAATATTACCTGCTCGGTCGGGACCGGATGATCGCCGGCCTTGCCGTTCCGCCCGGAGGCAGCCTGCTTGAAATCGGCTGCGGTACCGGCCGAAACCTCGTGCAGGCTCGCCGGGTCTATCCGACCGCTCGTCTTTATGGCCTCGACATCTCGTCCGAAATGCTCGCTTCGGCCCGGAAGAACTTCCGGTCACAGACCAATGCCCCGGTTTTCGCGGTTGCCGATGCCACCAGCTTTTCCCCGGCCAATTTCGGCACCTCGGGCTTCGACCGCGTGATGATCTCCTATGCCCTGTCGATGATACCCGACTGGCAAAAGGCGATCGACAGCGGGCTCGCGGCTGTCAATCCCGGAGGATCGCTGCATATCGTCGACTTCGGCCAGCAGGAGCAGCTGCCGCGCTGGTCCGCCGCGATGCTGAAGGCCTGGCTTGCCCGTTTCCACGTGACGCCGCGCGCCGATCTCGAGGCAGTGCTACGCCAACACGCCGAAATCCATGACGCCAGCATGGTCTTTAATCGTATCCGTCGCGGCTACGCCTGGCACGCGATCATCACCAAGAGCGGTTAAACTTATACTTGCAATAACCGAATATTTACGATGATGTGCTGAAAAAGTGAGGGAGATGATCCGGGAACGCTGCCGTTCAAAACGCCGCTGCCCGGATAGAAAATTCATTAGTATCAGTATGGATAGTTCATGCGGCGTTTCTTTCCGGCACTCCTGCCGTTGGCGATGATTCTCGGCGGCTGCACGACAAGCGCCTACGATCTGCTGGAAACGGCGTCGGTCTCCCCGCCCCGCTACGAGGACAAGGATCCGCAGGACTTCGGCGACAAGCACCCGCATCGCTATCCCGTGCATGGCATCGACGTGTCGAAGTGGCAGGGCGAGATCGAGTGGCAGAAGGTCAAGGATTCCGGTGTTTCCTTCGCCTTCATCAAGGCGACCGAAGGCAAGGATCTGCTCGACAACCGCTTCCACGAATACTGGCAGCGTGCCAATACCGTCGGCATCCCGCACGCCCCCTATCATTTCTACTATTTCTGCTCGACAGCCGACGAGCAGGCCGACTGGTTCATCCAGAACGTGCCGAAGGCATCGATGGACCTGCCGCCGGTGCTCGACGTCGAATGGAACGGGGAATCGAAGACCTGCCGCACCCGCCCCGCCCCCGAGGTCGTGCGCAGCGAGATGCAGCGCTTCATGGACCGTCTCCAGGCCCATTACGGCAAGCGGCCGATCATCTACACCTCCGTCGATTTCCACCGCGACAATCTCGTCGGCCATTTCGAGAACCATCATTTCTGGGTGCGCTCGGTCGCTGCCCACCCCGAGAAGACCTATGACCAGCGCCGCTGGGCCTTCTGGCAGTACACGTCCACGGCCGTCGTTCCCGGCATTCCGGGCCTCACCGACATCAATGTCTTCGCGGGCTCGCCGAAGAACTGGAAGAAGTGGGTCGCCTCCGTCTCGAAGTGACATCGGCCCCGCCCGTCCAGCCTAACCGTTTCCCGGTTCCATGACATAGCAAACGTCTTTCGAGACCCTGCGTCTGTGGCGAACTGACACGCGGGCGTAAACGCTCGCCGATATTTCTTGCAACCGTCACAATGTTCTGGAAAAGCACACCAACTCTATCGATCAGAAGGATCACCGGAATGTCTCGCCCGCTTGCCCGCCGCATCGCCCTTGCGATGTGCTTCACGTCCTTTCTCGCAACCTCTGCCGCCGCCCAGAGCTGCGGCGGCGATCTTGCGACCTTCCTCGAAGGCGTGAAGCAGGAAGCGGTGGCGGCCGGCGTCTCGCCCGAGGCCGTGGATCGCACCCTTGCCGGCGCCCAGATCAACGAGAAGGTACTCAGCCGCGACCGCGCCCAGGGCGTGTTCCGCCAGACCTTCCTCGAATTCTCGCAGCGCACCGTCAGCCAGGCACGCCTGGATATCGGCCGGCAGAAGATGAAGCAGTACGCCGACGTCTTCCAGCGCGCCGAGGAGGAATTCGGGGTGCCCGCCGGCGTGATCACCGCCTTCTGGGCGATGGAAACCGATTTCGGCGCCGTGCAAGGCGACTTCAATACCCGCGACGCGCTGGTGACGCTGGCGCATGACTGCCGGCGGCCTGAACTGTTCCGTCCCCAGTTGATCGCCTTGACCCAGTTGGTCGAGCACGCCGACTTCGATCCGGCGACCGGCACCGGCGCCTGGGCCGGCGAGATCGGCCAGGTGCAGATGCTGCCCAAGGACATCATCGCCTATGGCGTCGACGGCGACGGCGACGGCCACGTTCGCCTGAAGGACAGCGCCCCCGATGCGATCCTGACGGCGGCGAAGTTCATCCAGAGCCTCGGCTTCCGCAAGGGCGAGCCGTGGATCCAGGAAGTCACCCTCCCCGACAACCTGCCTTGGGAAAAGACCGGCCTTGGCGGCACGCTGCGCGCCGGCGACTGGTTCGCCGAGGGCGTACAGCCCCGCGACGGCAACACCGCCTTCGCCAACCTGCCGGCGGCGCTCATCCTGCCGCAGGGGCGCAAGGGCACGGCCTTCCTCACCTACCCCAATTTCGGCGTCTACCTCGAGTGGAACAAGTCCTTCATCTACACCACCTCGGCGGCCTATTTCGCGACGCGCCTGATGGGCGCCGAGACCTACCTGAAGGGTCAGCCGGAAGCCGGCCTTGACGATACGGCAATGCGCGACCTGCAGACGAAGCTGCAAGCCCTCGGCCACGACGTCGGCAAGATCGACGGCATTCTCGGCGCGGGCACCCGCGTTGCCATCCAGAAGGAGCAGCAGCGCCTCGGCATGCCGGCGGACGGCTGGGCGACCCCGCAACTGCTGAACGCCCTCTGATCGGCGCAAACAGGCATAGCCCAAAAACAAGGAACCGCAGTCGCCCGCCCGGCGTCTGCGGTTTTTCTTTGCCTGCATGCGCCGCAAAATCACCCTGATTCCACAGCTGTGCCGATTTCGGATGCCGGCCCGTCCCCGCTCACCGATGAGAAATCGCAAACGTCTGGTTTAAAAGAGAAAGTTCCGGCCCATCTTCCGATTGTACCGGCGGTGGCGGAGTTGCCCCCGCGTTAACCGACTGTTAATTTGCGAAAATAATTTGTGAACATTTTTAAGTTATGTTTTTCAATAACTTAAGAAATTTTCCCACAGGAAAACGTCGTCTGTTCCCGCGGTGCAACACAAAATGCGCTTCCAAATGGCCGTAAGTTCGACATATCATTTAACGGTAAACACAAGGAGGCAGACATGGGACTGACTCATTCAATCAACGTCCTATTGCTCAGCGCGGCGTTTGTGTTCGTTGCTGCCATGCTGTTCATCTGAACGGCCGACAGTGGAAGTCCAGGGCGGTCGGAAGGACTTTAAGACCGCTTGACCCTTAAGTCGTAGACAAGAACAGGCGCAGGACACCGGAAGGTGGCTGCGCCTGTTTTCTCGAGAAGTTTGCGTTCAGGCAGCTGCGCCGGCAAGGGCCTTGCGGCTGCGCTCCAGTCCCAGCCGCTCCAGTACGGCCGAGGTCAGTGGCGACCGGTTCATCGTGTAGATGTGGAATTCGCTGATGCCGAGCCGGACCAGATCGGCGATCTGCCCGGCGGCGATTTCGGCCGCAACGCGGGCGCGCTCGGCAGGCTTGTCCTCGGTACCGGCGAAACGCTCGTCGAGCCATGACGGCACCGATGAGCCGCAGGCGCCGGCAAAGCGCTTCAGCTGTGTCAGGTTCTGGATGGGCATGATGCCCGGGACGATCGGAATGTTGATGCCGGCCGCCCTCACCCGCTCGAGATAGCGCGCGAAGACGTCATTGTCGAAGAAGAACTGGGTCAGGGCCCGATCGGCACCGTTGTCAACCTTACGCTTCAGCATGTCGATATCGGCGTCCACGTCCCGGCTCTCCGGATGCTTTTCCGGATAGGCCGATACGGATATCTCGAAATCGGCGATGCCCTTCAGTGCGCCGGCAAGTTCCGCGGCATTGGCATATCCGCCGGGGAACGGCTGGTAGGAAGCGCCCACGCCTTCCGACGGATCCCCGCGCAGGGCAACGAAGTGGGTCACCCCGATCGCACGGAACTCCTCGACGACAGCATGCACCTCCTCGCGGGTCGCCCCAACGCAGGTCAGGTGCGAGGCCGTCTTCAGCGGCGTATCGCCGAGCAGACGGCGCACGGTCGAAAGCGTCGGCGCCTTGGTCGAACCGCCCGCACCATAGGTGACCGAAACGAATTCCGGATTCCAGTCGATAAGATCCGCCACGGTTGCCCACAGCTGAGCCTCCATCTCTTCGGCCTTCGGGGGAAAGAACTCGAAGGAAATTCGAAGTTCGGCGCGCTCGGCAGCGCTCAGCGGGGCAAAGGTCATTTCAGTTCTCCAGGATCGCCAGAGCCTCGGGGCCGTTCCCCGTCGCATTCTCGGATCGTTGATTACGTGCAAGCCAGATCGTCACGGTCAGGGCATCACCTTCCTTGCTGGAAGCAAGATCCCTGGTGCCTTCGACTGTAAGGCCGGATTTCTTCAGCCACTCGGCCATCGTCTGGCGGGAAAAGCCGAGACGCACATGGGCATGTTCATCGCGCAGGTGCTCGAGCGTATGTGGCGCCAGATCGACGATCACCAGGCGACCACCGGGCGTCAGCATGCGCGCCGCTTCGGAGATCGCCAGTTCCGGCTGATCGAGGAAGTGCAGCACCTGATGGATGGTCACCAGATCGAAATCATGGCTGTCGAGCGGAAGATTGAATATGTCGCCATGGCGGACGGTCGCCTTGGTGATGCCGGCCTTGTCGAGATTGGCGCGGGCAACCGAGAGCATGTCGCGGCTGGCATCGACACCGAGCGCGCGGCGATAGACGCCTTCGAGCAATTGCAGGATGCGCCCCGTTCCGGTGCCGAGATCGAGAAGACCATCAACCGGCTCGCTGCCGACAAGATCGACAATCGCCGCTTCGACGTCGCTATCGCTGACCTGCAGGCGGCGCATGACGTCCCAATCGGCGGCATTGCGGCTGAAATATTCCTGTGCCCGCTCGGCGCGCACCTGCTTGACCGTCGCCAGACGCTCGCTGTCGCGCAGCAGGACTGCATCGTTCTCCGACATCGACTTGAGCAGCGTCCGCACCAGCGCCACTGCCTTGCCATCCTGTTTCAGCCGGAAATAGGCCCAAGCCCCTTCCTGATAGCGATCGATCAGGTCCGCTTCGGTGAGGAGTTTGAGGTGACGGGAAATCCGCGGCTGCGATTGGCCGAGAATTTCGGTAAGATCGGTCACGGTCAGGTCGCCGGCCGCCAGCAGGGCCAGTAGTCGCAATCGCGTCGGCTCGCCTGCCGCCTTCAGGACGTCAACCAGACCATCGAGACCGATTTTCACCAAGTTCGCCATAAGACACCCAATCAAGATATAAAGATATGTTTATGTGATTTGGCGTGGTGGCGCAAGCGGGAAATCGCGTGCCGCAAGTTGTCCACCGGGAAAGGGAAAAGCGGCCCCATTGGGCGGCCCCTTTAGTACCTGTCTCCAGAGATGGGTCAGCGTCATGATCTCGGCGAGACCTGCGCCGTGTATCGTTTGACGCGCTAAACGCCCTCACCGACCGCGATCGCGACGACCATGATATGGCCGACACGCCTGACAGCACGAAAAATCCCGCCGGCGAAACCGGCGGGATCCAATCGAAATCCAGGTTGTGAGGGCTGATCGCGAATGGATCAGCGCGTCAGGCGCTTGTAGGACATGCGGCTCGGGTTGAGGGCATCCGGGCCGAGACGACGCACTTTGTCCTTTTCGTAGTCCTCGAAGTTGCCTTCGAACCATTCGACATGACCGTCACCTTCATAGGCGAGGATGTGCGTGGCCAGACGGTCGAGGAACATCCGGTCGTGCGAGATGATGACGGCGCAACCAGCAAAGTTTTCCAGCGCGTCTTCCAAAGCACCCAGCGTTTCCGTGTCGAGGTCGTTGGTCGGTTCGTCGAGCAGGAGGACGTTATGGCCGCCCTTCAGCATCTTGGCGAGGTGCACGCGGTTGCGCTGGCCACCCGAAAGGTTGCCGACCTTCTGCTGCTGGTCGCCGCCCTTGAAGTTGAAGGCGCCGCAATAGGCGCGCGAGTTCATTTCGAACTTGCCGAGCTTCAGGATGTCGTTGCCCTCGGAGATTTCCTCCCAGACGGTCTTGTTGGCGGCAAGCGAGTCGCGGCTCTGGTCCACATAGCCCAAATCAACGGTGTCGCCGATGGTGATCGTACCGGAATCGGGCGTCTCCTGACCGGTGATCATGCGGAACAGCGTCGTCTTGCCGGCGCCGTTCGGGCCGATGATGCCGACGATGCCGCCCGGCGGCAGCTTGAAGGAGAGGTTCTCGATGAGAACGCGATCGCCGAAGGACTTGGTAACGTTCTCGGCTTCGATGACCACGCGGCCCAGACGCTCACCGATCGGGATCGCGATCTGTGTATCCGACGGACGGCGTTCGGCGGCGGAATCAACCAGTTCATTATAGGCGTTGATACGGGCCTTGGACTTCGCCTGACGCGCCTTGGGGGAGGATGCGATCCACTCCTGCTCGCGCGAAATCGCCTTCTGGCGGCTGGCTTCCTCGCTGCGCTCCTGCTGCATGCGCTTGGCCTTGGCCTGAAGGTAGGCGGAGTAATTGCCCTCGTACGGAATGCCGCGACCGCGGTCGAGCTCGAGAATCCAGCCCGTCACATTGTCGAGGAAGTAGCGGTCGTGGGTGACCATCAGGATGGCGCCCGGATACTCGCGCAGGTGCTTTTCGAGCCAGGCGATGGTCTCGGCATCGAGGTGGTTGGTCGGTTCGTCGAGCAGCAGCAGGTCGGGCTGGCGCAGCAGAAGCTGGCAGAGCGCAATGCGGCGCTTTTCACCGCCCGAAAGGCTGGTGACGCTGGCGTCGCCCGGCGGGCAGCGCAGCGCGTCCATGGCCATCTCGACCTGATTTTCGAGGTCCCAGAGGTTCTGGCTGTCGATGATGTCCTGAAGCTTCGCGCCCTCGTCCGCCGTCTCGTCGGAATAGTTCATCATCAGTTCGTTGTAACGGTCGACGATCGCCTTCTTGTGGGCAACGCCTTCCATCACGTTCTCGAACACGGTCTTGCTCGGATCGAGCTGCGGCTCCTGCGCGAGGTAGCCGAGGGTGGCGCCGTCGGCGAGCCATGCTTCGCCGGTCCACTCCTTGTCGAGGCCGGCCATGATCTTCAGGACGGTGGACTTACCGGCGCCGTTCGGGCCGAGGATACCGATCTTGGCGTCCGGGTTGAACGACAGATGGATGTTCTCGAGGATCTTCTTGTTGCCGTAGGACTTGTTCAGTCCGGCCATATGGTAGATGAATTGACGTGCCATAGATGACTTGCTCCGCAGCGGGAAAATGGGATTTTGCCGCTATGTAGGCGAATTGCGCCTCAGGGGCAATGATGAAACCTGAGAACACCCGGTTTTGCCGCAGCCCATACGGGCGCGGCACCGCCACAACTTCAGGCTATTGAAGCCGGTCGTGGTCTATCCGGAAGAGCTGCAGATTGGTGGGCAACGGCGGCGCGATGCGGACGAGACCGGGCCACTCCCCACCGTTTGCCAGCGCCGCATAGAGGGGCGCCTCTTCGGCCACCACCTGCAGCGGGAAGCGGCAAACGGCAACGTGGTCGAACGGCGCCAGCGCTTCGCGCCGGACGTTTGGATCGCTGGAGGTGAATGCCAGCAAGGTTCGGCGCAACCCCGGTGAAGCGCGGTGGAAGGGGATGCCGGCCACCGAAATACCGTCAACGCCCTTCCCGGCGATTTCCACGGCAAGCGCATAAGGGGCCACCAGTCTGCCCGGCGCGGCAAGCGCCAAAGCTCCGAAATCCTGTTCCCTGCAGGTGTCGAAAGCCATGAATGCCACGGCATCGAAGTACTGCGCACGGGCGGGTGCGGCCTGATGGATCGCGGCGACCATGGCGGCCAGCAGCAGCACTGCCGTCGCCGGGGCCCGATATCCCTTCCACGGACCGGCCGAAGGCAGTTTCACCGATTGCAGCCAGTACACGGCCATCGGCAGCAATACCGGGACGAATGCGGCGGGAAACCGGTTGAAGCGTATCTGCAGAACCGCCGTTGCAAGCGCAGCGACCGCCACGAGGTAGACGACCAGAGCGCCGGGATTTCCGGTGCGGAAGCGTTCGACCAGCGAGGGAGCGGCGACTATCGCGACGACAAGCCAGGCAAGGTGCAGCAGGATCACCGGCCAATTGCCGTCCGAAAAGAAGCGCAGGATGCTCTGCTCCTGATGGACCCTGTTCAGCCACAGTTCCCGGGAAAGCGGATCGATCATGTGATACGGGCCGGCAAGGCATTCGGAAAAGCCGATCGCCAGTCCCGCGCAAATCGTGGCCCCTGCCGCGGCGAGGAAAACCATTTTCCGGATCGGTGAAGCCGTATCCGCCATTGCCGTAGCGATCGCGGCGACAGCGAGCGGCAAGACGGTCAGGAGCAGTATGAAAGGTGCCGAATAGGCATCGCATTGGGTGGTGATCATGGCAGTCGGACCGATCAGCGCCAATCCCAAAAGCGGCGCGGAAATGGCCGCCCCCAGCATCTGCGACACGAGCACGTCGCGTGCATTCCGGCGTCCCAGAACCCACATGAATATTGTGGATGCAAAGGCTACCGCGACGAAAGGCATGCACTCGAGCCCGACCGCGACGGAAGCCGTCCCGGCGACGCCCGATAGCCATCCCCCCAATCTCGTCCATGCCGATGCCCCCCAGAGCATTGCCATGATCAGGATGATCTGGACGTTGTGGTGATCGATGCGCCCCGGCGAGAAGTCGATGATCGCCTTGAACATCAGCAGGACGATTACCACAGCGGTAATCGGACGTATTGCGGCCGGATCCCCGCCGGCAAGATTGCGCACGACTCCGGCACAGATGACGCAGTAGATGCCCAGCATGGCCAAGGGCCAGGCCGCAAAGGCGAACTGCAGCGCATCCTCCGACCTTAAGACCGGCGTCAGAAGAATGGTGATCGCGGCATATGGCAGGTCGACAAGCCGCGACCAGGGGGAAACATAGACTTCCGGCATCTGGATCATCGGCAGCGACAGATCGAACCACAGCCCCGTCTCGAGCAGATGGCGGATCTGGACCGCCCGCAACTTGGCATCCACGTCGTGATAGTTGTCGATACCGTCCCAGAGGTCGAGAAGCACGATTGCGAGCGCCACCACAAGGAATGTGGCCGATATGCCGATGAGGCTTGCGGAGCCGGGCGAGCGGGAAGCGAGCGTGTCAGATCTGTCTTCCATGCACTCGTCCTGCCCCCAGTTCCCGCGTTTCGCGGATTTTTACCTTGGCGCAATCATATGGTGTATTTTTTAATAATTGGTCAGCAGAACGTTACTGCAGCCCGACCGGGTCGACGATAGCACTCGGACAACCGAAGCTGGTTCGGCCGGCCCTGGCCATCGCTCCCGCGAGACTGCCGGCGTCGCCGTTCGCGGCGGTCACCTCGCCTGACAGGCCGATCGTCAGCTCGGTGATGATGCGGCGATCGCCGTCGCGCTTGCACTGCATCTTCACCCAATCGCCGGCGCCCTTGCCGAAACTCTTGTCGAAGGCCCGGCGGATGGACGCCTCGTCAAGTTCGCGGCCGACATTGCCGGCAAAAAGTGCGCGTACCTCCGAGGCGTTGAGTTCGGCCAGAAGCCGGGTCGACAACAGGTAATACTCCCCGGCGGTCAGTCCTGAGCAGGTGCCGTGCTTGATCCATTCGTGGCGATCGAGCCCGGACTGCACGCCGGGCATGGCAAGGGCAAGCTCGGCCTTCACCTCAGGCGGCAGCGCCACTTCGGCAGATCCCGCCAGCGGCCCTTGGTGTCCACGGCCTTTAGCCTTTCATCGACGCCGCAATAGCTCTTGCGCACCGACCAGAGCCCATGCAGCGAAAAATGGCTGGCGTCGCGCCGAGCCTGCGTCTGGCTTGTGCATTCCGGCCGTTTCGGCCGCGTTTCGCAGAAGGCAGGCTGCCAGCTGACCGCAAGGATCATCCGGGTTCCGCCACCCCGATCCGGCATTTCCTCCGCCTGCACCGCAGAGGTCGAGGCAAAAAGCGCAACCGCAGCGGCCGCATTCCAGAGCAGTTTAGCGAACCGGACGTTCATAGCGCCTCCCGACAAGAACAAGACATGATCGCATGCATGTCTATCGGCAGCGCTTGTGCACTTCAACCGAAGCAATTCCTCTCCTCCCGCGCCGCTTACGGAGGGAGACGAAAACTCCCCATTGCCCTTTCATCCCGAATCCCCTTTGTTGCTTGCAATCCATCTGGAAAGGAAGCCACACGTGTTTCTCGAGACGCGGCAACTGAAGAATGGCAGCGGCGCGACGATTGCCTATCATTGCCAGCATGCCAGCGGCACTGAGAACGGCATCCTGCTGATCAGCCACGGGCTTGCCGAGCACTCGAAGCGCTATCGCGACTTCGCCGAGGCAATGGCGGAGCGCGGCTTTCACGTCTATGCCCACGACCATCGGGGCCATGGCGAGACGACCGCGCCGGACGCGCCGCTCGGCCGGTTCGCCGCGCGCAATGGCATCGATTGCGTGATTGCCGATCTTGTCGCCGTGCGCAATCTCGCCGCTGGCAATCATCCCGGCCTGCCGGTCGTCCTCCTCGGGCATTCGATGGGCGGCCTGATCGCCCTCAACGCCGCGATCTCCTATCCGAAGAAATTCGATGGCCTTGCGATCTGGAACTCCAATTTCAATCCGGGCGCAGCCGGACGCCTCGCAAAGGCCATCCTCTATGCCGAACGCATGCTCAAGGGATCGGACGTGCCGAGCGGCCTGCTGCCGAAGCTGACCTTCGGTGCCTGGAGCAGAAGCATCGCTGGCCGGCGCACGGACTTCGACTGGCTGTCGCATGATCCGCAGGAAGTCGACCGCTACATCGCCGATCCGCTCTGCGGCTTCAATGCCAGCGTCTCGCTATGGCTTGACCTTCTAAAAATGACTTTTCGCGCGCCAAGGCCGCAACGCCTGGCGAATTTGCGCAATGACGTGCCGATACACCTCGTCGGCGGCGGCCAGGATCCGGCCACCGATCGCGGCAGGGCCGTCGCCTGGCTTGCCGACCATCTGAAAGCCCATGGCTTCTCGGACGTCACCTTGAAGATATATCAGGAAACGCGGCACGAAACGCTGAACGAAATCGGGCGGGAGGCCGCCATCGCGGACTTTGCCGACTGGTGCCGGGACAAGGTGAGCCGGTCATAGTCCGGCCGAAAACAGAAATGAATGATGCAATCGACATGACCTCGCCCAGACAGCCCTCAAAACAGCCCTCCCGCCCCCTGCCCAATGACGTCGTCTCGGGCATGATGCTGATGTTCGCCGCAGTGCTGATAGCGCCGCTGATCGACATCTTCGCCAAGCTTGCGACCACGACCATTCCATCGGCGGAAGTCACCGCCGCGCGTTTCCTGTTCCAGGCGCTGTTCATGCTGCCCTTCGTGCTTTGGCGGGGCTCGTTCGGCTCGTTGAACTGGCGCCAAACCGGCTATCACGCCCTTCGCGGCGGCCTGCTCACCGTCGCGATGATCAGCTTCGTCACGACGCTCAGGGTCATGGAGGTCGCCGACGCCATCGCCATCTTCTTCGTCGAGCCGATCATGCTGACGATCCTCAGCAGCGTTTTCCTCAAGGAGGTGATCGGCTGGCGCCGCTATACCGCGTGTTGCGTCGGCTTTTTCGGCGCCATGCTGATCATCCAGCCGAGCTTCCAGGAGATCGGCTTCGTGGCGCTCCTGCCGCTGGTGACGGCGCTTTGCATCGCGATCTTCGCCATGCTCACCCGGGTGCTGGCGCATCGCGAGGACCCATGGTCGATGCAATTCCAGACCGGGCTCTGGGGCCTGCTGTTCTGCGCCATCGCCATGTGGCTCGGCAAGGGCAGCGGCTCGACCGTGTTCGACGTGGTGATGCCCGACGGCAAGGCGATGTTGTTCCTGCTCGGTGTCGGCGTGGCTGCCGCGGTTTCCGGGATCATGAGCGTCTACGCCTATCGTGCGGCGCCGGCCTCGACCCTTGCCCCCTTGCAGTATTTCGAGATCGTCTCGGCGACGATCTTCGGCTGGCTGGTCTTCGGCCATCTGCCGGATGCGCTGAAGTGGCTCGGCATCGCCATCATCATCGCTTCCGGCCTCTACATCCTGTGGCGGGAACGGCGCCTTGCGTCGAAGCCGGTATCCGACACATCCGAATTGGCCCGCGCACCCTAGCGCGGTGATTTCGCGGACGACGATCGGGGCCATCGAGGGAGACCGCAGGGAAGAGGCAGAAGCGCCGCAATCTGCCACGGCCTTGCGGATGCGCAAGTACACGGACGCGGATTGCGTGTAGAGGTCTGAACAGGTTTCTCAAGGCCTTGCATTGCAGGCGGCCACGTCCGAGATTGGACAAGCATCAGGAGGAGGTTCTGGCGCAATTCGTCAGACCGGAAAGGAAAGCAGCGAAATGAAGAAATCGGGAGGAGAACTGATTGTCGAGGCATTGAAGGCGAATGGCGTGAAACGCCTCTCCTGCGTACCGGGAGAGAGCTTTCTCGCCGTGCTCGATGCACTCCACGACAGTGATATCGACGTCATCGTCTGCCGGCAGGAGGGCGGCGCGGCGATGATGGCGGATGCCTGGGGCCGGCTGACCGGCGAACCCGGCATATGCATGGTGACCCGCGGCCCCGGCGCGACCAATGCCTCGGCCGGCCTGCATGTCGCCCGACAGGATTCGATCCCGATGATCCTGTTCATCGGCCAGGTGCAGCGCGATGCCCGCGAGCGCGAGGCGTTCCAGGAAGTGGAATATCGCCGCGCCTTTACCGAAGTGGCCAAATGGGTCGGCGAAATCGACGATGCCGCCCGCATTCCCGAATTCGTCACCCGCGCTTTCGCGGTCGCGACCTCCGGCCGTCCCGGCCCCGTCGTGCTGACGCTGCCGGAAGACATGCTGCTCGATGAGGTCGAAGTACCGGCGGCCAAGCCTGCCACGATGGTCGAAAGCCATCCGGGTCCGGCGCAGATCGCCGCACTGGGCGACATGCTGGCTGCCGCCAGACGTCCGCTGGTGATCGTTGGCGGCACCCGCTGGAGCGAAGACGCGGTCGCATCGCTGCAGGATTTCGCGGCACGCTTCGAACTGCCGGTCGGTTGCTCCTTCCGTCGCCAGATGCTGTTCGATCACCTGCATCCGTCCTATGCAGGTGACGTCGGTATCGGCATCAATCCGGCACTCGCCAGAGAGATCAAGGAAGCGGATCTTATCCTGCTCGTCGGCGGACGCTTTTCCGAAATGCCATCGTCCGGCTACACGCTGCTCGACGTGCCCTACCCGCACCAGACGCTCGTCCACGTGCATCCCGACCCGAGCGAACTCGGCCGGGTCTATCGTCCGGACCTCGCGATCTGCGCCAGCCCCAGCGATTTCGTCGCCGCACTCTCCGCTCTCGAGGCGCCGAAGGAGCGGCGTTGGGCCGAGCGCACCCGCGCCATGCACGACGCCTATCTCGCCTGGTCGACCCCACCGAAGAGCGGCCCCGGCCCGGTCCAGATGGGACCGATCATGGAGTGGCTTGAGGCAAACACCGCGCCGGACACGATCTTCACCAACGGCGCCGGCAACTACGCCACCTGGGTGCATCGCTTCCACCGTTTCCGCCGCTTCAACACCCAGGCCGCACCGGCCTCGGGCTCGATGGGCTACGGCCTGCCCGCGGCAGTGGCGGCAAAGCGCCTGTTCCCGGAGCGTGAAGTCATCTGCTTTGCCGGCGACGGCTGCTTCATGATGCACGGCCAGGAATTTGCGACCGCCGTTCGCTATGGACTGCCGCTGATCACCGTCGTCGTCAACAACGGCATCTACGGCACGATCCGCATGCACCAGGAGCGCGAGTATCCGGGCCGGGTCAGCGCCACGGACCTGACCAATCCGGATTTCGCCGCCCTTGCCCGCGCCTATGGCGGACACGGCGAAACGGTGAGTGCGACGGAAGAGTTTGCGTCCGCGTTCGAGCGGGCCCGCGCCAGCGGCAAGCCGGCGATCATCGAGGTGAAGCTCGATCCCGAGGCCATCACCCCGGCCAGGACGCTGACTCAGATTCGCGACAAGCTCTGACAAGTCTCTGATTAGAAAAAGAAAAGGCCGGCGAGTGCAGCACTCGCCGGCCTTTTCAATGGAAGAAATTTCGACTTAGTCGATCGCCGCGGTGACGATGAACTCGACCTTGTAGTCCGGGGTTGCCAGCTTGGCTTCGCTGGTCGCACGGGCCGGCGTGTTGGCCGGATCGACCCAGCTTTCCCAGACGGCGTTCATTTCGCCGAAGGTCGACATGTCCGAGAGGTAGATGATCGTCTGCAGGATCTTCGACTTGTTGGTGCCGGCCTTGGCGAGCAGCGCGTCGATTTCGGCAAGAGCCGAACGGCACTGTTCGGTGACGGTTGCGCCTTCGCCAACCTGGCCAGCCAGGTAGACAGTGTTGCCGTGAATGACGATGTCGCTCATGCGGGGACCGACGTCGATGCGCTTGATGCTCATGGGGCACTCCTCAGTTTAGAATCTATAAAAATACGTAGGGAAAAAGCCCGGGCCGCGGACGGCCAGGGCGGGGTAGTTACGAACGCGAACCTTTCCAGCGGCACCGGTACTCCGGCGGACGCGTCAATGACAGGTTCAGGCGCGAATATGCAGGGTCTTCTGGTAGATCGCGGTCGAGCGCGCGCCCGAGCGGCAGTAGCCGAGCATTGGCCGCGGGAATTCATCCAGCGCATCGACCATTTTCGTCACTTCATCGCCGGTGACGCCCGTCGGGCCGACCGGGATAAAGGCGATGCTCAGGCCCAGTTCCTCGGCGCGCTTGGCGATATCCGCATAGAGCGGCTGATCGGGCGCTTCATGGTCGGGACGGTTGCAAACGATCGACTTGAAGCCGAGAGCCTTGATCTGATCAAGGTCCTCAACGCTGATCTGTCCGCTGACCGAGTATTCGTCGTTGATTTGGCGGATATCCATGGCGCAACCCTTTCGAAACTGCAGGTGCCTTCCTCTACGCCGCGACGTTGTCGGCGTCAATCGCGCGCATCGCCTCAGCCTTCGAGGAAGGCGAAGCGCAGCGCGTAGTCGCGACTTTCGCCCGGCTGGAGCCAGGTGAATTCGCCGCGGTCGGCGAGTTCCGCCCGGGGCAGCCACGGGTGCGAAACCGGTTCTATGCCGAGCACGTGGGCCGGCGCCGCCTGATTGCGCCAGATCTGCAGATGGGGCAGCGTATCGGTGCGGAAGCACACCTTAAGCGACCGGCCTGCGATCGCGGCAATCGGCCCCAGCCTGAGTTCCGCCCATTCCTCGCCCGGCTGCTGGGCCGGCACGCAGAAGACACCGCCGTCGCCCTCACCGAACGCCCAGGGAAAACCGCCGCCCTCGAGCATCGCTCCTGAGAGGTGCACGCCCTCATCAAAGTGCTTCGCGCCGAGGTTCATGTGGTACATCAGAAAGACCGGGAACGGTTCCGCGCCGTCGTTCGTCACCCGGTCGTCAAGGTGCACCTCGCCGGTGGCAGCATCGATCCGCCAGCGTCGCCTGAGCAGGGCCGTTGCGCCGTTGGCGCAGGCAACCGCCACTTCGGCCTCGCAGAACGCATCGCCGTTCGCCAGAGTGGTCGTTTGCAGGATGCGGACGGCATACCCGGAGAACGAACCGTGCAGCGGATACTTCGCCCCGTCGCTCCGTCCCTCGATCAGATCGGGGTGACGGATATGGTCGGGTCCGCAGGTGAACAGGAACCCCTCCAGCGAATGATCGATTCGCGGATCGCCGTCATCGGGGATGGCGCGATGCGGTGACAGGTCGGTCCCGCCGACGATGCAGGCGCCGATATCGAGAACCGATCCCGGATCAAGCGTCAGGCGCGGCCCCTGCCCGTTTACCGCATAAAACTCCATCATGGCTGCTCCCCTTGCAATGCCCGGCACTTGCCCTACCTGCGGATGTCCAAACGATACCGTGTGGAGGCTTATACATCCGGTACACCCGCGGCGGCGATCCCCATTGCGTTAAATGCCGCGAATCTCTCGATAAAATTAACGACTTGTTCACTACAAATTCATGATTTTCACACTACAGACAAAATTCCCGTGTGTGTGTGCGCGGGAAGCACCGTCCGAGGAACAGCAGCGCATGATGCCATTCTTGAAAACCAGTTTGAGCCTGATCACCATGGTATCGGCACTGGCCGCGGCAATCCCGACAGCGGAGGCACAGAACCGCACCCGCGCACGCCAGCAGTTTGTGCTGGTGACGCCGCACGGCGAACTGCTCGACTACGTTCCGGAGGAAGGTGAAGTCGTGATCCGCCGCAACCGGCGCGGCCAGCGCGTGCTGGTCGATCACTACGGCAATGTCGTTGCGACCGTGATGCGCGCCGATCGCTATTACGAACGTCTGCGTGAACAGCAGGGCGAGTCCGTATACGATTATGGCCAGCGCGGCTTCGACGCCCGCGATCCGGGCCGCGTTACAGGCACGGTCTCGGCACCCGGCCGCGTCACCCGGATGCCGCTCGACAGCCAGCCGATGCCGCGCGAGCTCGACGAATACGGTTATCCCTCCGCACCATCGGACCCCGACAGCAGCTATCGCGAGCCTGCACCATCGATGCCCGAGAACCCCGAGCCGGTACTCACGCTCAAGGGCAAGTCGAAACCCGAGATCGTCGCCCTGCAGGTGTTTCTGGATCGCCAGGGCGCTTCACCGGGCGTCATCGACGGCCGCATGGGCATGAACGTCACCAAGGCGATCGCCGCCTACGAAAAGATGACCGGCGAACGGCTCGACCCCAACGATACCGACTATCTCCTCGAGCAACTGCGCCTTTCCGGCGGCCTGGCGATGACCAGCTACGAAATCACCGCTGCCGACGCCGCAGGGCCGTTCGTGGCGGAGATCCCGGCCGACTACTCCCAGAAGGCGCTACTGCCGGCGATGTCCTTCACCTCGACGGCGGAAATGCTGGCCGAGCGCTTCCACATGGACGAGAGCTTCCTGCGCGAACTCAATCCCGGCGTCGACTTCTCGATCCCCGGCACGATCATCAAGGTGGTCAATCCGGGCGCGGCCAGAACCGGCTCCGTGTCGCACATCGTCGCCGACAAGGGCCGCAAGCAGGTCTTTGCCTATGACGACACCGGCGCCCTCGTCGCCGCCTATCCGGCAAGCATCGGCTCGGACAGCACGCCGTCGCCCTCGGGCACGGTCACGGTCGAGCGCGTGGCCCTGAACCCCGGCTACACCTACAATCCCAAGATCAATTTCCAGCAGGGCGCAAACGACAAGATCCTCTCGATCGCCCCCGGACCGAACGGCCCCGTCGGCACCGTGTGGATCGCGCTCTCCAAGCCGACCTACGGCATCCACGGCACCCCGGACCCGTCGAAGATCGGCCGGACCCAGAGCAATGGCTGCATCCGCCTTGCAAACTGGGACGCAACCGAGCTCGCCAAGATGACCAAGCCCGGCGTGACAGTCGAATTCGTCGACTGATCCATCAGTCCGGCGCAAACGAAAACGCCGCCCGCAGGTCTCGCGGGCGGCGTTTTCGTTTATGCGCAGCTGGAATCAGGCGGCGATCGGAAATACCGCGTTGATCTGCCCCGTGCCGGAAGATGTGAAATAGTCGGTGAGGATTTCGGCCGTGCCCTGATAGTCGTCCCAGCCAAGCGCGCCGAACAGCATCGCCGTATCATGCATGAAGCCTTCGCCGTGGCAGACCTCGGAATAGAGCGGCAGCATGCCGAGGAACTCCTTGTTGCGCCCTGCCCGCCACAGATCGACGACACGCAGATCGACCTGCTTGTAGAACTCGTCGGAGATGGTGTGGATGCCCGCGGGCGCGTCGTCGTTGTCGTGGATCCGGTGGGACAGCGAGCCGCTCGCGAGAACGGCGGCATTGATGTCGCTTGCCTCGATCGCCTGACGGACCGCGCGACCGATCTTCGCGCTGTCCTCCATCTCGTGCCAGGGGCACCAGGCGGCGATCGACAGCACGCGGAAACGGCCATCGGCATTGATGTAGCGCATCGGCACCAGCGTTCCGTATTCCAGATCGAGCGTATCGACGTGATGCGACATCATCCTGACGCCCGCTTCCCCCGCAAGGCGGGCGATCTCGTCGCCAAGCTCGGGCGCGCCGCGATAGTCGTATTCGAGGTTCTGGATGAAATGCGGGAACTCGTTGCTGGTATAGATGCCCTTGTACCGGTCACGCGAATTGATGTGGAACGCGGTATTGACCAGCCAGTGGGTGTCGAAGACGACGATCGTGTCGACACCGGCCTCATCGCAGCGTCGGCCGATTTCCTTCAATCCGTCGATCGCCGGCTGGCGGCAGCCATGGTTCGGACCCGGCTGTTCGGAAATGAACATCGACGGCACATGCGTAATCTTGGCAGCAAGCGAGATCTTTCCCATGACTTCTCCTCCGGTTGGACTCCTGTCTAACCGGAAGTTCGGAAGCGCTCCTTGATGCAGATCAAGTAGTTTACATGTTAATTACGCCCTGCAAACGCGGAAGCGACCGGAGATGCGCTCCCCGGCTCCACATTCGACATGTGAGGGATGGATGCGCCTCAGGCGGCCTGCTTCAGGCGGAAGAGGTTGCGCGGTCCGCTGCTGCGCACGGCGCGTACGGGCAGGAGCCGCAGCAGTTCGTCGGCCAGCGCCCGCGCATTGTCGCGCGCGCGGTCGAGGTTGCTGACCCGGGCAGGATCCATCGTCTGCAGCGTACCGCCGAACTCGAAGATCTCGCGGAATGCGGCTCTCTCGATGATCGCGGTGTCGAATACGTTGACGCCGCGCTCGGCGAGAAGCGCCTTGATGGCCAGCATCGCCCGCGTGGTGACCATCGAGCTTACGCGCGTCAGCACCACGGAATGCGGAACCTTCCGGATACCCCTTTCCGCCATCAGATGCAGGAGATCGAGGATCTGGGCGGCGCCGCGTGCATCCATGGCGCAACCCTGGACCGGGATCAGGACGTGGTCGGCGAGAGCAAGCGCCGTCGATACGATCGCGTCGCGGGCTCCGGCAAGATCGATGACGAAATAGTCGGTAACATCGCGCAATTCGCGCAAGTGACATTGCAGCGAACTCTGGGTCACTTCGGAAATGACCTCGATGTTCTTGATCGCCCCGGAGGCCTCGTGCCAGCTGGTGATCCAGCGCTGCGTGTCGGCATCGAGGATCACTACCCGGTTGCCCTGGCGGGCGAGCTCGGTTGCCAAGATCAGGGCGGCGGTGGTTTTGCCGGCGCCACCCTTGGCGTTGGCGAGAGCGATTACGGGCATGTGCATTCCTCGGTATCAGCGGGGTGCCATGTCCCCTCGTTCGGCGCATCTTCGGGTCATGATGCGTTAATGCATTCTTTCCGGTTATGGTTAACAAAGTCTAAACGGCCGGCAGTCGGGATACCCGAATTTTGAAGTGTGCGGCTTCTTCCAAGGGCCTCTGCGACCAACAAAAAACCCGGAAACAAACGTTTCCGGGTTCTTCCTGTTCACGCTTGAGGCCTAAGCTCAGAAGCACTCGAGGAAGAGCGCCTTGGTGTTTTCCAGCGTCATATGCACCGGATTACCGCCGCAGCTCGGATCCTCAATCGCCATCGCCGTCAGTTCGTCGATGCGATCCGGCTTGATGCCCATGGCGGTGAGGTTGTCAGGCACGCCCAGTTCGGAGCGCAGCGACAGCACGTAGTCGTAGAAGCCGTCGAAGCCGCCGGAGATGCCGAGGTAGGCGGCGGCACGGGCGATCCTGTCCTCGATCGCCGGGCGGTTGAAACGAAGCACCGGCGGCATCACCACGGCGTTGGTCATGCCATGGTGGGTGTTGTAGACCGCGCCGATCGGATGCGACAGCGAGTGGATTGCGCCGAGACCCTTCTGAAACGCAACGGCGCCCATCGCAGCCGCAGCCATCATGTTGGTACGTGCCTCGATGTCGGAACCGTCGTGATAGGCGCGCGGCAGATATTCCTTCACCAACCGCATGCCTTCGAGCGCGATGCCCTGGCTCATCGGATGGTAGAACGGCGAGGAATAGGCTTCGAGGCAGTGTGCGAAGGCGTCCATGCCGGTGCCGGCGGTGATCACCTTGGGCATGCCGACGGTTAGCTCGGGATCGCAGATGACGATACCCGGCAGGAACTTCGGATGGAAGATGATCTTCTTCACATGGGTTTCGGAATTGGTGATGACGCTGGCGCGGCCCACTTCCGAACCGGTACCGGCAGTCGTCGGTACCGCGACGATCGGAGCGATGCCCTCGACATTGGCGCGGGTCCACCAGTCGCCGATGTCCTCGAAGTCCCATACCGGCCGGGTCTGGCCGGCCATGAAGGCGACAGCCTTGCCGAGGTCGAGACCGGAGCCGCCGCCGAAGGCGACGACGCCGTCATGACCGCCGGCCTTGAAGGCCTTCACGCCGGCGTCGAGGTTCTTTTCATTCGGGTTCGGATCGACATCGGCGAAGATCGCGCGGCCGAGGCCGGCTGCCTCGAGGATATCGAGGGCATTCTGGGTGATCGCCATCGAGGCCAGGCCGCGGTCGGTGACCAGCAACGGCTTCTTGATGCCGAGCGCCTTGCAGGCATCCGCAAGTTCCTTGATACGCCCTGCCCCCATCTTGACGGCGGTCGGATAGCTCCAGTTTGCGACAATGGTCATTTCGTGACTTTCTTCAGGTGATAGGATTTCGGGCGGGTCAGGTTGTGGAAGCCGAGCACGGAAAGCGAGCCGCCGCGGCCGGTTTCCTTGCAGCCGGTCCACACCAGCGCCGGATCGAGATAGTCGGCACGGTTCATGAACACCGTACCGGTTTCGACGTCGCGGCCGATGCGGGCAGCGCGCTCCGGATCCTGCGTCCACAGCGACGCGGTCAGGCCGTACTTGCTGTCGTTCATCAGGTCGATCGCCTCGGCGTCGCTCCTGACCTTCATGATGCCGACGGCCGGGCCGAAGGTTTCCTCGCGCATGAACTCCATCGAGTGATCGACGTTGACGAGGACCTGCGGCATCAGGTAGGCGCCGCCGTCATCCTGCGGAAACAGCTTCGGATCGACGAGAGCCTTTGCGCCCTTCGATACGGCATCCGCCACCTGCGCACGCACGGTCGCAGCAAAACGCTTGTTGGCCATCGGCCCGAGCGTGGTTTCCGGATCGAGCGGGTTGCCGAGCTTGTAGTTCGAAACCCAGGCGACCGACTTTTCGACGAAGGCGTCGAACAGCGACTCGTGCACGTAGATGCGCTCGATACCGCAGCAGCACTGGCCGGAGTTGAAGGTGGCGCCATCCATCAGCGTATCGACGGCGGCGTCAAGATCGGCATCCTCCATCACGTAGCCCGGGTCCTTGCCGCCGAGCTCGAGGCCAACGCCGGCAAAGGTTCCGGCAGCGGCGCGCTCGATCGAACGACCGCCTTCGACCGAACCGGTAAAGTTGATGAAATTGAAGCTGCCGGCCGCGATCAGCGCCGACGTGGTCGCGTGGTCGAGGAAGACGTTCTGGAACACGTCCTCGGGAACCCCGGCCTCGACGAAGGCACGAACCATGCGCTCGCCGACGAGCAACGTCTGGCTGGCATGCTTGATGATAACCGTATTGCCGGCCATCAGCGCCGGGGCGATGGTGTTGATCGCGGTCATGTAGGGATAGTTCCACGGCGCGATCACGAAGACGACACCATGCGGCTCGCGCTCGATGCGGCGTTCGAAGCTGGCGCTGGTCTCGATCTCGATCGGCGCAAGAGCGTCTGCGGCAATCGAGGCGACGTAGTTCGAACGCTCGTTAAAGCCCCGGAATTCACCGCCGTAGCGTACCGGCCGGCCCATCTGCCAGGCGATCTCCGGCACCACCTCGTCGGCCATTTCGTTGAGGCGCGCGACGCCTTTCAGCACGAGCTGGACGCGCTCCTCGAGCGGCCGGCGCGCCCAGGCCTTCTGTGCCTTGCGGGCGCGCGCGACGACTTCGTTCGCCGCTTCCAGCGACATCGCCGGGCGTTCGGCATAGACCGAGCCGTCAACAGGGGATATGCATTGGATCATAGTCACGATCTTATTCCTGTAATTATTGTTTCAAGCTCTTTCGAAACCGCGCGCCACTTCCCAGTCGGTGATGCGACGGTCGTATTCCTCCTGCTCCCAGGTCGCCGCCCGGACATAGTGATCGACGACGTCGTCACCCATGGCGGCCCGGAGCATCTGCGAACCATCGAGCGCCGCTGCCGCATCGCGCAGCGTGCGCGGGATCTCGCGCACTTCGCCGGCACCGTAGGCATCTCCCACGAACGGGGCTTCAAGTTCAAGTTTCTTCTCGATGCCGTCAATACCAGCGGCAATCAGCGCCGCCATGGCGAGATACGGATTGAGATCCGAGCCGCCGACGCGGCACTCGATGCGGATGCCCTTGGTGCCGTCGCCGCACAGGCGATAGCCGGCGGTGCGATTGTCCTTGCTCCAGATCGCCTTGGTCGGAGCAAAGGTGCCGGCCATGAAACGCTTGTAGGAGTTGATGTAGGGCGCCAGGAAATAGGTGATCTCGCTGGCGTGGGTCAAAAGCCCGGCGACATAATGCTTCATCGTCGCCGACATGCCGTACTTGCCGGCTTCATCGAAAAACAGCGGCTTCTTGCCGTCGAGGCTCCACAGCGACTGGTGGATATGCGACGAGCTGCCGGCGGCATTGTAGTTCCACTTGGCGAGGAAGGTGATGGCCTTGCCACGCGACCAGGCAATCTCCTTGCAGCCGTTCTTGATGATGACGTGGCGGTCGGCCATGGTCAGCGCATCGGCGTAGCGGACGTTGATCTCCCCCTGGCCGGCAGACGCTTCGCCCTTGGAATTCTCGACCGGAATGCCGGCACCCTGCAGGCCGTTGCGGATAGCCCGCATCACGTCCTCTTCCTTGGTGGTCTGGAAGATGTGGTAGTCCTCGTTGTAGCCGCTGGCGAGCTGCAGGTCGCGGTAGCCGGAGGCGCGCGCGTCGTCATAGCTCTGGTCGAACAGGAAGAATTCGAGCTCGGTCGCCATGAAGGGCTTCATGCCCATGGCCTCCAGCCGGCGGACCTGCCTCTTCAGGATGGCGCGCGGCGAATGCGGCACGTCTTCGTGGGTGTGGTGGTCGAGCACGTCACAGAGAACCAGCGCCGTACCCTCGAGCCAGGGAATGCGACGCAGGGTCGAAAGATCCGGCTTCATCGTATAGTCGCCGTAGCCCTTTTCCCAGCTCGTCGCCTTGTAGCCGGCAACCGTCTCCATCTCGAGGTCGGTGGCCAGCAGGTAGTTGCAGCTGTGCGTCTCTTCCCATCCGCTTTCGACGAAGAACTGCGCATGGAAACGCTTGCCCATCAGGCGGCCCTGCATGTCCACCAGGCACGCTAGAACGGTGTCGATACGGCCCGCGGCCACATCCTGCTTGAGATCGTCGAAAGTGTACGTCGTGCTCATGGTCTGGTCCTGTAGCGGCGGGATCGCCCGCCTTGAAAAGAGAAACAAGCAATGCATGAGGGCGAAGGCCACAGCCGCGGCACTCGCCGGAATTCAGATCAAGTTTCGCCGACCGGCCTGTCGGCGGCGGCACTTTCGGCCTTCCGGCGCATGCCCCCTATTTCCGTTCGCTACCCGCGAAATTGCGGGTAGCCCCTTTACCAACGGCCGCGGGGCGCGATGCCCTTTGCATCGGCCACGGCCAGCCGCAGCTTTCGCTGCTCCCCAGGGTCGTTGTTATGATAGACCTTCCTGCAGAAGGCCTGCGAGAAAATCAGCCATGACCCTTTGACTGGTTTCCTCGGCGATGAGGTCGTTGCGCACTTCGATCATGACATTCATCAGCCCGTTGGCGAGGCCGTGAAGCCGCAACGTATGGGTGACGCCGTCGGCCGGACCGTAGGGCTCGTTGCGGCCGATCACATAGGTGCCGGCCGCTGTTTCCGCCGCCAGCATCCGGTCGGCAAGGCGCGCATCGCTGTCGTGCAGGATGCCGATTTCCACAGCGCGCGGCCGGCCGTTGTAGACCGGTGTGAAGCTGTGCATCGTCACCAGAACCGTCGGCTGTCCCTCAGCCGTGCGCGCGGCGATAATGTCGGCAATGCGAGCGTGGAACGGCCGGTAAAGCGCTTCGGTGCGGGCTTCGCGCGCCGCCGCTGACAAGCCGGCATTGCCGGGAATGGTATAGATCTCGCTCACCTCGGGCATCGCGCCCGGTGCGTCCGGCGGACGGTTGCAATCGTAGATGAGCCGGGAGAAGCGCTGGTGCACCAGCGTGGCATCGAGCATCCGCGACAGGTGCAGCGACACGGCGAGCGCCCCCGGATCCCAGGCGATATGGCTTGTCAGCGCTTCGGCGGGCAGGCCGAGATCGCCGAAGTGACGGGGAATGGTGGCCGAGGCGTGCTCGCAGACGATCAGAACGGCGCCCTTCCCGTCGGGGTTGACCACCGCGACCGGATCGCCTTCCTCTTTCGCCAAGATGCTCCCCGGTTGAAAATCCATCGGATTTCGCCCCTCCCAAAAGGTTAACCGATCACTCAAACAAGAAGAGAATTCTTCACACGGAAGCGGCTGTCAACGGAAAACTGTAATTATCTTTTCAAAATAGAGATTGACTCCCGCCGCTCCGCAGTTGTTTAATTTTCACCTAAGGTCGACATCAGATTGACCGGGGGAGCAGATCGAGCGTGCCAGATGCCTCGCAGACAGTGTCGGATGTAATCCATGCCCATTTCGGCGCGCTGACGCGTGCCGAAAAGCAACTGGCCGAGAGCCTGCTGGAGAACTATCCGGTATCCGGGCTGGGCAGCATCACCACCATTGCCGAGAATGCCCGCGTCTCCACCCCGACGGTGGTGCGCATGGTGCAGAAGCTCGGCTACAAGGGCTATCCCGAATTCCAGGCGCACCTGCACCAGGAACTGGAAGCGACGATCTCCAATCCGATCGCCAAGCACGACCGCTGGATGAGCAAGGCCCCGCAAGGCCACGTGCTCAACCGGATCGCGGATTCGATCATGAGCAACATGCGCGAGACCCTGGGCGATCTCGACACCGCGACCTTCGACGGCGCCGCCGAACTGCTGTCTGACCGCAAGCGCAGCGTCTATCTCGTCGGCGGCCGCATCACCGGATCGATCGCCGAGTACCTGTTCACCCACATGCAGGTCATCCGCGCCAAGACGACGCTGATGTCCTCGCATTCCAGCTCCTGGCCGCAATACGTGCTGAACATGAACGCCGGCGACGTGCTGGTGATCTTCGACATCCGCCGCTACGAACAGGAGATGGTCACGCTTGCCGAAGTGGCGAAGGCCAACGGCGTCATCATCATCCTTTTCACCGATCAGTGGGGCTCGCCGGCCGCCAAGCATGCCCGGCACGTCTTCCGCGTGCGCATCGAAGTTCCCTCCGCATGGGATTCCTCGGTCGTGACGCTGTTCGTCGTCGAAGCGCTGATCGAGGCCGTCCAGACCCGCAGTTGGGACGAGACCCGCGAACGCATGAGAACACTCGAAGGTCTGTTCGAGCAGACCCGCCTGTTCCGAAAGCATGGTTAGGAGGAGACCAAGCAAACCGCCATCGAGATTCCGGCTCCGGCCGGAGATGATACCGGGGATAACCAGAAGGCCACATAGCGCGGTCCTTCCGGCGTCACATAACCTTCACGTAACGTAAGTAACAGCGCCCCTGGACGCTGAAAACCGAAGAGGAGAATAGCAGTGCTCTCTAAAATTCAACGTGTAATGTCGCTGTCGACCGCTATCATCATGGCTTCGACCGCAATTGCCTCGGCAGAGCCGAGCGAAGAGTTGATTGCGGCCGCCAAGAAGGAAGGCATGCTCACCACCATCGCCCTGCCCCACAGCTGGTGCGGCTATGGTGACGTCATTGCCGGTTTCAAGGCCAAGTATCCGGAAATCCAGGTCAACGAACTGAACCCCGACGCCGGCTCGGCCGACGAAGTGGAAGCGATCAAGGCCAACAAGGACAACAAGGGCCCGCAGGCTCCTGACGTCGTCGACGTCGGCCTCGCATTCGGTCCGCAGATGAAGGCCGAAGGCCTGCTGCAGCCGTACAAGGTCTCCACCTGGGACGAAATCCCGGACAGCATCAAGGACGCTGACGGCCACTGGTACGGCGACTACTACGGCGTTCTCTCGTTCGTGGTGAACAAGGACCTCGTCGAGAACACCCCGACCGACTGGGCCGACCTGCTGAAGCCGGAATATGCCGGCCAGGTCGCTCTCGCCGGCGATCCGCGCGCCTCGAACCAGGCTATCCTCGCAGTGCTCGCGGCTGGCCTGCACAAGGGTGCAAAGCCCGGCGAAGAAGCAGGCAAGGCCGGACTGGACTACTTTGCCGAACTGAACAAGGCCGGCAACTTCGTTCCTGTTATCGCCAAGGCAGGCACCATCGCTCAGGGCGCAACCCCGATCGCAATCGCATGGGACTACAACGTCCTGGCATGGCGCGACGAACTCAAGGACAACCCGCCGGTTGAAGTCGTCGTTCCGAAGACCGGTGTTCTCGCCGGCGTCTACGTTCAGGGCATCTCGGCCTTCGCGCCGCACCCGAACGCTGCGAAGCTGTGGATGGAATACCTCTACTCCGACGAAGGCCAGAACCTGTGGCTGAAGGGTTACTGCCACCCGGCCCGCTTCAACGCCATGGCCAAGGCCGGCAAGATCCCGCAGTTCCTGCTGGACGCCCTGCCGCCGGCTGAAAGCTACGAGGCCGCCATATTCCCGACCGTCGAGGAGCAGAACGCCAACAAGGCTGCGGTCACCGCCGGCTGGGATAGCGTCGTCGGCGCCAACGTCCAGTAAAGACGTCTGAAAATGTCGCATCCCGGCCCGATCTGTTCGGGCCGGGACTTGCCATTCCGGGCACTTCCGCCCTACTTTCGCCCAAATTGAAACAGCCCGCGAGAACTCCCGACCATGAACCAAGCTCCTCCGGCGCGCCGGCTGAACCTGCCGCTCACATGGTTGGGCCTGCTGCCTTTCACGCTCTTCATTCTGCTGTTTCTGCTGCTGCCGACGATGCACATCGTCATCGGCGCCTTCCAGACCCGCGAAGGCGCGTTCACCCTTCAGAACATCATCGACCTGAATTCCGGGACTATCCCGTCGAGTTACTGGATCTCGGTGAAGATCTCGCTGGCATCGGCCTCGCTCGGCGCGCTGATCGGCTTCGGCATGGCCGCGGCCGTGGTGTTCGGCGCGGTGCCGCGCTGGATCAAGTCGCCGCTCCTGACCTTTTCCGGCGTGGCCTCGAACTTCGCCGGCGTGCCGCTGGCCTTCGCCTTCCTGGCGACGTTCGGCCCGGTCGGCCTCGTCACCGTCTTTCTCCGCCAGAATTTCGGTATCGTCCTGCAGCGCGACCTCGGCTTCAATATCCTCAGCTTCTGGGGCCTGACGCTCACCTACCTGTTCTTCCAAATCCCGCTGATGATCCTGATCATCACCCCGGCGCTCGAAGGCCTCAAGCGTGAATGGCGCGAAGCGGCCGAGGTGCTCGGAGCGACCTCGCTGCAATACTGGCGCATGGTCGCCCTGCCGATCCTGTTTCCCTCGCTGCTCGGCACCTTCGCCCTGCTGTTCGCGAATGCCTTCGGCGCCGTCGCCACCGCGATCGCACTGACCGGCTCGAGCCTCAACATCGTGCCGATCCAGCTCTACGCCCAGATCCGCGGCGACGTGCTTGGAAACCCGCATCTCGGCTATGCCATGGCCTTCGGCATGATCGTGGTGACCGCCGTCGCCAACGTCCTCTATATCTGGCTGCGGATCCGCGCCGAAAGGTGGCTTAAATGAGCATTGGAGCCCGCATTCTCGGCTGGACCGTACTGATCATCGGTCTGCTTCACTTCTTCGTGCCGCTCGGAGGCCTGTTCGAATTCTCGATGAAGGCACGTCGCGGCGTCTACAGTCTCGACGCCTATGCCAGGGTGCTGGCCGATCCGCAGTTCCAGGAGACCTTCACCTTTTCCGTGGTGATGGCGCTGGTGACCATCGTGATCGGCGTGCTTCTCGTGGTGCCGACCGCCTACTGGGTCCGGCTGAAGATGCCCTGGGCCCGCCCCTACATCGAGTTCCTGACGCTGCTGCCGCTGGTCATCCCGGCGATCGTCATCGTCTTCGGCTATATCCGGCTTTACAACACGTCGAGCTGGCTGCCGATGACGGGCACCGTCATGGGCACCAACATGCTGCTCGCCTTCGGATACACGATCCTTGCCCTGCCCTACATGTATCGCGCCGTCGATACCGGCTTGCGCACGATCGATGTCGCCACCCTGACCGAAGCCGCCCAGAGCCTCGGCGCGGGCTGGACGACCATCCTTGGCCGCGTCATCCTGCCGAACGTCATTCCGGCCGTCCTGTCGGGCGCCTTCCTGACCTTCGCCATCGTCATCGGCGAGTTCACGCTGGCGGCCCTTCTCGACCGCCCGGCCTTCGGTCCGTATCTCCAGCGCATCGGCGCCAACAAGCCGTACGAGCCCTTTGCGCTGTCCGTCATTGCCTTCGGCATCACCTGGGGCTGCCTGGCGCTGATCCAGCTCGTCTCCCGTTTCCAGAAATCCACCCAGCGCCCGGCCTGAGGACGTATCCATGACCTTTCTGACCCTGACCAATATCCAGAAATCCTTCGGCCCGGTCACCGTCGTCCACGATTTCAACATGTCGATCGACAAGGGCGAGTTCGTCTCCTTCCTCGGCCCGTCGGGCTGTGGCAAGACGACGGTCCTGCGCATGATCGCCGGCTTCGAGAGGCCATCGGGCGGCTCGATCGCGATCAACGGCAAGGACCAGACGAGCCTCAAGCCGAACCAGCGCAATATCGGCATGGTGTTCCAGGCCTATGCGCTGTTTCCCAACATGAACGTGTTCGACAATGTCGCCTTCGGCCTGAAAATCGGGGGTATGCCCAAGGCCGAGATCGCGGCGCGCGTGAAGGAAATGCTCTCGCTGATCCATCTCGAGCACCTCGGCGAGCGCTATCCGTATCAGCTTTCCGGCGGCCAGCAGCAGCGCGTCGCACTTGCGCGTGCGCTTGCCCCCAAGCCTCAGGTGCTGCTGCTCGACGAACCGCTGTCTGCGCTCGATGCCAAGATCCGCGTGTCGCTGCGCGAGGAAATCCGGCTGATCCAGCAGAAGCTCGGCATCACCACGGTCTTCGTTACCCACGACCAGGAAGAAGCCCTGTCGATTTCCGACCGCATCGTGGTGATGAACTCCGGCCGCGCCGACCAGATCGGCAACCCGTTCGAGATCTACAACAAGCCGGCAACCCGCTTCGTCGCCTCATTCGTCGGTACGCTCAACATCATCGAGGGCGAAGTCGTCGATCCGGAGAGCAACCGTATTTCGATCGGCAACCAGACCCTTTCGCTGAGCGAACCGCTCGGCGGCATGCGAGGCGGCGAGAAGATTTCGCTGGCGCTGCGCCCGGAGGCCGGCTCGATCGTCGAAGGCGCCAAGGGCGATGCGGCACTGGCCGGCAAGGTCATCGCCACCAACTTCCTGGGATCGGTCATCCGCACCCGCATGCTGGTTGGCGACAACAACGTCGTTTCCTTCGACATGTTCAACAGCCCGGGCATCGCCCCGCCTTCCGTCGGCGAGATGGTGACCCTGCGTTTTGCATCGAGCGACCTGCTGGTCATCCGCGACTGACGATCGCGGCACTGCCCCACGTTTTGAAACCGGCGGCTTCCCGCCGGTTTTTTTGTCTCGCACAACGCCGTTGCGGGCTATCGCGGAAACGCTCAGTCAATTGATTGACGCATTGATTTTCAAAACCTTGCCGGTATAACTGCGGTTGTTCTCAGGGCGGGGTGAAACTCCCCACCGGCGGTATCGGGATTTTCTCCCGGAGCCCGCGAGCGCTTTTCGCAACCCTTGCGGAAAGGTCAGCAGATCCGGTGAGAGGCCGGAGCCGACGGTTAGAGTCCGGATGGAAGAGAGCAAGCTGGATTTCCGCCCCTCGGGGCGGATCGTCCATGCGTGTTCGCCCAAGGGATGCTTGGGCCGGCGTCATTCGCCTTGAATGACGTTTGGCCTGAAATTCAAACTTTGCCGCGCTCCTACCGGTTGGTCGGGCAAGGCAGGACCCTTGAAAGGCTAGAGACAATGACCATCGCATTCACTCCCGGCGCAAACCGCATCGCCATCATCCGCGCCCGCTGGCACGCCGACATCGTCGACCAGTGCGTCAATTCCTTCGTCGCCGAATGGGAAAAGCTCGGTGGCAAGGCATCCGATGTCGAGATCTTCGACGTTCCGGGCGCTCTTGAAATCCCGTTGCATGCGCAGACACTTGCCCGCACCGGCCGCTTCAGCGCCATCGTCGGCTCCGCCTTCGTCGTCGACGGCGGCATCTATCGCCACGATTTCGTCGCCGGCACCGTCCTCGACGCGATGATGCGCGTCCAGCTCGATACCGGCGTCCCGGTGCTGTCGACGGTTCTGACGCCGCACAATTTCCAGGAATCGGAAGCCCACATCCGCTTCTTCATGGACCACTTCGTTCTGAAGGGACGCGAGGCCGCCAGCGCCTGCCAGCAGATCCTCGCCGAGCGCGCGAAGCTGGCGCTGCTTCCGGCCTGACGCCCGGCAGTTATCGACCAATCGGGGTGGCCGCCGGCCGGCCGCCCTCTTCCGCAGCTAGCCCTTGCCGCGCAACCGACGGCGGGTCTCGGACGCACTCTCGTGGAAATGTGCACGATAGCTGCGGGCAAAGGCCGAGGCCGAGTTGAAGCCGGTGGCCGCGGCGATATCCGCAAACGGCATCTTCGTTTCGATGACCTTGCGTCGTGCCGCGTTGAGCCGCAGCGCCAGATAGTGAACATGCGGCACAACGCCGATGCTTTCCTGGAAAAGATCCTGCAAGTGGCGGGCGCTGAGCCCCACCCGCCGCGCCAGCCGCGACAGCAGCATCGGCTGCTCGATGTTTTCTTCCATCAGCCGCGTCGCAAGCCCGACCCGCTGGTCGACCATGCGCATGCTTCCGGTCGAGGGCATTGCCGTCGCCTCCCGCCTTTCACCCGCCTGCTCGTAAATGAACTGCCGCGAGACCTCGAGCGCCAGCGAATAGCCCTGCCGCCGGCGGACGATTTCCAGCATCAGGTCGACGGTCGGCAGCGAGCCGCCGGTGGTGATGCGCTTGCCATCTATGACGAAGCGCTCGCGGACCGCATTGACATGCGGATAAGCGCTGGCGAACTCGTCGAAATCCTCCCAGTGGGTGGTGGCGGTGAAATCGTCGAGCAGGCTCGTCTCGGCGAGAAGCCAGCTGCCTGATTCGATCCCCGCGACCGTGGTGCGATGGCGTGCCGTCTTCGACAGTAGCATCTTCAGCGCGGATGTCGCATTGCGGCGCCAGTTGTGGCTCGACAGCACGAAGAGCGGTGCCGTGTCGCATTCCGGCCGGAACTCGCCATCGACGGGAATCGGGATGCGGCTGTTGGTCTCGATCGCCTCGCCATCGGGACTGAAAATCCGCCATCGATAGAGGTCGCGGCCGACTATCCGGTTTACGACACGCAAGGGTTCGATCACCGAGGCAACGAGGATGAGATTGGTATCGGGCAGGACCAGAATGTCGATGTCGAGGGTTTCGGAGGGCGAATTGAACATATGTGCACCATGGAGGAAAGTTCCGGCAATGTATAGAATTTCACCATAACTGCAAAGCATGAAGGCGATTAATCGCACGTAATGGCTCTCAAACGACTGGGAGATAATACCGTGCCACTATCCATGAACCGTGACGTCTTCATCACCTGTGCCGTAACCGGATCGGGCGACACCGCCAACAAATCCCCGCACGTCCCGCGCTCGCCAAAGGAGATCGCCGAGTCCGCGATCGACGCAGCCAAGGCCGGTGCGGCCGTGGTTCACTGCCACGTCCGCGACCCGGAAACCGGTGCCGCCAGCCGCCGCAACGACCTCTACAAGGAAGTCACCGACCGTATCCGCTCGGCCAATGTCGACGTGGTGCTGAACCTGACCGCCGGCATGGGCGGCGACATGATTTTCGGCAACGTCGAACAGCCGCTGCCGCTGAACCCTGCTGGCACCGACATGGCCGGCGCCACCGAACGCGTCAGCCACGTGGCCGAGTGCCTGCCGGAAATCTGCACGCTCGACTGCGGCACGATGAATTTCTCGCTCGGCGACTACGTGATGACCAACACCCCGTCGATGCTGCGCGCCATGGGCAAGATGATGACCGATCTCGGCGTGCGCCCGGAGATCGAGGCATTCGACACTGGCCATCTCTGGTTCGCCAAGCAGCTCGTCGAGGAAGGCGTGATCGAGGATCCGGTTCTCGTGCAGCTGTGCATGGGCATCCCGTGGGGCGCGCCCGACGACCTGAACACGTTCATGGCAATGGTCAACAACATCCCGTCGAACTGGACCTTCTCGGCCTTCTCCATCGGCCGCAATGCGCTCGCCTATCCGGCAGCGGCCGTGCTTGCCGGCGGCAATGTCCGCGTCGGCCTTGAAGACAACCTCTATCTCTCCAAGGGCGTTCTGGCGACCAATGCGCAACTCGTCGAAAAGGCGGTCGGCGTTGTCGAGGGCATGGGCGCACGGATCATCGGTCCGGCCGAAGTCCGTGAAAAGCTGAAACTGACGAAGCGCTGAGGTCGGGATATGAGCACTATCAAACAGGCCGCCTGCATCGGCGGCGGCGTCATCGGCGGCGCCTGGGCGGCCCGCTTCATCCTCGCCGGCATCGACGTAAAGATGTTCGATCCGCACCCGGAAGCCGAACGCATCGTCGGCGAAGTCATGGCCAATGCCGAGCGTGCCTATGCCATGTTGACCATGGCGCCGCTGCCGCCGAAGGGCAAGCTCACCTTCGTCAAGAGCGTTGAGGAAGCCGTGCAAGGCGCTGACTGGATTCAGGAAAGCGTACCCGAACGGGTCGACCTGAAGCGCGGCGTCATCACCCAAATCGATGCCGCGGCCGATCCGAAAGCGCTGATCGGTTCGTCGACCTCGGGCATCCTTCCGACCGACCTGCAGCGCGACATGAAGCATCCCGAGCGGATGTTCGTCGCCCATCCCTACAACCCGGTCTACCTGCTGCCTCTCGCCGAACTCGTCGGCGGCCAGAAGACCGCACCGGAAACGCTGGAAGCCGCCAAGGCCAAGCTGGCGACGATCGGCATGAAGGGCGTCATTCTGAAGAAGGAGATCGAGGCCTTCGTCGGCGACCGTCTGCTCGAAGCCGTCTGGCGCGAGGGCCTGTGGCTGATCAAGGACGACATCTGCGACACCGAGACGCTCGATGACGTGATCCGCTATTCCTTCGGCATGCGCTGGGCACAGATGGGCATGTTCGAGACCTACCGCATCGCCGGCGGCGAAGCCGGAATGCGCCACTTCATCGCCCAGTTCGGTCCCTGCCTGTCCTGGCCGTGGACCAAGCTCATGGACGTCGTCGACCTCACCGACGAACTGGTCGACAAGATCGCCGACCAGTCGGACGCGCAGTCGGGCGCCCGCGGCATCCGCGAACTGGAGCGCATCCGCGACCAGAATCTCGTCGGCATCATGCATGCGCTGAAGGCCGGCGACGACGGCCGTGGCTGGGGTTCGGGCAAGCTGCTGGCGGAATTCGAGGACTACCTCTGGGCCAATGCCAAGAAGGTCGAAACCGACACCAGCGCCGCGCAACCGATCCGCATCATCGACACCAAGGTCAGCGCCGCCTGGGTCGACTACAACGGCCACATGACCGAGCATCGCTACCTGCAGGTCTTCGGCGACACCTCCGACGGCATCCTGCGCCTGATCGGCGTCGATCTCGAATATGTCCGCGATGGCCACAGCTACTACACTGTGGAAACGCATATCCGCAACCTTGGCGAAGCCAAGCTCGGTGACGCACTCTACTCGACCTGCCAGATCCTGTCGTCGGACGAAAAGCGCCTGCACATCTTCTCGACCATCTACAACAAGGAGACCAACGAGGCGGTCGCCACGGCCGAGCAGATGATGCTGCACGTCGATTCCAAGGCCGGCAAGGCCGTGCCTGCACCGGCACATGTCCTCGGCAAGCTCAAGGCGATAACAGAAGCCCATGCCGGCCTGCCGGTGCCGGAAGGCACCGGGCGCCATGTCGGGCAGAAGCGGAGCTGATGCTTGGCAAGCCTTGCGCCCCCCGGGGAGACGGGTGGCGCAAGCGTGAGTTCGACAGTCCTCTTCCCGTTCGCGGGAGGAGGTTTAGGGTGGCCGGCGGCATGACCGCGGCCTTGCCCGGACAAGAGAATTTCGAGGGAGAACAATTATGAATTTCGGGCTCACCGAAGAGCAGGAAATGATCGTCAACACCGTGCGGGGCTTCGTCGAAACCGAAATCCACCCGCTCGAGGACGAAGTGGAGAGACTGGGTTACGTGCCGCCCGAAATGGGCCAGGACATCGCCCGCAAGGTCAAGGATCTCGGCTTCTTCGGCTGCAACATGCCGGAAGAGGTTGGCGGCGCCGGTCTCGACCACCTCACCTTCACGCTGGTCGAGCGTGAACTCGGCCGTGGCTCCATGGCCCTCACCGTGTTCTTCGGACGGCCCTCCGGCATCCTGATGGGCTGCAACGCCGAACAGCGCGAACGTTACCTGATCCCCGCCACCAAGGGCGAGAAGTTCGATGCGCTGGCGATGACCGAGCCGGGCGCCGGTTCCGACGTGCGCGGCATGAAGTGCTTCGCCAAGCAGGACGGCTCCGACTGGATCGTCAACGGCACCAAGCACTTCATCAGCCATGCCAACATCGCCGACTTCGTGATCGTCTTCATCGCCACCGGCGAGGAGCAGACGCCGAAGGGACCGAAGAAGCTGATCACCTGCTTCCTCGTCGACCGCGGCACGCCGGGCTTCGAGATCCGCGAGGGCTACAACTCGGTTTCCCACCGCGGCTACAAGAACTGCATCCTCAACTTCGACGATTGCCGCCTTTCTTCGGCGCAGATCCTCGGCGAGGTGCACAAGGGCTTCGATCTCGCCAATGACTGGCTCTACGGCACCCGCCTGACGGTTGCGGCCAACTGCGTCGGCCGCGCCCGCCGCGTCTTCGACATGTGCGTGCCCTATGCCGCGGAGCGCAAGCAGTTCGGCAAGCCGATCGGCGCCAACCAGGGCGTCTCCTTCAAGCTTGCCGACATGATTACCGAGATCGACGCAGCCGACTGGCTGACCCTCGCCGGCGCATGGCGGCTCGACCAGGGCCTGCCCGCCAACCGCGAGATCGCCTCTGCCAAGCTCTACGCCTCGGAAATGCTCGGTCGCGTCACCGACGAGGCGATCCAGATCTTCGGCGGCATGGGACTGATGGACGACCTGCCGATTGCCCGCTTCTGGCGCGACGCCCGCGTCGAGCGCATCTGGGACGGCACCTCGGAAATCCAGCGTCACATCATCAGCCGCGACCTTCTGCGGCCGTTCGGAGCCTGACGCACATGGCAGGTTCCCTCGACCGGGTCCTCAGACCCAAGAGCATCGCCGTATTCGGCGGCAAGGAAGCAAGGCGCGTCATCGAGCAATGCGACAAGATGGGCTACCAGGGTCATATCTGGCCGGTCCATCCGAAGCTCGACGAGATCCATGGCCGCAAGTGCTATCGCTCCGTCGCCGACCTTCCGGCAGCGCCCGACGCCTCCTTCGTCGGCGTCAACCGCCAGCTCACCATCGAAATCATCTGTGATCTCGCCGCCCGCGGCTCGGGCGGCGCGGTCTGCTATGCCTCCGGCTTCCGCGAAGCCGTCAGCGAACTGGCGGATGGCGAAGAACTGCAACAGGCGCTGGTCGCGGCCGCCGGCGACATGCCGATAATCGGCCCGAACTGCTACGGCCTCATCAATCTGCTCGACGGTGCACTCCTCTGGCCCGACCAGCACGGCATGGTCCGGGTCGAGAGGGGCGTAGCGGTCCTGACCCAGTCGTCCAACATCGCCTGCAACATCTCGATGCAGACGCGCGGGCTGCCGCTCGCCTACATCATGACCGCCGGCAACCAGGCCCAGACCGGACTTTCCGATCTCGCCTGCGCCGTGCTGGAGGATCCGCGCGTTACCGCTGTCGGCATGCACATCGAAGGCTTCGACAGCATTGCCGCCCTCGAGCGCCTCGCCTCACGCGCCCGCGAACTGAAGAAACCGGTCATCGCGCTAAAGGTCGGCAAGTCGGAAGCCGCCCAACAGGCGACGGTTTCGCATACCGCCTCGCTCGCCGGCAACGATGCCGTCTCGTCGGCCCTGCTCGAGCGGCTCGGCATCGGCCGCGTCGACACGCTGCCGGAACTCATCGAAACGCTGAAGCTCCTGCATCTCAACGGCCCGCTCGAAAGCTACGACATTTCGTCGATGAGCTGTTCGGGCGGCGAGGCCTCGCTGATGGCGGATGCCGGCGTCAAGCGGAAGATCGTCTACCGCGCGCTGAAGGACGAACAGCGCCAGCCCCTGCGCGAAAGCCTCGGCGAGATGGTGACGATCGCCAATCCGCTCGACTACCACACCTTCGTCTGGGGCAACCTTGAAAAGCAGACCGCCGCCTTCACCGCAATGATGAAGGGCGGCTACGCGCTGAACCTGATCGTCCTCGACTTCCCGCGGCAGGACCGCTGCGATGCCGCCGACTGGGTGACCACCTGCGAAGCGGTCATTGCCTCGGCAAAGGCGACCGGCGCGCTTGCCGGCATTGTCGCGAGCCTTGGCGAAAACATGCCCGAGGACATCGCGCTGATGCTGATGCGCAACGGCGTGGTGCCTTTCTCCGGTATCGAGGAAACCCTTGCTGCCGCCGAGATCGCGGCCGGCATCGGCCAGGCATGGGCGCGGCCTGCAGCCGCGCCCCTCGCCTCCGCGGCATTTGCCGATGGCGACAGCATCACGCTGACGGAAGCCGAGGCTAAGGCCGAACTCGTGGCCTTCGGCCTGACGGTCCCCGAAAGCCGCGTCTGCGCTACCGCGGCGGATGCCGCCGCAGCAGCCGAAGCGATCGGCTACCCGGTGGTTCTCAAGGGTCTCGGCATCGCCCACAAGACCGAGGCAGGAGCAGTCAAGCTCAACCTCGCCTCCAGCGAAGCCGTGCTGGAGGCTGCGACCGGCATGGCGTCGGTCGCCTCCGGTTTCCTTGTCGAGAAGATGGTAGCCAAGCCGGTCGCCGAACTGATCGTCGGCGCCATGCGCGATCCGGTAGCCGGTCCGGTCCTCACGATCGGCGCAGGCGGGATTCTCGTGGAATTGCTCGAGGATTCGGCAATCCTCACCCTCCCGACGACGCGCGAGGCAATTTCCGCCGCGATTGACGGCCTGAAGATCAAGAAATTGCTCGATGGCTATCGCGGCGCACCGAACGGCGACATCGAGGCGCTCATAACAACCGTCGCAGCAGCGGCCGATTATGTCGTTTCAAACGCTTCAATTGTCGAAGAACTTGACATTAATCCTGTGATGGTCCTGCCACACGGCCAAGGTGCCGTGGCCGCAGATGCCCTCATCAGGCGAAGGAGGTAGCAGCATGGACAGCCCCATTCGCACGAAACGCGTCGGCGGCATTCTCAAAGTCACGATCGATCGCCCCAAGGCGAATGCGATCGATCTCGTCACCAGCCGGCAGATGGGAGAGATCTTCCGCGACTTCCGTGACGATCCCGAACTGCGCGTCGCCATTGTCACCGGCGGTGGCGAGAAGTTCTTCTGCGCCGGCTGGGATCTCAAGGCGGCGGCTGCCGGCGACGCGGTCGACGGCGATTACGGTATCGGCGGCTTCGGCGGCATGCAGGAACTGCGCGACCTGAACAAGCCGATCATCGCCGCGATCAACGGCATCTGCTGCGGCGGCGGCTTCGAAATCGCCCTGTCGACCGACCTCATCCTGGCGGCCGAACACGCGACCTTCGCGCTTCCCGAAATCCGCTCCGGCACGGTCGCCGATGCGGCTTCGATCAAGCTGCCGAAGCGCATCCCCTACCATGTCGCCATGGACATGCTTTTGACCGGCCGCTGGCTCGATGCCGAGGAAGGACACCGCTGGGGGTTCGTCAACGAGATCCTGCCGGCCGACAAGCTTCTGGAGCGCGCCTGGGAACTGGCACGCCTTCTGGAAAGCGGCCCGCCGCTCGTCTACGCTGCGATCAAGGAAATCGTGCGCGACGCAGAGGGTATGGACTTCCCGACCGCAATGAACAAAATCACCAAGAGACAATTCAGAACGGTCGACATACTTTATTCGAGCGAAGATCAACTGGAAGGGGCGCGGGCTTTCGCCGAGAAACGCGAACCCGTCTGGAAAGGAAAGTAAGAATTTCGGATATTTGTCGCCGGGTTACCGGCGACACTCAATGAAAGTCTGCCATGCGTAGAGGAAAGCGTACTGGCGGGCTCGCATGCCCATACTGAAAATAAACAACGACTCACAATGTGGAGGTAGTAGGGGAATGAACGATTTTACCAAGTATCTTGCCGGACGCGTCACTGCTGGTGGCATGAGCCGCCGCGAATTCATGGGCCGGGCAATGGCTGCCGGCCTGACGCTGACCGCAGCCAGCACGCTCTTTGCCGCAAGCGCCCAGGCGCAGGAGCCGAAGCGCGGCGGCAACCTGAAACTTGGCCTTGAAGGTGGCGCGGCAACCGACACGCTCGACCCGGCAACCTCGGCATCGCAGTTCACCTTCGTGCTCACCCGCAACTGGGGCGACATGCTGGTCGAATCCGATCCCCTTACCGGCGCGGCCATTCCGGCGCTTGCGGAATCCTGGGAGCCGTCCGCCGACGCCTCGTCCTGGACGTTCAAGATCCGCAAGGGCGTACAGTTCCACAACGGCAAGGAAATGACGATCGATGACGTCATCGCCACGCTCCAGCGCCACACCGACGAAAAGTCCCAGTCTGGCGCACAGGGCGTGATGAAGTCGATCACCGCGATCGAAAACAAGGGGGGCGACCTGGTCCTGACGCTCAGCGAAGGCAATGCCGACCTGCCGCTGCTCCTGACCGACTATCACCTGGTGATCCAGCCGAACGGCGGCCGCGACAACCCCAACGAGGCGATCGGCACCGGCCCCTACAAGCTCGTCAGCTTCGAGCCGGGCGTGCGCGCTATGCTCGAGAAGAACCCCAACGACTGGCGCAGCGACCGCGGCTATGTCGACACGGTCGAGATGATCGTGATGAACGACGCGACCGCCCGTATCGCGGCGCTCTCCTCCGGCCAGGTGCACTACATCAACCGCGTCGATCCGAAGACGGTCGCATTGCTCAAGCGCGCACCGACGGTCGAGATCCTCAACACCTCGGGACGCGGTCACTACGTCTTCATCATGCATTGCGACACCGCGCCTTTCGACAACAACGATCTCCGCCTGGCGCTGAAATACGCCATGGACCGCGAGACCATGGTCGAGAAGATCCTCGGCGGTTACGGCAAGGTCGGCAACGACTTCCCGATCAACGAGACCTATGCCCTGTTCCCGGAAATCGAGCAGCGCGCCTACGATCCCGACAAGGCGGCCTTCCACTACAAGAAGTCCGGTCATAGCGGCACAGTTCTGCTGCGCACCTCCGAAGTCGCCTTCCCGGGCGGCGTCGATGCGGCGGTTCTCTACCAGGAAAGCGCCAAGAAGGCCGGCATCAACATCGAGGTCAAGCGCGAGCCGGGCGACGGCTACTGGTCGAACGTCTGGAACGTCCAGCCCTTCTCGACCTCCTACTGGGGCGGCCGTCCGACGCAGGACCAGATGTATTCGACCGCGTACATCTCGACTGCGGACTGGAACGACACCCGCTTCAAGCGCGAAGACTTCGACAAGCTCCTGCTTCAGGCGCGCTCGGAACTCGATGAACCCAAGCGCAAGGAACTCTACCGCGAGATGGCTCTGATGGTCCGCGACGAGGGCGGCGTCATCCTGCCGATGTTCAACGACTTCGTGAACGCCGGCAGCACCAAGATGAAGGGCTATGTCCACGATATCGGCAACGACATGTCCAACGGCTATGTCGCAACCCGCGTCTGGCTGGAAGGCTGACACCTGAAACGCCGGGGCCGCAAGGTCCCGGTACCCTCCGTCATCGGGACTGCGGGCCACCACCCGCAGTCATCGCCCGCAGTTTCAGAGTGAAGACCTATGACCCAAACGACTGAAACCGGCAGTGCGTCCGGTTTGAGGTTCAAGGAGCGCAATCCGCTTCTGGCCCTCATCCTCGAAAGGCTCGGCCTCAGCGCAATCCTGCTGCTCGCCGTGTCGGTTTTGATCTTCTGCGGTGTGGAAGCCCTGCCGGGCGACTTCGCCACCACCTATCTCGGCCAGTCGGCAACGCCCGTGACCATCGCCAACATGCGTGCCGAACTCGGTCTCGACCGCCCGCTCGTGACCCGCTACTTCGAATGGCTGGGCGGCGCCCTCCAGGGCGATTTCGGCACGTCCTGGGCAAGCAAGAATTCCGTCAGCGAGCAGATCGGCAAGCGCCTCGGCAACTCGCTGTTCCTCGCCTTCTGCGCGGCCGCGATCTCGGTGCCGCTGGCAATCAGCCTCGGCATGCTCGCGGTCCACTTCCGCAATCGCCTGCCCGACCGGCTCATCAACATCTTTTCGCTGGCGGCGATCTCGCTGCCCGAGTTCTTCATCGGCTACCTGCTGATCCTGTTCTTCGCCGTCAATTTCGGCATCGCCACCTTCCCGGCGACCGTCTACGACACCATGACGCTTTCCGAACGCCTGTCCGCGATCGTCCTGCCGACCGCCACCCTGGTGCTGGTCGTGCTCGCCCACATGATGCGCATGACCCGCGCGGCGATCATCTCGGTAATGTCGTCGCCCTACATGGAAACGGCCGAGCTCAAGGGCGTCGGCGCGATGAGCGCCATCGTCAAGCACGCTGCGCCCAACGCCATCGCCCCGATCGTCAACGTCATTGCCCTGAACCTTGCCTATCTGGTCGTCGGCGTCGTCGTCGTCGAGGTGGTCTTCGTCTATCCCGGAATGGGGCAGTACATGGTCGACGCCGTCACCGTGCGTGACATGCCGGTGGTGCAGGCCTGCGGCCTGATCTTCGCCGCCGTCTACATCCTGCTGAACATGCTCGCCGACATCATCGGCATGCTCTCCAATCCGAGACTGAGGCATCCGCGATGAGATTGAAGGAAATCCCCGTCAGCGCCTGGATCGGCATTCTCGGCATCGCCATCGCCTTCTTCGCCGGATTGTTCGCGCCGCTGCTCGCACCCTATGGCGAAACCGAAATCGTCGGCGCCGTCTGGGAGCCGATGGGCGGCGCCTATCTGCTCGGCACCGACAATCTCGGCCGCGACATCCTTTCGCGCCTGATCTACGGCGCCCGCACCACGCTTTTCGTCGCCCTCGCGGCAACAGTCATCTCGTTCTCGCTCGGGATCCTGCTGAGCTTCACCGCCGCGGTCTCGCGCGGGCTGATCGACCTCACCTTCTCGCGCTTCAACGATCTGATGATGTCGATCCCGACGCTGATCTTCGCGCTGGTGGTGCTGGCCGTGCTGCCGCAGAACCTGCTGATCCTGATCCTGGTCATGGCGGTGCTGGATTCGACCCGCGTCTATCGCCTCGGTCGCGCCGTCGCCCTCGACGTCGCGGTGATGGAGTTCGTCGAGGCCGCCCGGCTTCGCGGCGAAGGCAGGCTGTGGATCATCTTCCGCGAGATCCTGCCGAACACGCTCTCACCGCTGCTCGCCGAATTCGGCCTGCGTTTCGCCTTCTCGATCCTGTTCCTGTCCACCCTCTCCTTCCTCGGCCTCGGCATCCAGCCGCCGGCGGCGGACTGGGGCGGCATGGTCAAGGACAACAAGGACGGCATCATCTTCGGCATTTCCGCCGCTCTCGTACCGGGCACGGCCATCGCCGTGCTGGCAATCTCGGTCAATCTGGTGGTCGACTGGCTTTTGAAGCGAACCTCCAGCCTCAAGGGAGGACGCGGCGATGCATGAGCTTCTGTCTGTCAGGAACCTCAGGATCGAGGCAACCAGCTATCCGCCGGGCGAAGCGCCGAAGCGGGTGACGATTGTCGACGACGTTTCCTTCGATCTGAAGAAGGGCAAGGTGCTCGGTCTCATCGGCGAGTCCGGGGCCGGCAAGTCGACCATCGGGCTGTCGGCGCTGGCCTATGGCCGCGGCGGCGCCGAAATCACCGGCGGCGAGGTGCTGCTCAATGGCGACGACATCCTGAAGCTCGGCAAGGGCGGCATCCGCAGCGTGCGCGGTGCCCGGGTGTGCTATGTGGCGCAGTCGGCGGCCGCGGCCTTCAATCCGTCGCACCGCCTCGGCGACCAGGTGATCGAGGCTTCGCTGCGCCATCGCCTGATGACCCGCGAGCAGGCCCGCGACCGCACCGTGGAACTTTTCCGCGTGCTCGGCCTGCCCAACCCCGAAACCTTTGGCGAGCGCTATCCGCATCAGGTGTCCGGCGGCCAGTTGCAGCGGGCGATGACCGCCATGGCGCTCTGTCCGAGCCCGGAACTGATCGTCTTCGACGAGCCGACGACGGCGCTCGATGTCACCACGCAGATCGACGTGCTGGCGGCGATCAAGCACGCCATCGAGGCCACCGGTACGGCAGCGCTCTACATCACCCACGACCTCGCGGTCGTCGCCCAGATTTCCGACGACATCATGGTGCTGCGACACGGCAAGATGGTCGAGTACGGCACCGCCCGGCAGATTATCGAGGCGCCGGTGCAGGAGTACACCCGGGCGCTCGTCAATGTCCGTCAGGCGCAGCGCAACGAAGCCGAGGATCAGTCGACGCCCCAGTTGAAGGTGGAAAACGTCACCGCCGGCTATCCCAACGGCTTCAAGGTACTGTTCGACGTGTCGATGCACGTGCCGAAGGGCCAGACCTTGGCGATCGTCGGCGAAAGCGGTTCCGGCAAGTCGACGCTTGCACGCGTCATCACCGGCTTGTTGCCGCCGCTCTCCGGCTCGATCTCGTTTGACGGCAAGCCGCTGCCGGCCGCCCTCAAGGACCGCTCGCGCGACGAACTGCGCCGCATCCAGTTGATCTACCAGATGGCGGATACGGCGATGAACCCGCGCCAGACGGTGCGCGACATCATTGGCCGGCCGTTGACCTTCTACTACGGCCTGCGCGGCGCGGCGAAGACGGCACGGGTGAAGGAACTGCTCGAGCAGATCGAGATGGGCACCGGCTTCATCGACCGCTATCCGGCCGAGTTGTCCGGTGGCCAGAAGCAGCGCGTGGCGATCGCCCGGGCCCTTGCCGCCAACCCGGAACTGATCCTCTGCGACGAACCGACCTCGGCACTCGATCCGCTGGTGGCCGAAGGCATCCTGAAGCTGCTCATGCGGTTGCAGGAAGAGACCCAGGTCTCCTACGTCTTCATCACCCACGACATCGCCATCGTCAAAGCGATCGCCGACAGCGTCGCGGTGATGCATCGCGGCAAGCTGGTGCGCTTCGGGCCGAAGTCGAAAGTCCTGGCGCCCCCCTTCGATGACTACACCGACCTGCTGCTGAAATCGGTGCCGGAGATGGAAATCGGCTGGCTGGAAAAGGTCCTCGCCACCCGTCGCATGGCAAGTGCCGGAAACTGATCCGAGGCGATGCCTGACGCCGGCGCATTTCCACAACGCGCCGGTCCGTTCGCCATGATGGATCTTGTCGCTTCGGACGATGCTGCTATCTATCGAGCCGGGTGCGTTTTGCCCGGCCCACAACTGGCGACCGCTATGCCCGGTCGTCGTCTCGCCATACCCTAAAATGCCCGGAAGGACGCAAGCCATGAGCGGCCGCAACTTCACCGTCATCGAAAACGAATGGATCACCCTAAAGGACGGCACGCGGCTCGCCGCCCGCATCTGGATGCCGGAAGGAGCCGACCGGGACCCGGTGCCTGCGGTGTTCGAGTTCCTGCCCTATCGCAAGCGCGATGGAACCTCGATGCGCGACGAGGCGACCTATCCGGCGTTTGCCGCGGCAGGCATTGCCGGCGTGCGCGTCGACATCCGCGGTTCGGGCGAATCCGACGGCGTGATCGACGGCGAATATACGCCCCTCGAACTCGCCAACGCCTGTGAACTCATTGCCTGGATCGCGGCGCAGCCCTGGTCGAACGGCAATGTCGGCATGATGGGCATCTCCTGGGGCGGCTTCAACGGCCTGCAGGTCGCGGCGCTCAGGCCGCCGGCCCTCAAGGCGGTCATCTCGCTCGCCTCGACGGTCGACCGCTACAACGACGACATCCACTACAAGAACGGCTGTCATCTCTCCTCGCAACTGTCCTGGGCAGCGACGATGCTCGGATACCAGTCGCGTTCCCCCGACCCCGAACTGGTCGGCGACCACTGGAAGGAGATGTGGCTGCACCGTCTGCGGCTTGAACCCTTCCTGATGGAGGATTGGCTCCAGCACCAGCGTCGCGACGACTTCTGGAAACACGGCTCGGTCTGCGAGGACTTTTCGGCAATCGAGGTCCCGGTACTGGTCATCGCCGGCTGGGCCGATGGCTACCGCAATACGCCGCTCCGGGCCATCGAGGGTCTTGGCGACAAGGCCAAGGCGATCATCGGCCCGTGGGTACACCAGTACCCGCATTTCGCAGGGCCGAAGCCGCGGGCCGACTTCCTTGGCGAGGCTATCCGCTGGTGGAATCGCTGGCTGCGTGGCGAAGAGAACGGTGTCGAGACACTTCCGCAAGTGCGCGCCTACGTCCTTGATGCCATCAGGCCCGGACCCCGTCGCGACTTCGATCCGGGCAAGTGGATCGCCAAGAAGAAATGGGTACATCCGTCGATGCAGGCGTTCCATGCCTGCGCCGATGGCCGCACTTTGTCGACCGAAAGCCGGAACGCCATGACCTCGGTCAGCGCCTTCCTGCGCTCGCCGCTCGACACCGGAACCGCAGCCGGCGAGTACTTTCCGACCAAACCGGATGTCGAGATGGCGATCGACCAGCGCATCGACGACGCCGGATCGCTGGTCTTCGAAACCGCGCCGCTGGAAGCCGACTGCGACTACCTCGGTCGCCCCGTTCTCACCCTGTCGCTTTCCTGCGACCGTGACTGGTCGAACCTTGCCGCCCGGCTGGTCGACGTCCATCCTGACGGCACGGCAGCCCGTGTGAGCCTCGGCGTCCTGAACCTCACCCATCGCGATGGGAACGCGGCACCGAAGGCGATGCCTGCGGGCGAGAAAGTGGCGATCCGGCTGGTGCTCGACGCCTGCGGCTATCGCTTCCGCAAGGGCCACCGCATCCGCCTTTCGCTGTCGACCGCGTATTGGCCGCATATCCTGCCGGCCCCCTCCGATCCCGGTGTCACCGTCGACACCGGTTCGCTCCGTCTCGACATGCCGCTGCTTGGCACGCACGAGCCCTGCCGCATGGCCGAGCCCGAGAACCACGATCCGTTGCCGAAATATATCGAGCACAAACCCGCGGTGTCGCGCCGCAGTGCCATCAGGCACCTGACCGAGAACGTGACCGAGTACCGGATCCACGAGGACAGCGGCCTTGTCGAGCATCCCGACACCGGCTTGTCGGTGCGCGAGCAGCGCGACGAATCCTGGTCGATCACGCTCGACGACCCACTGAGCACCACCGGGGTTGCCGTCTGGACCTGCGACATGGAGCGTCCGGGCTGGCACACCCGCACGGTCAGCACCTCGCGGATTTCCTGTACGGCAACGGACTGGCTGATCAGCGCCTCCGTCGTCGCCTATGAAGGCGATACAGAGGTCTTCACCAAGAGCTTCGGAAAGACGATCCCGCGCGACTTCATGTGACGGGGCCGGCCTGCTCCGCCGGCTTTCTTGCCCTTCTGCCCAGTGCAGCAAGGGCGGCAACCGCCTGTTCCGCCTGCGCACACGGCACGAAAACATGGTCGTGATAATAGGCTGCCACGACATTGGCGCTGATGCCGAGCCCGGCCAGTTCCGTGGCAATGGCCGCCGTGAGACCGACCGCCTCCAGCGAGGAGTGCACCGTCAGCGTGATGCATCGCATTGGCGCGCTGGCGGCAAGCGCGTGCGATTCGGCAACGCTGCGTTCCAGGATAAGGGTCAGCCCTTCCGCCTCGCGAAAGAAGCCGAGCGGATCGAGGGCAAGATAACGGGACGCCTCGGCCGGTTCGACGGACGCGAAGACGTATTCACGGTCCTCCAGTTGCGGCGACATCTCAGAAAGCAGGGTCGCAAGGTCGACGATGCCCGCCATCGTGTTCTTCCTCCTAGAGAGTGCCCGCCAGACGGCTGACGGCAACGCAAAGGGCCTTGAAACCGTCGCGCGCGCCGTCGCTCATGTAACGGGCGCGAAGCCAGGCATGAACCATCTGCGGCTCCTCGCGGAACCAGACGTTGATCCCCGCTTCGAGCAACCGGGCGGCGTAGTGGCGGCCGTCGTCGCGCAGGGGATCGAAATGGGCGACGCTGATGAAGGTCGGCGGCAGGCCGCGAAAATCGTCGACGAGCAGCGGAAAGGCGAAGATGTCGTCCGCCGGTGCCTGCAGGATATCGCGGTAGTAGGCGACATCCGCGGTCGACAGGCCCGGAGCATTCGCCATGTCGGCATAGGAGCCCGATACGAGGTCCCCTCCAAGCCCCGGATAGATCAGTGCCTGGCCAGCGATCCCCTGCCAGCCCTCTTCGCGCGCCCTCAGGGTCAGCCCCGCAACCAGATTGCCGCCGGCGCTATCGCCGATCAGCACCAGCCTGCGTCCCTCCCCGAGCAGCGACAACAGCACGGCGCAGCAATCGTCGTGCTGGGCCGGCCAGACATGCTCCGGCGCCAGCCGGTAGTCGACGGCGATCAGTTCGGCCCCCACCTGGTCGGCGATCTCGGCGCAGATGGCGTCATGGCTTTCGAGGGAGCCGACGACGAAGCCGCCGCCGTGGAAATAGAGAAGCGTCACTTCGGTCCTGACGTCCGCCGGCCGGTATCGGCGGATCGGAATCCTGTCATCCACCAGACCGTCTTCCTTCGACAGGCCATCTGGGAGCGGCGGCGCGAACTGGGCGCACAGCGCGTCATAGAATGCACGCTGCTCGGCGATCGTGGCATTGACGGCATCGGCGGGATAGAACGCGTCGCAGCGCTCGAGGAAGGCGAGGATGCCTTCCTCGGTCGGCATCGGTCGTGGAGCCTCTGCATGCGGCATTGTCATTCCCCTTGTCCATGCAATCCATTCGACCTGCATGGTGGCACGGCCTCATCGAGTTGGGAATACCGAATGCCGACACCGACACCAGCCGTGCGCGACTCGCCGGCGACTTTTCGATTCGAAAACAAGGGGATGGCAGCGCCACCTGAATCAACTTGCCAGGGACTTGATTCAGTTCTTCAACGCGAGGCGTTGCAGGCGCCTGGACGCATGTTCGTGCCTGCGAGAGAAATCCGGAGGGCGGGTCCGCCGCCCTCCGGAGATCCGTGGTCGCCTCAGGCGGCGTCCTCCACCGCCTCGTCGCCATCGCGTTTCGGCACGTAGTTCAGGACCGGTCCGAGCCAGCGCTCGACCTCGCCAATCGCCATGCCCTTGCGCCCGGCATAATCCTCGACCTGGTCGCGCTCGACCTTGGCGACGCCGAAATAGTAGGAGTCGGGATGGCCGATATAGAGGCCTGATACCGACGAGCCCGGCCACATCGCATAGCTTTCGGTAAGCTTCACGCCCGCGGCATTCTCGGCATCGAGCAGCCGGAAAAGCGTGACCTTTTCGGTGTGATCGGGCTGGGCCGGATAGCCCGGCGCCGGACGAATGCCGTCATAGGCCTCGCCCACCAGTTCGTCGCTGCTGAAGCTCTCATCCGGGGCATACCCCCAGAATTCACGCCGCACCCGCTCGTGCATCCGTTCGGCGAAGGCCTCTGCGATACGGTCGGCGAGCGCCTTGACAAGGATCGACGAGTAGTCGTCGTTGGCCCGCTCGAAACGTTCCGCGATCGCGACCTCCTCGATGCCGGCGGTCACCACGAAGCCGCCGACATAATCGGCCACGCCGCTGTCGACCGGGGCGACGAAATCGGAGAGCGCCACGTTCGGCCGGCCGTCGCGCTTCGACAACTGCTGGCGAAGGGTGAAGAAGGTCGCCAGTTCCTCGTCGCGGCTGTCTCCGGTGAACAGGCGGATGTCGTCTCCGACAGCATTCGCCGGCCAGAAGCCCACCACGGCGCGCGGCCGGAACCATTTTTCCTCGATGATCTTGTCAAGCATCGCCTGAGCGTCGGCATAGAGCTGGCGAGCCGCTTCGCCCTGCTTCTCATCCTCGAGGATCGCAGGGAAACGTCCCTTCAGTTCCCAGGTCTGGAAGAACGGCGTCCAGTCGATGTACCGAGCCAGTTCCGCAAGGTCATAGTCCTCGAACACCTTCGTGCCGAGGAACTGCGGCCGGGCGGGCTTGTAGCCGGACCAGTCGATCCGGTGGGCATTTTCGCGGGCACGGGCCAGCGGCAGGCGCACCTTTTCCGCCTCACTGCGTGCATGCGCCGCGGCAACCCGGGCGTATTCGGCGCGTACAGTTTCAATGTAGCCGTCGCGACTATCCGGGGAAAGCAGTGCGGATACGACGCCGACCGCCCGCGACGCGTCGGTGACATAGGTCGCCTGGCCGCTGGTGTAGCGCGGATGGATCTTGACTGCAGTGTGCACCCGGCTCGTGGTCGCCCCGCCGATCAGCAGGGGAATGTCGAAGCCCTGGCGCTCCATCTCGGAGGCAACATGCACCATCTCGTCGAGCGACGGGGTGATCAGTCCGGAAAGGCCGATGATGTCGACCTTCTCGTCGATCGCGGTCTGCAGGATCTTCGTCGCCGGCACCATCACACCGAGATCGATGATCTCGTAGTTGTTGCAGGCCAGTACGACGCCGACGATGTTCTTGCCGATGTCGTGGACATCGCCCTTGACCGTGGCCATCAGCACCTTGCCGGCCGACTTCCGGTCGCTGCCGCCATTGGCAGCCTTTTCCGCCTCCATGTAGGGCAGCAATACGGCCACCGCCTGTTTCATCACGCGCGCCGACTTCACCACCTGCGGCAGGAACATCTTGCCGGAACCGAAGAGATCGCCGACCACATTCATGCCGGCCATCAGCGGCCCCTCGATCACGTGCAGCGGCCGCTCTGCCTTCTGCCGCGCTTCCTCGGTATCGGCTTCGATGTAGTCTGTGATGCCATTGACCAGAGCGTGCGAAAGGCGCTGTTCGACCGGCCATTCGCGCCACGAAAGATCCTGCACCTTGCTCTCGCGCGCTCCCGTGCCGCGGAAACGCTCGGCGATATCAAGCAGACGCTCGGTGGCATCGGGACGACGGTTGAGGACCACATCCTCGCAGGCTTCGCGCAGTTCCGGATCGATGTTGTCGTAGACGGCAAGCTGCCCGGCATTGACGATGCCCATGTCCATGCCCGCCTGGATGGCGTGGTAGAGGAACACCGCGTGCATCGCCTCGCGCACCGGCTCGTTGCCGCGGAAGGAGAAGGAAAGGTTCGACACACCGCCGGAGACATGAACATGCGGCAGCGTCTGGCGAATCGTGCGCGTCGCCTCGATGAAGTCGACACCGTAGTTGTTGTGCTCCTCGATGCCGGTCGCCACCGCGAAGATGTTCGGATCGAAGATGATGTCCTCAGGCGGGAAGCCGACCTTCTCGGTCAGCAGCTTGTAGGCGCGGGTGCAGATCTCCACCTTGCGCTCGTAACTGTCGGCCTGGCCCTGCTCGTCGAAGGCCATGACGACAACGGCGGCACCATAGTTGCGCACAAGGCGTGCATGCTCGAGGAAGCTCTCCTCGCCTTCCTTCAGCGAAATCGAGTTGACCAGCGCCTTCCCCTGAACGCACTTCAGGCCGGCCTCGATGATCGAGAACTTCGAGGAGTCGATCATCACGGGCACGCGGGCGATATCCGGCTCGGCGGCGATCAGGTTGAGGAACTCGACCATCGCGCGCTCGGAATCGATAAGCCCCTCGTCCATGTTGATGTCGATGATCTGCGCGCCGTTTTCCACCTGGTCGCGGGCAACGGCGAGTGCGGCCGAATAGTCGCCGGCGGTGATCAGCTTGCGGAACTTCGCCGATCCGGTGACATTGGTGCGCTCGCCGACGTTGACGAAGGGGATGTCCTTCGTCAACACGAAGGGCTCCAGTCCCGAAAGCGACATGAACGACCTATGCTCGGGCACGCCGCGTGGCGCCTTGCCGGCAACCGCCTCGGCGATGGCGCGGATATGCTCGGGCGTCGAGCCGCAGCAGCCGCCGACGATGTTCACCAGTCCCTCGGCGGCGAAGCCTTCGATCTGGCGGGCCATGTCGTCCGGGGTCTCGTCATAGCGGCCGAACTCGTTCGGCAGGCCGGCATTCGGATAGGCGCAGACGAAGGTGTCGGCCACTTCGGAAAGTTCCTGCAGGTGCGGACGCATGGCGTCGGCGCCGAGCGCGCAGTTGAGACCGATGGTGAACGGCCGTGCGTGACTGATGGAGTTCCAGAAGGCCGACGGGGTCTGGCCGGAAAGCGTGCGGCCGGAAAGGTCGGTGATCGTACCGGAGATCATCACCGGCAGGCGGGTGCCATGCGCGGCGAACGCTTCCTCGCAGGCGAAGATCGCCGCCTTGGCGTTCAGCGTGTCGAAGATGGTTTCGATCAGCAGGATGTCGCTGCCACCGTCGATCAGCCCGCGGATCTGCTCGGCATAGGCGATGCGCAGGTCGTCGAAGCTGACCGCGCGGTAACCCGGATTGTTGACGTCGGGAGAAATCGAGGCGGTGCGGTTGGTCGGGCCGATGGCGCCGGCGACGAAGCGCCGCTTGCCGTCCTCGCGCTCGGCGCGGATCGCCGCGCGGCGGGCAAGGCGCGCGCCGTCGCGGTTGAGATCGTATACCGCCTCTTCCATCGCATAGTCGGCCTGGGCGATGACCGTCGAGGAAAAGGTGTTGGTCTCGAGAATGTCCGCCCCGGCCATCGCATAGCGGAAATGGATGTCCTCGATCGCATTCGGCTGTGTCAGGATCAAAAGGTCGTTGTTGCCCTGCTGGTGGCAGGCACAGCCGAGAAAACGGTCTCCGCGAAAGTGGTCCTCGGTGAAGCCGAGGCCCTGGATCTGGGTGCCCATCGCGCCGTCGAGCACAAGAATACGCTCGCGTGCCGCCTGGGCGAGCGCCGCGAAAATCTCCTTGCCGTCCCGCTTCTGTCCTTCGGGACCGAAAAGATCATTAAACACGTGCGAACTCCTTTATCCATTTTGCGACAACGCGGGGGCAGAGTTCACATAAAGACATCTTTATGTCAACATGTCTTCATGTCCATTTCAAGGAGATCTCCCTGTTTTCGGTTACTGGCCACAAAGGCTGGGTTGCGCCTCCCGCCACCTCATCTGCTATCGCCGCCGCGTGACAGCCGAGCGGCAGCGATGTATAGCCTTTAAACCGATTATATTCGTCAGCATGGGAGTGAGAGATGACGGGTAGCGAAGATCAGCGTAAATGGACGGAGCGGCCCTATCATCGTCGCTGGCTATGGCAGCAGGCCGATGCGCTGTTCGATTTCTTCCAGTATCGAAGCCTCAATCCGAAGGGCGGCTTCTTCGATCTCGACCTCACCGGCAAGCCGCTCGATCCGGTCAATCCGGTTCGCGCCATCCACCTCTCCGCCCGCATGGTGCACTGCTTCGCCATCGGCAGCCTGCTCGGCCGGCCGGGCGCCGACCGCATGGTCGACCGCGGCATGACCTCGATCTGGAACCAGCATCGCGATGCCGAGTTCGGCGGCTATATCTGGTCCTACGACGACAATGGGCCGGTCGATGCCAGCAAGCAGGGCTATGGTCACGCCTTCGTGCTGCTGGCCGCCGCGAGCGCCAAGACGGTCGGCCATCCGCTCGCCGGCCGGATGCTCGCCGACGTCACCGAAATCCTGGAGCAGAAATTCTGGGAAAGCCGCCACGGCGCTATAGCCGAAGAGTTCAAGCGCGACTGGTCACCGATCGGCGACTATCGTGGCCAGAACTCCAACATGCACCTGACGGAAGCCCTGATGGCCGCCTTCGAGGCGACCGGCGAGAGAGCCTATCTCGATAAGGCCGAAAGCATCGCCGACCTCGTCATCCGCCGCCGCGCTGGCGAAAACGGCTACCGCGTCGCCGAGCACTTCACCGGAGAATGGGCGCTCGACAAGAATTATCGCGGCAACGAGATGTTCCGCCCGTCCGGCACGACGCCGGGGCACTGGCTGGAATGGGCGCGCCTGACGCTGCAGCTCTGGGTCCTCGGCGGCAAGCGCCACGAGTGGATGCCGAAAGCCGCGCGCGAACTCTTCGCGCAGTCGATGGCGCTCGGCTGGGACGAGGCGAAAGGCGGCTTCTTCTACACTCTCGACTGGAACGACGTGCCGGCCCGGCGCGAGAAACTGTGGTGGCCGGCCTGCGAGGCCGCTGCCGCCGCCCACTTCCTCAACGAGCACGATCCGGGCGAATTCCATGAAGCCAGCTACCGCCGCATCTGGGGCGCCATCGCCAATCATTTCCTCGACCACGAGAACGGCGGCTGGCACGAGGAACTGACCGAGGATCTGGTGCCGGCGCACACGATCTTTCCCGGCAAGGGCGACATCTATCACGCCCTGCAGGCATGCCTCATCCCGCTCTTCCCGGCCACCGGCAGCCTGACCAAGGTTATCCCGGAAGCAAGCACGCGGATCTGATCGGCAGGCTTAGCCAAGCCCTCGAGGCGCCGGCTCCCCGTGACCGGCGCCTGCTATCTCCGGCCCGCCTAGTGTTCGGCGAGACGAAGCTCGCTGATATCGCGATTGAGCAGTTTCGCCAGCGCCTCGACCACCAGATTGTGGTCCTCTCGTTGCGGCAGGCCGGACACCGTCACCGCGCCGATGCACCCCGCCCCCTTCACCACGACAGGGAAGCTGCCGCCATGCGAGGCATAATCGGCATCCGACAGGCCGAACCGTGCCTGCAGCGTCGTGCCCTGCTTTGCCAGCGACAGCCCGGTCGCATAGCTGCTCTTGAAGAAGCGAAGCGTGAGATTGCGCTTGCGACGGATCCACTGGGCATTGTCCGGCGTCGATCCGGGAAGTGCCGCATAGAAGACTGGCATCGAATGCAGGCTGACGTCGATTGCAACGCCGAGTCCGCGCGTCTCGGCCATTTCCTGCAGCAGCTTCCCCAGCCGCCAGGCGGTCCTCAGGTCGAAAGCCTCAAAGATCAGGGCGTCTTCCTGCTCGGCGATGCGATCCAGATCGCGGTCTATGGTCATGGCTGTTCCCTCCCGGTTGTTTTTACCGACAATCGCCAGCCATTGCCCCGATGTAAAGCGCGAAAAGGAGCACTCCGCATGGACTGCTCCCCTGAAACACGCGCATCAATGGGCGTGAAGCTACTTCTTGATCGCAACGATCCGGCAGAGCACCGGGTTTTCCCCGTCCATGACCGAGAACCCGTTGCCGATCTGCTTCACCTCGACGGAGAAACCATGATCGCCCTCGAGCCTCTTGATGAATTCCGACGGGTCGATGAAGCGGCGATCGCCGTACTTGAACGTCTTCTTCAGCTTGGCGTCACCGATCGCCCGGAACTCGAGGAACAGCGCCTCGCCGCTACGGGCGGCATTGGCGATCGCCGTCAGCAGCGCCTGCTCCTCCTTGAAGTCGGTGCCGTGAAGGATGAAGCGGGCGTAAAAGGAGATGGCGCGGTCGGGAAACTGGTTCCGCTCGCGCTCGACAATCGCAGGCACGACCGATTTGCGGATGCAGTCGCCCAGTTCGACAACCGCCCTGTCCTGAAGCTTGAGGTCATCAATGCGGCGACGCGCCTTCTCGACCGCGAGTTCGTGGTTGTCGATGCCGACAACCCGCTTTCCGGCTTTTGCCAGGCCCTCGATATCACGCCCGTCACCGCAACCGATATCGATGAACGTGTCGGCCGCCCAGGAACTGCCAGCCGCAAAGACGCTGAAGCTCGACGGCGCAAGCGCCTTGCTGTTGAGGTAGTAGTCGGTCCAGTGGATCTTGTCGCGCTCGGGCTTGGTCAGGCGCGCTTCCTTGGCTGCCTCGCGGCGGTCGAGCTTCCAGTTGAAGCCCGGATTCGGCGTCCGCCAGTGCTCGCCATAGATGTTCTCGATGAAGCGCTCGGGATTGGCGATGGCGCTGACCGGGTGCCCGGAAAGGGTAAGCTCGACATAGCCGTCGAAATCCGCCTTCGTGAAGGCCCGCTCGCCTGCGGTGCCGAACGGGAACTGCAGCTTTCCGGCCTGATCGAAATAGAGGTGGAAGCAATCGACGACCGCACCGCTTACCGGATCCGAGATCCACAGGCAGGGAGCCTTGGGATCGACGCGATAGCCCCTGCGGCACAGCTCCAGTCCGATCTCGATGAATTCCTGCCGCACTTCCTTCGGGGTCGAATGCCTGGAAATGATCGCCGCGTCGAAATCGTGATCGTGACCGATGAAGGCCCCGCCCCTGACCGCTCCGAGCATCGTGCCATAGCACACCACCAGTTCGACGCCCATGTCCCTGAGGTCATGGCGAAGCCGGTCGTACTGCGCGAAAATCTCTGCCTGCCACTTGGTGTCGACCGTCTTCGACAGTTGCAGCCAGCCCTTCTGGTTGAAGACCATGCCGGAATCGAGCTGCTTGAAGAGGTCGGAAGGCGTCAGCTTCGCGTCGCCAGCAGGAACCTTGATGCCGGATGCGAACGGCAGCGTGTCACCGTCAACTTCAACATGAAGCCTGTCCTTGCCGCGCTTGTATTTCCATACCCCGCTGCAATTGATGCGAAAACTGTGCTCGTTGGCGGAACTGCCCGGTACGCTCCAGGTACCGGCAATCCGCCTGCCGTTGAGCATCAGCGACACCCGCCGCGGCGCGCCGTCGGCGGTGTGGACCAAACCGGAAAAGTTTTCCCGCGACACGTCCTTGACCCGTCCCTGCGCCGGGCGATCGCTCGTCACAACCGGCTTGGCGGATTTCCTGGGGCGGAATGCCGCCAACAACTTGCTGAGGTTCATGGTCTTCCAACTTTCCCGATATGGCGACCTGCCTTACGCAGCGGTTTCCCTGGTCAGGAGCACCCGCGCCACATGCGCATCGTCCTGCTTGAACTTGGCGAAACCGAAGCCCTCGGTGAAGTATTGCGGGGCGAAACCGGCTGCCTGCGCGCGCACCAGGAATGCGACCGGCGGAATGAAACGACGATAATGCGACGGGGTCACCTTGGCCTGCTGCGCATCGCGATCGGTACGGAATTCGATCGCCAGCATGGCAAAGTTCCTGAGGCCCGCGACCATCCCAAGGAACGCAGCTTCGGTTTCCTCGTCGATGGCATGCAGGAAAAAGCGCGCATAGACGACGATCGGCCCGTCCGTGGCAGCAGCGATCCTTTCGCCGAGATCCGGCGCATCGACGCTGGAGCACAGAAACTTGGCATTGCGCAAGCCGCGCTGATGGGCCGTGGTATCGCAACGATCGATCGCGGACGTGGAGCCGTCGATGCCGAGGACGTTATGGCCGACGCTTGCGAAAAAGAGGCTGTCGCGCCCGGTACCGCATCCGATGTCGACGATCGTCGCTCCTTCCGGCACTTCCCCGGCGGTGAAAACGGCAAACTGTGACGGCACGCTCGGCACCGCCGAACGCGAGCCGTAGAATTCGTTCCAATAACCTGCTTCAGAATTCGACATTCACATACCTCTATGTTAGCGCGCGGATATAAAGCACGCGGCCTTCGCGGACGCAACAGCCGAAGCAACAGGAAATATAGAAGTCACAACTTGTTTTCGGCACAGAAATACGCTGTTTCACGCCCCATAAATGCCGGACTCTGCAATATCGGGAATCACCCGGACTGAACGGATTAAGTACAGTAAAGATCAATCGCCTGCGCGAATCCGGCGCAACCCGACCGCCCGCAGGCGCTCCCCACTCGGATAGCCTTACAGAGAATAGCCGAACTGACGGAGGTCTTCGGCGAACAGGTGTTCCGCTGTCGAGAGGATCTCGTCATCCACGATATCCTCGTAGCGATGCGGGGCGGGTGGGCCCTCGTTCATCCTGGGAACATCCTCGACCCTGAAAGAGGCCCCGACCAGGCCGAGGACAACCGGCATCATCCGGTCAAACTCCTCGATCCTGGCGATGACGTTCGGAACTCGCCAGGACGATGCCGCGCTCTTCAGAAGTTGCGCCTGCGGCGCCCAATGCGCATTCCGCACCTGCCAGATATCGTGGGCGTCCCGGATCATCGCCAGGAACCGCTTGAAGTCGGCGCGGTGCTGCTCGAGCGTCGGGTCCTTTGGCAGTTCGGCCTGATATCGACGTATGAAGCGCCGACGGTACATCGGCATCGAATACTTCGTCTCGTGGAACAGTTTTTCATTGAAGCCGGAATAGGCGCGCTTCAGCGGATGGCGCACGAAGGTGAAGACGACATCGGAACCCGATCGGCGCGTTCTGTCGTCCGGACTGTCGGATAGCTGCACCAGCAGATCCTTGCGCTCATGGATCGTCAGCGGGTCATCCAGGAATGCGCCGTCATCCAGCGCATGCATGATGTTCTTTATGGTCGTGCATCCGCTCTTCGGCAGGCTGACATATGCAAGCGGAAGCGTCTTGCACGCAAATATTCTCGGAGAAACCGGTGGACGCATGACATATCCCTGAATGTACCAATTCATAACACCGTATATAGGCATACAAAACAAACAATTAACGCACCGCGTCTCCCTAGATTGCGAGACCGACGCAGTCGTCCGGAGAAACGTCGAGGTGAAGGAACAAGCGGGCCTGACCTTCAGCAAGGACTTCGACATTGCCGTGACGGACGTCTACGAGGCCCACCGCGCCTCCGGTTAATATCATCGAGGGCGCCTCGGGCGACGCGCCAATGCTGGCAACGCAAACCTTGGCCTTTGAGCGGGTTCCGGACCTCAGCATTGAATACGGCTAGGGTCGCATCTCGATGAGACGTCGATATTTCGCCCTTCAAAACTTAGGCCAGCTCCGCTTCGGCCTTTGAGCCGCGAGTGCGACAGTATTTTCGTCGGATGTCGATGATGTGGCGGGCCGCGAATGGTAATTCGATGCCACCCCAAAACTGCTGGTTTTCCTCTATGGTGCTTGGATCGTTGTCCAAGATGCCTAGATAACCGCCTTGAATACGTTCGCGGACAAGGACCCACATCCGTTCCACTGCAACAGGCGCTTCCTCGTCATCGACGCTGATACGGAAGATCAGCTTGGCCAAGCCGCCTGGCTGCAGTCCTTCCCGGGCCTCACGATCAGGAATCCAAAAGGTGTCGGGTGCCGACCGATGGTATTTCTCCCCATCGTCCAAGCACCAACCATCCACATCGAAATCAGGCTCTCGCATGGGGAAGATCTACTGCATCGGTTGAAGCTCTGCAATCCGCCCCTTTTTGGACTTTTCAAGTTGGCAGCTTCGGCCCGAAAACATGTCTGACATTAAGCTCATTCGCAAACCTAAACGGACAACGGATTGGCGCTGCCATCAAATGGATAATCGGCGATGAGGGGGCGTCCCCCACGCGTCAGCCAGAATCACGGGCCATCATTTGGACAACTCCGACGGCATACCAAACTCGAAAGCACCGTTCGATATCTTGGCATCGAGATTGATGACGCGTTGCGAATTGCAGAGCAGATTGAATTATAGGACGCAGACTACCGGCGCTAGTCGGTGGTCGCCGGTGCGCCAACACCGGACAGTAACGTCAAGCTGAGCACGGTCCGATTAGGGGCCCGGGAGCGGTCCGTCGGCTTCTGGCTGCGAAGTTGCTATTAGCGGACGTTCTTTATGCCTGCCAAAGGGCGATATGTGATTGATTGAGGGGGCCGGGACGCCCGCCTCGAAATCACGGGGAACCCCATCAGCATGCAGATCAAAACATGTAGCGACGAAAGCCGCCGTCTACCGGAATAACCGTTCCCGTAATGTAACCAGCACGGGGCGATGCAAGGAATGTAACCAGGTCGGCAAGTTCCTGTGGCTCACCAAAACGGCCTACTGGGATGTGAGACACAGAAAACTCCTCGCGACGATCCGGGGAGTATAGCCGTGTCATTTGCTCCGATTTGATCTTGCCAGGGCCTATACAATTTACGGTTACACCATCTTTGGCGACAATATCAGAGACGCCCTTTGACCAAGCGTGGACGGCAACCTTTGCCACTGCAGCCGAATTCAATCCCGTTCCCTCATTCGGTCCAGTGACATTGAGTATGCGGCCCCAGCGCTGCGCTTGCATGCCCGGCAGCACGTAACCGGTGAGTTGCCGGTGACGAGTCCAGTTCAACGTCATCGACGCCTCCCAATCCTCATCGGAGGTCTTGAGATCAACCGCTCGGCTGGCTCCCATGCAGTTGACGAGGATATCAATAGCACCGTGAGTGGCGATGGCTTGTGCCGACGCATTCTCGGGCGCATCGGTGCGCATCATGTCGATTTCTATGAGAGAAACGCCGCAGGCCCCAACCGCCATGCACTCCTTGCCAACTTCCGCAAGCAATTTTTGCCGGCGACCGACCAGCGCTAATGCCACCCCTTCCGCCGCCAGTGATAGTGCTATGGCCCGACCGATTCCCGCGGTGGCGCCGGTCACCAAAGCGCGACGCCGCATCAATTCCAAGTCCATGGATATCCTCCTTGCAAACTAAGGTCCAGCAATCAAAATGTTCCGACCGACAACCACCCAGGTGACACGGCTTGTTCGGCGCTCGGCGATTTCGCTAATTTTTCAGGCGTGTATTTGTCATAGAGGCTGTCTTTTTTCGACCCATTGCGCGCTCAGGACTAAAACTGACGTCGACAAGTCGCGGATCAATCCTTGGCACAACGAGGTTGAAAATCACGCCGCCTTCGACGATATGGGCGAAATTTCAGACGGGACGATCTAGTGAATGAACGCTCCGCCATTCACGTCGATGGTGGCCCCGGTGACGTAGGAAGAGAGATCCGAAGCTAGGAAAAGGCACACGCCCGCCACTTCGTCTGGACGGCCCACGCGCCCGAGCGGATACGATTCCGCCGTGCGATGCTTGTTTTCATCCGGGTTTGCGCCGCGCGAAAAGTCAGTCAGGATCAGCCCGGGGGCAACGGCATTCGCCCTGATGCCATGCGGTCCCAGTTCCTTGGCCATGGCTCGAGTGAGACCCAGAACGCCGGCCTTTGCCGCGCAATAGTGCGGTCCGCCGAACACGCCGCCGCCCTGAAGTGCGGAAAGGGAGGAGATGTTGATGATCGCCCCCTGCCCGCGCGCCTGCATCGATGGCAGTGCGGCCTGCGTCATTTGCAGAGTGCCCTTGAGCACGACATCGGTGACCAGCGCGTAGTCCTCGCCCGTGATCTCCGCGATCTTTCGTTTCTGCGTAAGGCCGGCATTGTTGACGAGGATATCGATCACGCCCCATTTTTCCACAACGGTCGCAATCGCAGCCCGACAACTGGACGCACTCGTCACGTCGCAGCCAACACCGATCACCTGATCGCCGAATTCCTTCGCAGCTTCGCTCGCTTCCCTCGCATCGAGATCCAGAAGGGCGACGCGCGCTCCGTGCTTCACGAAAAGCGCTCCGATAGCCTTGCCTATGCCCCTCGCCCTCGACGCACCAGTAATCACGGCAACACGATTCTCAAGCATGCTCTCTCCCTAGAGACCGACGTCTGATCGGTCGATATTTTGAATAAGGTTTGAAGGCCGCGCAGGTGTTCGCCGGCGGCCTTCGTGTCGCGCTGCCGTCAGGCGGCGTCCACCTCTTCCTCACCGGCATTGAACTTGAAACCGATGGCCTTCAGCTTGTCGACCATTTCGGTCCCGTATTCCTCGGCAAGCTCGCGGCCGACCTTCGGGGCATAGGCCACCCGGTCCTCCTGCCGTTCCGGCGGCGGCTGGATGATGACCAGCAGGCGGGCGACTTCGTCGGAGATATTGGTGAACATGCGGGTGACACCGGCCGGAACCGAAATGTAGTCGAGCGGCTCGAGGATCAGGCTATGTTCGCCTTCATCCCCCCAGCTCACCTTGAAACGGCCGTTGATGCAGAAGAAGTTTTCGACGGTAAGTTCATGGCAATGAAGCCCGGGAGCATTGCCCGGAGGGCATTCCGCAATCGAAACGACCGCGCCCGGCAGGCTCTTGAT
>JAEWPB010000080.1 GCA_023399465.1 Pseudomonadota bacterium
ACTCCTGCATCTTGCTCGAGATATACTGTATACCACAACCCTCAGGGACTGTAACCCGGGCGCTTATCGCCGTATCCAGCGGGCGCAACGAGCGCTGATCGCTCGACTGCGCCCATGCTCTCGCCGAGGGGCGGCACTTCCGCGTCCTTTACGCGTAGCGATGGACGCTGCTGACTATTGAAATAGTTTCGCAACGTTGATGACCGTCTACAGTACCCAACACCAACACTGAGAGTCAGCTTCTAGTCATCGGGCGTTGACTGAGAGAGCCCAACAGCCGTGTTATCGGGAGATTGGAGACGCTCAACGCGTAGGCTTGGCCGATACAGAGATGAACGCATAGGGCGGCTGGCGGAACGAGCCACTGTGAAAATCATGTTCCCGCAATCGAGTAACTGCGGCTAAGAAAGGGAAACAAGGCGCGCGATTCTTCGACGCGGTCCGTCGTTACTACCATTCCAAGCCTCCAAATCAGCGCCCCGATGCCGAAAAATCAACACCTGTCAATTAGAGAGCTTGCGGCTCTCGTAACTATTTGACAAACGAATTTTATCGCACGTTTGATCCTGGTATTTCGATACGAAGTAGGCAGTCGCTGCCGTCGGATCACAGAGGAAAAGAGCGCTAAGGGAAAGGCGGTCCGCATCTCGTGGCTGCCCATAGCCATCAACACAGACGCGTAATTGACCAGCAGACGCCCAAAAGTCTCCTGGTGCTCGACCGTTTGATGACGCGCAAGCGCGCGTGACCGGCACGTGTTCGCGCACCACTCGGGCATGTCGGATAATGCCTTGATCGGCCCACCGTCGTGCAAGTGCCCGATGATGCGCTCCCAGATCCACTCATCGGCGTATTTGGCGCCAACGTAGACGCCGCCGTGAAGATAGGCTTGGTCCTTCGGACAATTGGGATCTACGATCAAAAGTGTGATGGGTTCGTCGGCGGCGAATTGCGCCGCTTCGCCATGTTCTTCAGGACGATGACAAAGCGCATTGGCTTTCCTTTCTGGTGTGTCGCTGACGATATTTCAGGCTTCGCTGTGACGTCGGAGATCTCGTTGGTCACCTACCTCGATCGGTGCGGGCTATCCGTTCGCAGGCCGCGTTGATAGGCTGGTTCTTCGGCTCGTCACCCAAGTTGAGGTCAGGTCCAATTTGAGCATATCGAGGTGGTTCTGCTGTTGTGCTTCCGGCGGATGACGCGCAAGCATCTGGCTTGGCGCCGTTGTATTTTGGTTTCATCACGCGCGGCTCGCCGTTTCTGGCTTCGTGGTCCAAATTGGCCGCAGGATCTTCAGCACGTGATCGGTCGTCACGTCGCCGACAGGTAGGGGTCCAATCAGGGGTAGACGTAGGTCGCTAACGTATTGCGCCACTGTTGGCGATGCTTCTGGTTCTTCCAGGTTGGCTCGTTGCTGGCGAAGTAGTCTTCGGTCGCCTGCTTGAAGGTGAGTGCGCGTGTAGCGTTACGCTGGATCTGCGCGCGGGTTTCGCGACGATCCTCCAATGGGGTCGATCCCTTTCGCCAGTTTCTCGCGTGCTGATCCGGCGAGCTGGCGTGCGGTGGCGAGGCTAACGTCAGTGACAGAACCGATCCCGAAATCGCGCTTCCGACCGGCGAATGAAAAGCGGTGAATCCGGCTCATTGAGCCGCCCTTGGCGATCTGCAAATAGAGCCCCGGCGCGGTCAAATTTTTCACCTGAATGGCTATCAGTCGGTTGGTTCCCCGCCCCATTTGGATCCCCGTCATCGACCACTACCCATCATTTTACCCATATTGTAAATATGGGCTGTAGCTGCACGTTAAATCAACGCGGGCGAACGGAAACGGAGAAAAAACTAAATGAAATCAATCTAATTGCGAATGTGGATGGACGTAGAAAAATGTGGATTTGGCGGAGACGGGGTCCGCCGTCCGCCATTCCAGTGTGTTCCACGCAATTCCGGAAAAGCGCCTTGCACTAAGGGATTCCGGCATCTTATTGTCTCTCACGTTCCCGTATTGTCCGTGGGCTTCCTGACTGTTATGGGGGAAGGGGTGGGGGAAGCATGGCTGCGCATCTGACTCGCAGGCCCGAGAAAGCGCTGACCGCCCAGGCGGTGAAGAACGCGACCAAGCCCGGCAAGTATTTTGATGGACATGGCCTTTACCTTCGGGTGGATGCCAACGGCTCGCGCTTCTGGGTGCAGCGGATCACCGTTCGTGGCAAGCGGTGCGAACTGGGGCTGGGCTCGCCTGCGCTGGTGTCTCTGGCCGAGGCCCGTGCCGCTGCACTGGAAAACCGCAAGCTGGCCCGTTCCAACGGCGATCCGTTGCAAGCCCGGCGCGCGGCGCAAGCCGTCCTGACCTTCGAGGAAGCTGCCCGCAAGGTTCACACTCTGCACCTGCCGACGTGGAGGAACGCGAAACATGCGGCACAATTCATCGCAACGCTCGAAACCTATGCCTTTCCCAAGCTCGGCAAGCTGAAAGTGCAGGAGGTTACCACGGCTGACGTTCTGGCCGTGCTCACACCGATCTGGACTGGCAAGGCCGAAACCGCCCGCCGGGTACGGCAGCGCATCGGCGCGGTGATGAAGTGGGCGATCGCCCAGGGATGGCGGCAGGACAATCCCGCCGAGAACATCGGCCGGGCACTGCCGAAGGTGAGCAAGGCGCCGGCCCATCGCAGAGCGCTGCCCTATACCGAGGTTGCGGGCTGCATCGAGGCCGTAACGGCTTCCGGCGCTGGGGCATCAACCAAGCTGGCCTTCGAGTTCCTGGTGCTGACCGCAGCCCGCTCCGGTGAGGTCCGGGGAGCGCGTTGGGATGAAATCGACACGACCGCGAAGGTGTGGGAGGTGCCAGCCGAGCGGATGAAGACGAAACGCTCGCATCGGGTGCCACTGTCGCCCCGCGCGCTTGCCGTTCTCGAGGCCGCTAAAACGCATCACGATGGGTCCGGGCTGGTGTTCCCGGGCACGAAGCAGGGTCGTCCGTTGTCGGACATGACGATTTCCAAGCTGGTGAAGGAATTGGGCTTCAATGCCGACATCCACGGCTTCCGCACGTCATTCCGCACCTGGGCGCAGGAGCGCACAAGCTTCCCGCGCGAGGTTGCCGAGGCCGCGCTGGCGCACCTATCGGGAGATGCTGTGGAACGGGCCTATGCCCGCTCCGACGTGTTCGAGAAACGCCGCAAAATGATGGAGGCATGGGCGGCTTATCTGGAGGAGAGGTCGGGCAAAGTGCTGAGGATCGGATGATGGATCCCAAGCTACCCGCTCGAAAAACCATTGTGACGTCGGTCCAGGTTTGCCCGAGCAACTCCAAGGTTGTGGAGGAACCCACCGAAAGCTGGGATGTCTGGATTTCAACGCGCTCCGGACTTATGCCGACAAATTACGCGGCAGTGAGATTCCAAAACAAGGAAGATGCCGAAAGGTTTGCAGCCCTTCATCCCACAGGCAGCGAAATTCCTGACACACTGGATGGGTCGCTGCATGGCGACCGCCAATCTATCTCGAAAGAGATCGACAATCCTGATTCGGGCAGATTTTGCAGGGGCGATCAACACTCGCCTATAGCTTGGCAGGTGCTCATAGACGCAGGCATTAGCGATCAGCACGGCCTAACACTCTCTGACGACGTGTCCAAGTTTTTGGGAGTGAGCCGTCTGAACGCATTGAAGAAACGGTTTGGCGAAAACTGGCAGGCGGCAGCGGAATACGAGTACTGCTTGCTCAAATTGCCTCATTGGTCACCAGCGCATCTCGCCGCCGCTTACAATTATCATTACTTCATAACCCATGATGATTTTTCTGCCGGCTATCTGCTGAGAGACTTGGAAATCCTCGTGCATGGCGTCGAAGCCGTGGCTGTGAACGCCATCGAAATGCGAAGGAAAGCTGGCGAGGCAGGCAGCAAACAATCCGCTGGAGCGCGTGTGAAGCGCATGGCCGCCCTAATGGACGCAATGGAAGCCGTGGTTCGACGGAACCCCGATGTTGCCAAGCTGGGGCCCGATACTGTCGCTCGTTTGGCTATCGAAAAATGCGACGAGGCCGCTCCAGCCTTATGGGGACAGGGAAAGAAGCAACTGGCCCAATACCTGGGCGAAATCCGTCGTGGCGAGGCTGGAAAAGAAATGCAAGATCGTTATTTCGCTCTTTTTCCGAAGAAACCGCCTAAACGGTAGCCTCTAATCAGAAACCGCTTAAGCGCTTGCCCGGATTTGCATGAACCGGCTAGGCGATTGGCGCAAAATCGCGATCCGCCGAAGCGATTGATTTTGCATCTTCACGCTCGCATCGCGGCTGAGCCATGGTTCCCCCATGATCCATGACAGAGGGGGACGAACCGGCATGGCACAAAGACACCTTCGCCGCCGCGCCGTTGAAGAGATGACCGGCCTGAGCCGCAGCACGATCTACGATCTGATGCGCCGGGGGCTGTTTCCGCGCCCGGTGAAGCTGACCGGAAAAGCCGTAGCCTGGCCGGAAAGCGCTATTGCTGCATGGCTGGCCAGCCGTGAACAGACTGCCGCCTAGCAAACAGCCCCGCCAGTTCAGGACGGGGCCGCAGGGTTGTTCTTCGATCTGACAGCTAGAAGATAGCCCCGCCCGTCCTCTGGCGCAATGCACAGAGGACTGAGAATGTCGAACATTGACACCATGCGCGGCATGCCTGCCGTCAGGCGCGAAGGCGCGCGCATGACGCCCCTTGGAACGATCTGCAAGGACAGCCGCGAGGAAATCCGCATCACGGTCGAAACCTTCAGGGGTTGCGAAATCGTCAAAGCCCGTGTCTGGCATCGCGACGATACCGGGGAGTACCACCCCGGGAAGCAGGGACTGGCCTTTCGGCTCGAGCTTCTGGGTGAGATACTGGCCGCGCTGGGCGAGGCCCAGAAGGCGGTGCTGTCATGACCGAGGCACACCGCATCACTACTGCCCTGGGCGGGCACTGGCACAGCCGCTACGGTCTGGCCCGCTGCCCAGTTCATGGCGATCGCAACCCCAGCCTCACGCTTGCGGATGGGCTGTCAGGCCGGCTTCTGGCGCACTGCAAGGCGGGCTGTGCTTTCGCGGACGTTCTGAGCGCCCTGCGCGGTCTTGGCATCATCACGGGCGACGGCAGGGTGCCGAAAACCGATCCTGTCGAGCTGGCTCGCTATCGCGAGGCTCAGCGCCGCGCGGCCGAGAAACGGGAACGGCAGGCCCGCACGGTGTGGTATGAAGCCTGGTCCATCCACGGCACGGCTGCCGAAACCTACCTGCGCGGCCGCGGCATCACCTGTCCACTGCCCGACCGCCTGCGCTTTCATCCGCGCTGCTGGCACGGTGCGACCGCGAAGCATCTGCCCGCCATGGTGGCGAAGGTGGAAGGCGGGGAACGTTTTGCGGTGCATCGCACCTACCTTCGCTCGGATGGTTGCGGCAAGGCCCAGGTGGAGCCCGCGAAGGCGATGCTGGGGGCGGTCGCCGGCGGTGCGGTGCGGCTCCGTGAAGGGCACGAGGCGCTTGCGATAGCGGAAGGCTTAGAAACCGCGCTGTCACTGTCCAGCGGCCTGTTGCGCGGCTCCCTGACGATTTGGGCGGCCCTGTCCACCTCGGGCATGGTCGGGCTGCGGCTGCCCCGGCGCCCAGGCAAGCTGATCATTGCAACCGATGGCGACGCTCCCGGTCAGGCTGCCAGGCATGAACTCGCCGAGCGCGCTTCGGCACTGGGCTGGGCGGTGTCGCAATTCCCCGCTCCGGCCGGGCGCGATTGGAACGATGTTCTCCAAGACATGGGAGGGGCGGCAGCATGAACGCGCCCAGGGTCAACGGTGTCCATTCGGCAGAACTTTTCCTGTTCAGGGCCGAGGGACCGCAGCCGTTGTTGCGGGAAATCGCGCCGGGCGAGCCCTATCCGGTCGAGGCGCTGGGGCCGCTTAGAAAGCCGGTGGAAGCTGTGCAGGACGTCACGCAGGCCCCGGTGGGTATCGCCGCACAATCGGCGCTGGCCGTGGCATCCCTGGCCGTGCAGGGCTTTGCCGACGTCGAGACGCTTGGCGGTGATGCGCCGTGTTCCCTCTTCTGCCTGACCATCGCCGAAAGCGGGGAACGCAAATCGTCTTGCGACCGGCTGCTGATGCGCGGGATTCGCGACCATGAGGCGGCGCAGGCCGCGGCCTATCGTGAAGCCTTCACGGCGTATGAGGTTGCCCGCGAAATCTGGACCGGCCGGCGCAAGCGGTTGACCGGCGTGGCCGCGGGCACCGACAAGGTGAAGGCCGCGGCAGCCGAAGGCGATCTGCGCGCTCTTGGCCCGGAACCGCGCCCGCCGATGGTTCCGAACATCACGGCGCAGGAACCGACCTTCGAGGGGCTGTTGAAGCTCTATCACATGGGCCGGCCGGCGCTGGGCCTGTTCTCGGATGAGGCCGGCGGCTTCATCGGCGGCCACGCGATGAACTCCGACAACCGGCTGAAAACCATTTCGGGGCTGTCGCAGCTCTGGAACGGCGACACGGTGAACCGCGTCCGCTCCGGCGACGGCACGAGCAGTTATCCGGGCCGCAGGCTGGCCATGCACCTGATGGCACAGCCGGTGGCAGCCCGTCCGCTGATGGCCGATCCGCAGGCATCTGGGCAGGGCTTTCTCGCCCGCTTTCTGATCACGGAGCCAACTAGCGCGATCGGGATTCGGCTGCGGCGCGGGCACGATGCGGCAAGCGATTTGGCGGTTTCCGCGTTCACGGCCAGACTTGCGGCCGTTCTCGAGTCGCCCATGCCGACCGGCGATAGCCCGCAGGAGTTGGTGCCACGCCGTCTGCCGCTGTCGCCCGGGGCACGGGAGCGGTTGTGGTGCTTCTATGAGGCTGTCGAGGCTGCGCAGGCCCCCAGCGGTGAATTCGAGCATGTGCGCGCCTATGCCAGCAAGAGCGCCGAGCAAGCCGCCCGCATTGCCGGGGTGCTGACGCTGTGGCCCGATCTCGACGCGACCGAGGTGGCGGCGGAGGCGATGGGCTGGGGCGTGGCGCTGGCTAGGTACTATCTGACCGAAGCGAAGCGGCTGGCCGAGGCCGGGTCCGTGTCCGCCGCAACCGAGCGGGCCGAGGCTCTACGCAAATGGCTACTGGAAAGCTGGCCGCACCCGGACGTGACCCCGCGCGACATCGTGCGGTTTGGCCCGAACCGGCTGCGCGAGGGCCAGGCGACGCGCGAAACGCTGGCGGTGCTGGAACAGAACGGCTGGGTTGTTCAGCTGCCTGAAGGAACCGAGGTGCAAGGCGTCCGCCGCAAGATTGCCTACCGCATCGTGCGACCCAGCGGTGCCGTCTGATGAGCGAGCTCCCCCGATGCGACACCCGCGACTTCTGCGACACACGCCCCGAAATCCGCCCCGGTGTCGCGACTGTCGCGGGTGTCGCGAGCCTCCGCGACTGAATCTGACTGGCGGGGCGGATGCTCTTCTGCTCCGCCAAATCTCGATGGCGCCCGCAGCTTCACGCCAGGATCTGGAAAGCGCTGCCGCATGGGCATTACCGCAGCGTGACCGCCTCGGAACGGGACAGATCAAAATGATAGAAATCAGTAGAGGATAAGCTAATGACGCGAAAGAAGGTTGCAAAGGGAGCCGAGCCATTGACGGTGGTAGCCGATGACCCCCATGACCAGAAGGGCCGATTGAAAAGCATTGGCGGCTCACAGTCGGACCGTTGGAACAACGTTCTCGCCAACCAGGCGGCGCAGGCGCTATGGCTTGGGCACTCCGATGCCGAGACACGGGACAAGCAATATGGTGCCACCATCGCAGCGCTGACTGGCATCGCGCCCAGGGACGAGTTGGAAGGCATGATGGCGGCACAGCTGATTGCCGCCCACAACGCCGCGATGGAATGCTACCGGCGGGCCATGATCGCCGAGCAGACGTTCGAGGGGCGGCGCGAAAACCTCAATCAGGCGAACAAGCTGTCCCGCACCTGGGCGACGCTGCTTGATGCGCTCAACAGTCATCGCGGCAAGGGTCAGCAGAAAGTGACGGTCGAGCACGTCCACGTTCACGCCGGCGGACAGGCTGTGGTCGGGACCATCGAGCGGGCGGGGGGTGGGGATCGCACAAAATCGGAGGAACAACCCCATGCAAAGCAAATTGCCCATGCACCGGAGCCCGCGATGCGGCGCCCGGACCAGGAAGGGGGCCCTATGCCGCTCGCCCGCGCTGGCGAAGGGCCGTTGCCGGATGCATGGTGGCCTGTCGCCGGGAGCGCCGAAGGGTAACCGGAACGCGCTCAAGCACGGGTTCTATACCCAAGAAGCGATAGTCAAACGGCGCGCCATCGCTGCGCTCATTCGCACAATCCGGGATCTAACGGAGGCGAAGGGAGAATGAGCCGTTGCCGGAGAAATGGCCAGCGTCAATGACGGAGCGAGGTCGCCTGATATTGCGGCCGGCGCAAGTTAGAAGGATGGAGCAACCGAGGGAGGACAACGCGCTCGTGACAGGCCGCATGCCGCCACCGCAGAGGATGAAGTCGTCAACATCTGCGAGCACGCATTGTTCTAATTGGATCGATCCCTAGCAGCCGCCTTGTTGGCCGATCTCAATTCTTGCAAGCGGCGTTGAGCGTAGTCAAAAGATGCAGTGGGCCATCTGAAGTCTTCTTCGACGTACTTCTCCAACTGATTTGGAGTCATCTGGTCAATCCGATCCATTTCCTTTCGGTCAAAAACGCGAAAATCTTGCCAGTTTTTCTCTTCCAGCCATTTGGCCCGGCCTCGCTCCCTTTGACTTCGCAGCGCGGAACTGAAGCAGGCCCGTCGCTCGGCCTCCCGGGCCTGTTGGCACTTAGTATGAAGCCAATCCCTTACCGTTCGAGGATAGATCAAAGGACTCCCTTCACCTCGATATTCCGGCTGGACTATCCGCACGAATATAGATTCCGGAGGAGTTTGCATCATCAATTCGAAAATCGTGTTGCCATTTTTTACCGCTCCTGATTTCTCGTCGGAGCTGGCAGAATGTTCCTTATCGCGATGACTGCAATAATCATTGATCCACTCGGCGGGGATGTGGAACTCGCCGCGCCTAGTCATGACAGAAAAGGTCTGTCCTGGAGCAAGGCGACCAGGAGGGCATAGATCGCGCGGAATATGCGCCTCTTCAGGAACCTGATGAGATATAGTGGAATCGGCTTCCATCTCGTCCAAATATTCACGGATGCTGAGTCGCGAGTCATTGAGGGTTTGGTGGATATCGTCCAAATCCCTCGACCCAACATCAGCAAGACTCGGTCTATGTAAGCCCAACCGATCCGTGGTTCTCCATTCAATGCCGCCGAAATAGATCAGCACACAGGCACTCATGCAGCAGGGCGGTGTTTCTGGCGTTCCACAATCAAGCGTCTTGTCGAAATCCTTAAAAGTGACGACTTTGGTTGCATTAACGGCTAAAGAGAGACGGCGCGTGAGGCGGCCGATTTTGAGCGCTTCGCCTACACTGCCTCCGGCTGACCATAGGTACAGCTGTTGCAATGCTGGCATGCTGGCGACGTATCTTTCGAAGCGAGCAAAGTCCCCTTTCTCTATTTTTCCACTGACCGCCATCGCAAAGCAATCTTCCTTACCTGCAGCCCGGACGCAGTGGAAATCAGCGGCGGACACCAATCCTCCCGAGAAGAGATAAAAAACCGCAGCAAGTATTCGAAGCCAACCGTGATGACGCATGTAATCCCCTGTGCGGGTGCTACGCAATTTTTTGAATGGCGGCCTGAGACAATTCTAACTATGCGCAGAGGCTATCCCCTCAAGGGTGCGCTTTCGCCCTGGAGCCGAGCACCTAGCCTGCATCATGCACTACGAGTTGCACGCATTCAGTGGACGGCAGATCGTCAACGCCCTCGCGCTAGCTTTCCACGAGCGGCCATTCTGCAGTAGGCGGACAAGGCGATCAACCCTGCACTGGCGGGTGAAAGCTGTCCCGCTCGTTCGCCGCTCTGCTTGAAGCTCTCAATCGCCGTCGCGGCAAGGGTGAGCAGAAAGTGACGGTCGAGCGCGTCCATGTTCACGCCAGCAGACAGGTTGTGGTCGGGGCCATCGAAAGAACGGGGGGGAGGGGTCCGCAGCGAATCCGAGTGCCAGTCTCCGGCAATGGCGAACGGCCGCTGTCGGATGCACGGCGGAAAGTCTCCAGGCGCGCCGGTCGGTCGGTAACGCCAATGCCCGCAAGAACGGCGACTATTCTGGCGAAGCTGTTGCCAAGCGGCGTGAACTGGCGGCTCTCATCCGATCCATGAAGGGGCTTGCGGAATCTGTCGAGTAGAACGCTGTCTTGCGTTTAACGAAGACTTGGGGGCCTTATCCGAACACGAACACCTCAGCCGAGAGCGCGGCGGCCATTGCTTCGGTTCTGGCGCCAGCGGCTCGGGGCGCGAGCGGTGGCTTCGATGCGCTCGGCCCATTTGGCGAAGATGGTTTGCAGCGTTAGCGGATGAGCCAAAGACGCATCGCACGAACTATGCCCGTATTCCAGCCCTCCATAATTTGACCATTAAAGTTGTTGCAGGCCTGAGCGCGAACAGTCGGATCAAACAGAATTGCCCCTCAGACGAACTGTCGATGTGCTCGTGAACTGTCCAGCGTGAAGACGCATCGGTTATGCTCTTGCGCTGTGGACCCGCACGCCTAGCTCGCCGATCCTCTGACAAAACTCTTCAGGCGCTCGCCGCACGGCACTTATGCGGGCGTCATACAGTTTCAAGCATCAAATGAAACTTCGAAAGCCGAGCCAGCGTTCGAAAAGGACGAGGATAATGCCGGTTGCGATGATCAACATGGTCGAGATCGCGGCGATGCTGGGGTCAATGCCGTACTCGATGCTGTTGAATATTTTCACTGGCAACGTCGGCTGCGTTACACCTAGCAGAAAGATTGACGTCGGCACGTTGTCGAACGATGTGATGAACGCGAATAGACCTCCTGCCGCGATGCCCGGTCGAATGATTGGTAGGGTCGTCAGCCGGAACGCATCCCAGCGAGTGGCTCCGAGAACGCGCGCGGCGTCTTCGAGAGTTGGATCGCTAGCGTGCAAACTGGCGAGAACTGCCCGCATAGCATAGGGTAGTGTTATGACGATATGGACGAGGAACAAGCGCAGGAAGCTATTGTCGAATTCGAGAAGCGACGACAACTGCAGGGCCGCGACGCCGACGACGATACCCGGAAACACTAGGGGCGCCATCAGGAACGCCGAGATCGCCTGCGCCGCCGGCACCTGGCGCCGCACGAGCGCATAGGCGGCCGGCAGCCCGATAACGAGCGATGCGAATGTTGTCGCCACTGCCAGCGTCAGGCTGAAGACGATCGCGTCAATATAACTGTTGTCCTGAAGCACGGCCGCGTACCAGCGCAGCGTCAGCCCTTTTGGTGGCACCGTTAGATACGAGGTCGTGGTCAGCGAGGCGAGCATCACCACGATGACCGGCAGCATCAGAAAGGCGATCAGCAGCACGACGTAGGACCGAATGGCCGCGCCGCGCAGGCGGGGGACGAGCATCGAGGCGCGCTTCGTGGTCATTGCGCACCCCAACGTTTGGCGATCCTGGTCGAGATCGCGATGAGAATGATCACCATGACAGTTAGCAGCCAGGACATGGCGGCGCCGGCCGGCCAATCGAGCAACTGCAGGAACTGGTCATAGATCAGCGTGGAAACGACCTGATAGGTCGGGCCGCCGAGCAGCCGCGGCGTCACCAGGGCGCTGATCGCCAGGACGAACACCAGGATCGAGCCTGACAGAATGCCGGGCGTGCTCATGGGGATGACGACGTGGCGGAACGTCGACCAGCGATTGCTGCCGAGGGTGCGCGAGGCATCCTCGAGATCGCGCGGGATGGCCTCGATCGCTGGGATCAGGATCAGGATCATGAACGGCAGGTAGATGTGGGTGAGGCCGATCAGCAGACCGGTGAAGTTGAACATCAGCTTCAAGGGCGTGTCGATAACGCCGAGCCAGCGCAAGAAGTCGTTTATCAGCCCGTTATTGGCTAGCAGCGTGATCCAGCCGAAGGTGCGGACGACGAGGTTGAGCAGCAGCGGAAACACGATGAGCAGCGTCACCCATGGCCGCCAGGGCGACGTGCTCCGCGCCAGGAAATAGGCAACCGGATAGCCGGTCACCAAGGTGAGCAGCGTGACCATCAGCCCGAGGAGGAAAGTCCGGCCGATGATCTCGAGATAATAGCCGTCGGTGACGAACTTCACGTAGTTGGCGACCGAGTAATCTGACCCGATGCCGACGCCCGGCAGGTAACTATGCAGGCTCGTCGGTAGCAGCATGATGATCGGCGCCAGGAAGGCGACGATGAGCAGGATCAGGGCCGGCGACAGTAGGTCGAGGCCCCGCATCCTGATGGTCCACTCGGGCGAACGCATCAGCGGGCTTCCTCCCGCGCGACGATGATGGCGTCCTCCGGGCTCCATTGCACGGTGACGGGGGCACCTTCGCCGATTGCCTCACCTTCGCGCGGCCGGTCGATTTGGAGTTCCTGGCCGTTGTCGAGCTTGACGAGATACTGCGATGACGCGCCAGCAAAAGCCCTGACGACGACCTTGCCCGGAAAGCTATTGCAATCATCCGTGTACGCATTGACGGCAGTCACGTGCACGCGCTCGTAGCGCACGGCGACGCGCACCTTCTGGCCGACGGAGACGGTTTTGTCGTTCAGGCGGACGCCGGCGCGCGCGACGTGGATGGTAAGGCCCGACGCATTGACGGCGACCAGCCGGTCGTCGATCGCGGACACTTCTCCCGACAGGAAGTTCGAGCGGCCGACGAACGAAGCGACGAATGCCGAGGAGGGCGCGTTGTAAATTTCTTCTGGTGTTCCAACCTGCTCCAGCAGGCCGGCATTAAGCACGGCGATGCGGTCCGACATTGCCAGCGCTTCCGACTGGTCATGCGTGACGAACAGGGTCGATACGCCAAGCTCATGCTGCAGTCGCTTCAGCTCAAGCCGCATCTCGTCGCGCAGCAGGGCATCGAGATTGCTGAGCGGTTCGTCCAGCAGCAGGAGGTTCGGCTTCGTCACGACCGAGCGCGCCAGGGCGACGCGCTGCTGTTGTCCGCCGCTGAGCTGCCGGGGAAAGCGCTCGCCGAGCGCATCGAGACGCACGATCTCGAGCGCCTCGTTGACGCGGGTCCTGATCTCGGCCTCCGGCGTGCGCCGGCGGCGCAGGCCGAAGGCCACATTCTCGAACACCGAAAGGTGCGGGAACAGAGCATAGGATTGAAACACCAAACCGAGTTCGCGCTTGTGCACGGGGCGCCAGGTAATATCCTCGCCGCCGAGCTCGATCGTGCCGCTATCGGGCTCGATCAGGCCGGCGATCATGCGCAGAATCGTCGACTTGCCGCAGCCGCTCGGCCCGACAAGGGAGACGAATTCCCGCTGCGCGATATCGAGGTCAAAGGACTTTACGGCGACGAACGCGCCGTAGGTCTTCCTGAGTCCTCGCACAGAAAGCTGGGGAGGCACTGGCTGTCTCTCCCTCAGCGCGCGATCTCGCGGCCCCAGCGCTCGGCCCATTGCGGCAGGCGGCGGGCCATTTCCTCGACGTCTGGGATCACAAGCGCATCACGCACCGCCCCGTAAGGCACGACCTTGGCGAGCTCCGGCGGCAGCACGACGTTCTTGTTGGTCGGGCCGCTGTACTGCTTTTCGGCGAAGCACTTTTGGCCCTCGGCCGAGAGTGTCACGTCGATGTATTTATGGGCGAGCTCCGCGTTCTTGGAGCCGTTCGGGATGCCGACTGCGCCGATCGAGCCAATCGCGCCTTCCTTCGGGAAAGAGACGGCAACGGGCAGGCCCTTTGCGGCCGCCGCGCCGATGCGGTCGGAGTACCAGGGGGCCAGCACAATATCGCCGCGCTCCATCAGCGCTATGACCTGGTCGGGCTGCGTCCACAAAGTGACCCAGGAGGATTTCAGCTCCTTGATGGCGGCGAAGGCGGCGTCGGTGTTCTCGAGCGTGCCGCCCTTCAGCCGGGTGACGGCGACGAGAAGCTGCTGGCCGCCGGTCTGCGAGATATCCGGAAGCGATAACTTGCCTTTGAAGGCGGGGTCCCATAGGCCGTTCCACGAGGTCGGGACTTCCTTGACCCTTTGCGGATTGTAAGCCAAGGCCAGGCTCGAATAGCTCATGCCGACGAACATGCTGTCGGCATCGCGCGCTGCGTCGGTCTGCTCGTCGAGATGGCTGAGCTTGCTGGCGTCAAGCTTGCTGAACAGCCCTTCGGCCTTTGCCTGCTTGGCAATCTGCAGGTCCATCGACACCACGTCGAGCTCCGAACGCCCCTTGGTCGCACGCAGCTTGGCGAGATTCTGCACCGAACTGCCGGCGACATAGGTAACCTTGGTGCCGGTTGCCTTCTCGAAGGCATCGCCGAAGCACAGCCTGGAGTTGTCGAGCCAAGTACCGCCATAAGTTCCGACGACGAGTTGTGCCTGTGCGGCGCCGACAGCTGCGAAGCTCGTGACGCCAAACGCCACGCTGAAGGCGGCGACGCGGAAATAGTCTCTCATGGGCTGCTCCCTATTCTTTGGATTTATCGTGGTTCTAGCGTGGCAGTGCTGCGGTCCCGTCGACTTCAATAAGCCATTCTGGATTTGCGAGCTGTGTGATGACCGCCGTTGTTGCCGGGTAAGGCTCACTGAAATACTGCTTGCGCACCTCCATGGTCTTGGCGAGGTGCTGCGGGTGGGTGATGTAGATCATCAGGCGGCAGATATCGGAAAGCGATCCGCCTTCCGCTTCTACGATCCATTTCAGGCGTCTCATTACTTGATGGGTCTGGGCGGTGATGTCGCCTATCCCGACGGTCTTGCCGCTTTCATCACGCGGAGTCTGGCCGGCTATGTGCAGCAGGGGGCCGCTTTCGGAGCGAGTGGCGACGGAAGATGGAGTGCCAGGCTGTCGGAATATTTCTGGAACTACGACTTCTGAAAACGGCATGGTTCCCCCTCTTGTCCATAACTGGCTAGAGAAAGAATAATAATGTATACGATTGCGAGTCAAGCCGGATTGGCCGGTTGCGGCTCAACGTGAGGTGATCCACCAATGGCGGATGCGTGCGGCGAGGTGATGAGGAGATGAAACAACCCACAGCCAAGCCTGCCCTTGGGTTCGGTGAGGGAAAGGCCGCGGCGCGGCGGCTTGAAAGCGTGCGTCAGATAAGCCTGCCGCAGCGCATCGCGGAGGCGATCATCGAGGCGGCGGCCGATGGCAAGTTCAGGCTTGGGGAGCGGCTCGTCGAACCCGATCTGGCCAAGGATCTCAACGTCAGCCGCGTGCCGGTGCGCGAGGCTCTGCGCATCCTCGAGAGCCAGGGCATTGTCGTTGCCTCGCCGAATCACGGCATGCGCCTGATGACCATGGATCCCGAGCGGCTCGATCAGTTGCTGATCGTTCGCGCCTCGCTCGAACGCCTGGCTGTTTCGACATTAATGAGGCAAATCGACCAGGATTGGCAAACCGATCTCGCCCAGGCCCTGCTCGACATGAAGGTAGCTTGCGACGTTGCCGATGCGCGCAAGGTCGCGATGAGCGACCTTGCTTTCCATCGCACACTGATGGTGCGTGCGGACAATTGGCTAGCGCTCGAGTTCTGGGGCAACATCGCCAAACGGCTGCGTGTCATCATGGGGCTTGCGGCGCGAAGCAGGGCCGGCGCAAGGCGCACCGACTTCCAATCCTATTACGAATACCATGTCTCATTGTTCAATATTCTGATGTCCGGCGACGAGGCGCGAGCTATCGAGGCGATCGGCGATCATATCCTCGAGAGCGAGCAGTGGGATCCCGTACGGGCGGCAAGCTTGGCGGCCAGCGTCGGGAGTTGAACACTCTTGACTCGCTAATCGTATACATTCTAACGTTATTGCTTAATCCAACCTTCAAAGGAGCTGGGGCAGCGGAGAGCTGCTTCCGGCGACGTCAGGACGATCTGCGATGCGAGTAGGCGTTGAAGTCGGTGGCACATTCACGGACCTTGTGGCCTTCCGGGACGGGGAAATCATCGTTTGCAAGGTGCCGAGTACGCCGGGCTCGCCTGATGTCGGCGTGTTCGCGGCGCTGAAAGCGGCGGGCCTCGGTGACATCTCACCGGTTAAGGATTTCGGCCATGGCTCGACCGTCGCAACCAACGCGATCCTCGAGCGGAAGGGGGCCAGGGTCGCCTTCGTCACGACGCAAGGTTTTCGCGACGTGCTGCTGCTGCAGCGTCATGATCGGCGCTCGATCTACGACCTGCACTATCGCAAGCCTGAGCCCCTGCTCGAGCGGGCCGATTGCTTCGAGGTCGCAGAGCGTATCCTGGCGGACGGCACTGTCGAGGTACCGCTAGATGCGGCTGTCGTCGCGCGCAGGCTGGCTGGCGCGCTCAAGGCCGGCGGCTATGCCGCCGTCGCGATCTGCTTCCTGAATTCCTACGTGAATCCGGCCCATGAACTTGCGCTCGCGAATGCGCTATCCGCTGTTGCGCCCGAGTTGATGGTTACCTGCTCCTCGGCCGTCTCGCGCGAGTTCCGAGAATATGAGCGCGCCTCCACCACCGTGCTCTCGGCCTATGTGCGGCCGGTGATCGACCGCTATCTGCAGCGCATCGAGCAGAAGCTCGATGAGCAGCAATTCAGCGGAATGTTCACGGTCATGCAATCGAATGGCGGCCGCTTACCGGCCAAGGCGATGCGCCATGCCGCGATCACCGCCCTGTTCTCGGGGCCGGCGGCCGGCGTAGTCGGTGCCATCAAGCAGGCCGAAACCTCGGGCTTCAAAAACCTGATCACATTCGATATGGGCGGGACCTCGACCGACGTCTGCCTCGTCGAGGGCGGCAAGCCGGTGCTCGCTCACGAGACCGAGATCAACGGCTTGCCGGTCCAGACGCCGATCCTCGATATTGTCACCGTTGGTGGTGGCGGCGGCAGCATCATCTGGTTCGACGAGGGCGACATGCTGCGTGTCGGGCCGCGCAGCGCCGGTGCCGATCCTGGCCCGGCCTGCTACGGGCGCGGCGGCAAGTGGCCGACGGTGACGGATGCGCATCTGATCCGTGGCGCCATCCTGCCCGAGGCCTTCCTCGGCGGCCGCATGAAGCTTGACGTCGAAGCAGCGCGACATGCTCTCGCGCGCGTGGCCGAACCTGCCGGGCTAACGATCGAGGCTCTGGCCGACAACGCCATCCGGTTGGTGACGGCTAATATTATGCGTGCCATCCAGCTCGTCTCCACTGAGCGTGGCCGCGACCCGCGCGACTATGTCTTGGTGCCGTTTGGCGGTGCGGGGCCGTTACATGCCGCCGATATAGCCGCCGAGCTTGGCGTCGCCAAGGTTCTGGTGCCGCCGAATCCGGGTGTCCTCTCGGCGTTCGGCCTGCTCGCCTCCGACTATGTGCAGTTCGCCAGCGTTACCAACCGCATGCCGCTCGAGGACGGCAGCAGAGCAGGGCGCGAGCAGTTCGAGAGCCTAACGGCGAGCCTGCGCGAGGATTTCGCGGCCATGAAGATGGAGGGTGAGCCGGTGCTGTCCTATTCGCTCGACATGCGCTTCGTCGGCCAAGCCTTCGAGGTACAGGTCCCGCTTGGTACTGATCTCACCTTACTCGAGCCGGTACGGCTGCGCGAGGCGTTCGAGGAAGAGCACCAGCGCGCCTTCCACCATGGCAAAGGATCCGGCAAGCCGGCCGAGATCATCGCCTTCCGCGCTTCGGCGACGGTTGCCGCGAGCCCGCCGCCGCCGCTACGCTTTTCGCCGGGCGCCAATACGCCCGAGACGAGCCATCCCCTTTTCGCCAATGGCCGCTGGGCGCCGTGCCGCCACCTCTCCGGGGCGAGCCTGCAGCAGCATGACGTCCTGCGCGGGCCGGTCATAGTCGGCGGCTCGACCTCGACGACGCTGGTGCCCGATGGCTGGCAGGCAAAAATGGACGAAAACGACAATCTGATCATGGTGAGGATTTCGCAGTGAACCTCGATCCGACCGATTACGCGATCATAAGCCAGGCGCTCATCTCAGCCGCGCGCGAGATGGGCACCAAGCTCGTTCGCTCCGCCTACTCGACCATCCTGCGCGAGGCCCGCGATGGGTCGGCCGCATTGCTCGATCCCCACGGCAACGTCATTGCCCAGGCTGAGTTGATCCCGATGCAGCTTGGCGCCATGGGCGGCATCATCGCGCCGTGCCTCGAGCGCTATCCGGTTGAGACCATTACCGAGGACGATATCCTGATCACCAACGACCCTTTTGAGGGTGGCCAGCATCTCCAGGATATCTTCGTCTTCACGCCTATCTTCTTCGAAGAGCGGCTGATGGGCTTCTCGGCTTCCGTAGCCCATCACCTCGATATCGGCGGCGGCAGCCCGGGCTTGAACATGTCCGCTACGGACGTATTCCAGGAAGGGCTGCGTATCCCGCCTTCTCGCTACAGCATGAGCCGCGACTGGAATGGCGGCACGCTTGAGCGGCTGCTTGGCGCCAATACCCGGGTTCCGGACCAGATGCTGGGCGATATGAACGCGCAGTTTGCCGCCAATGCCGTCGGCTCGGCGCGCCTGCAGCAGCTTTGCGCCAAATATGGCGCCGCCGTCGTCGCGGCCTCAATGGACGAGTTGATGAACTACTCCGAGCGCCGCATGCGCGCGGCGATTCGCGAGATTCCGGATGGCGTCTATTATGGCGAGGACGTCATAGACGATGCCGGCGACGGCTCCGGCCCGGTCCATATCCGCGCGACCGTCACCGTCAGCGGCGAATCCGTTACCATCGACTTCGCCGGCAGCGATGCCCAGGTCAGGAGCAACATCAACTGCCCGTTCGCGTCTACAGTTTCGGCCTCGATCAGTTGCGCTAAGAGCGTGCTGACGCCAGCCGATATCCCGCTCAACGAAGGGCTGAAGCGGCCGTTTAAGGTTACGGCAGAGTTCGGCAGCGTCCTCAACCCGCGCCCGCCGGCGGCGGTTCGTGCCCGCATGACCGTCGCCAATCGCGCCTATTCCGCCGTGATGCGCGCTTTGGCGAGGGCTGTTCCCGACAAAGTCATCGCGTCAGGGTTCGATACCTGCACCATCATGTGCTTCTCGCATCAGGATGGCGAGCGCTTCGGTATCTATCTCGAGCCGCTCGGCGGCGGCTTCGGCGCCTCGGCGGCGGGCGATGGTTGCGACGCGGTCGACTGCCCGTTGTCGAATTGTTCGAACACGCCAGCGGAATCGCTCGATGCGAATTACGATTTCTTTCGGCTGCGTTCCTACGAACTCGAGGCGGACTCGTTCGGCCTCGGCCGACACCGGGGCGGGGCGGGCTTTTCCCGCCGCTACGAAGTGCTCAAGGACAATGTGCAGTTCGCGATCTATTCGGATCGCTTCCACATCCCCGGCAAGGGGCTGTTCGGCGGTGAGGCGGCAAGGGTCGGCCATTGCCGGGTCTACCGTGGCAGCGAGGCGATCGAGCTAGCGCCCAAATCGTCGTTCTGTCTGGAGAAGGGCGACGTCCTCGAAATCTATCTGGGCGGCGGTTCTGGTTACGGCGATCCGCGGGAGCGCCCCGCGAAGGATACCGCGCGGGACAAGGCCAACGGCCTTATCAGGAGCGATGCCGTAGCGGTTTAACCGCCCTGCCTTACCCCAATTGCTGCGTAAGCGGCGCTTTTCTCTTGCCCCTCGAGTCGCCTCATGAGCCCCATTCCCACAGATGCCGCCTCCCTCTGGAAAGCTTCTGCTTCTCCTCTCAAGCTCAGCCAGATGTTCTCGCCAGGCAGTTCTTATGATGTCGTGATCGTCGGCGGCGGCTTCACCGGGCTGTCTACGGCGCTCGAACTGGCGGAGCGCGACATCAAGGCGGTTGTGCTGGAAGCCGGCCCGATCGGCGTCGGCGCGTCGGGGCTGAACAACGGCCAAGTCATCCCCGGGCTGAAGCACGACCCGGAAGAACTCGTCGCGAAGTTCGGGCCGGAGATGGGCGAGAGGCTTATTGCGCTTTCGCAAGGGGCGGCTGACACGGTCTACAGCTACATAGAGCGCTTCGGCATCGATTGCGCGCTCCGCCGAAACGGCTGGATTCAGGCGGCGCATTCCGACCGGGCTCTCGCCACAGTGATGGCGCGTGCCGAGGCGCTGGCAAGGCTCGGCGCGCCGGTGCGGATCCTGACGCGGCAAGCCGTTAGCGACTGCACCGGCACGAAACGCTATCATGGCGGCTGGGTCGATACGCGGGCCGCCACCATCAATCCTCTAGCTTATACGAGAGGGTTGGCGCAGGCCGCGATAGGGCTGGGCGCGCAGATTTTCGAGAATACGCCGGTCGTCGGCCTCGATCGGCGCGGTCCGCACTGGCATGTCGAGACGAAGCGCGGCACGGTGCTGGCGGAGCGCGTGGTCATTGCCACCAACGCCTATTCCGATGCGCTCTGGCCAAAGCTGAGCCGCACGATACTGCCCGTCACAAGTCTCCAGGTCGCCACCAGGCCGCTGGGGAAAGCCGGCGCGCATATCGTGCCGGGCGGCGAATGCGTATCTGAGACGCGCAAGCTGGCGTTCGCCTTCCGGAGAGACCCGGAGGGCCGGTTGGTCATCGCCGGCCGCGGGCCGATCCTGACGGAGCGGTCCGACGGGCTGTTCGAGCGTGTACGCGTCGCCTTCGAGCGCATGTTTCCGGGCGTGGACCTGGAGCCTGAGTACAAGTGGATAGGCCGCCTTGCCCTGACCATGGACGGCCTGCCGCACCTGCACGAGCCCGTACCGGGAGTGCTGATCGCGCTCGGCTATAATGGTCGGGGCGTCGCCATGGCCAGCACAATGGGCGGCGTAATCGCCAAGCGCATTGCCGGGGCAAATCGCGATGACTTCCCGGTAACACCGCTTAAGCCGATCTTATGGCATTCCTTCCGGCGCCCGATCATGGCCGTCGGCGTCAGCTACTACTGGATGAAAGATAGTCTCGGCATCAACTCCTGAGACACTGGCGGCCCTGCACCTTACGGCTGGAATAATTTCAGAAGCTTCACGGCGCTCAAGCCGCAGTATGTGAGCGGGCACGGTTCCATCAGCAACCTTGTCGTCAGCGGCGAGTGCGCGATTGGCGTCGAACCCGTTCTACCTCACCGAGCCGATTAATCTGGGCGGGGTCGCCGTGAAGAAGATACCTTTTTTCGGTGACAGTGGCCCTAAAATTCGCCCAGATGTTACGACTGTAGCAAACCTCAGCTGCAGATCCTGATGGTCGGAATGCGTCGGACCGATATCGGCATGCCTTTCCGCGCTTCGTTCAGTATTGCGGGTATTACTACAGCATAAAACGACTCTAGAACGCCCCCGTATGCGAGCTGCGGACGATGTGTGTTGTGCCTCGCACGAAGATGCGTTGCATGGCGGATCGTTCGGCATTGCTGTATCGCGCCCAGCCCGGCGCGATCTCTTCCGGATAGATGTTCCCGAGCACTCCATCGACGCGGGCGTACGAGATTCCGGGATGTTCCCGATATAAATGGGGGAAGCAAAGGGGGAAGCAGTCTCGCCGGGCCGCGGAAATTAACGATATTTGAATTCATTAACTTAATTGGCTGGCGGAGACGGGGGGATTCGAACCCCCGATACATGTTTCCACGTATGACGATTTAGCAAACCGTTGCCTTCAGCCACTCGGCCACGTCTCCAGCAGGCGGATGAGGCCCTTAGCATGGCCGTCCGACTCGGTAAACCT
>JAEWPB010000117.1 GCA_023399465.1 Pseudomonadota bacterium
TCGAGTTCATCGGCGCCGAGCAGGAACAGCACGTCCATCGAAGCCAGCATCTCTGCCGCATCGACGCCATGTGCGCCCGGAACGAAGCCGAGATCGAGACCACCGACGCGCGAAGCAGCGGTGTGCAGGACGGCGAAGCCGTTCCACTCGTCGCTCACCGCGCCGACCTCGACTGCCAGCTTGGCAGCGTTCGCGAGCACGCCCGCACCATCGGTGCGCGCCAGAGCGCCCTGGCCGATGATGATCAGCGGGTTCTTGGCGTTCTTCAACGTGGCGGCGAAGGCATGGGTGCCGTCGACCAGTTCCTTCAGCGTATCCGGGCCGGAGCCGAGATACTCATATTCATAGCGGAGCTCGCCCCCCTCCCCGATCACACCGATCGGGAAGCCGCCGCGACGCCAGCGCTTGCGGATGCGTGCGTTGAGCACGGCTGCCTCGTAGCGCGGGTTGGCACCGATGATCAGCAGCGCGTCGGCTGCCTCGATGCCTTCGATCGACGGATTGAAGATGTAGCTCGCGCGGCCAAGCGACGGATCGAGCGCCGTCCCGTCCTGGCGACAGTCGAGGTTCGGCGAACCGAGCGACTTCATCAGTTCGGAAAGGGCGAACATTTCCTCGACCGAGGCAAGATCCCCCGCGATCGCGCCGATCTTGTCCCCAGACGTGGCTGCGACCGCCGACTTGATGGCGGCGAATGCCTCTCCCCAGCTCGCAGGCTGCAGACGGCCGTCGCGACGGACATAAGGACGATCGAGGCGCTGGGTCTTCAGGCCATCCCAGATGAAGCGGGTCTTGTCGGAGATCCACTCTTCGTTGATCGCCTCGTTGACGCGCGGCAGGATGCGCATGACTTCGCGGCCGCGGGTGTCGACGCGGATCGCCGAACCGAGAGCGTCCATGACGTCGATCGACTCGGTCTTGTTGAGTTCCCACGGACGGGCGGTGAAGGCGAAGGGCTTCGAGGTCAGCGCGCCGACCGGGCAAAGGTCAACGACGTTGCCCTGCAGCTCGGAGGTCATCGCCTGCTCGAGATAGGTGGTGATTTCGGCATCCTCGCCGCGGCCGACCAGGCCGAGCTCGGCGATGCCGGCGACTTCGGTGGTGAAGCGGACGCAGCGCGTGCAGTGAATGCAGCGGTTCATCACGGTCTTGACCAGCGGGCCGATGTACTTGTCTTCGACGGCGCGCTTGTTTTCCTGATAGCGCGAGCTGTCGATACCGAAGGCCATCGCCTGGTCCTGCAGGTCGCATTCGCCGCCCTGGTCGCAGATCGGGCAATCCAGCGGATGGTTGATCAGCAGGAATTCCATCACGCCTTCGCGCGCCTTCTTCACCATCGGGGTGTTGGTGAAGACCTCAGGCAACTCACCGTTCGGTCCGCCGCGAATGTCGCGTACACCCATGGCGCAGGAGGCAGCCGGCTTCGGCGGGCCGCCCTTCACTTCCACCAGGCACATGCGGCAATTGCCGGCAACCGACAAACGCTCATGAAAACAAAAGCGCGGGACTTCGGCACCAGCTTCCTCACACGCCTGGAGAAGCGTGAAATGATCCGGGACTTCGATCTCTTTACCGTCAACTTTCAGCTTTGCCATCGTCCACTCAGTCCTGTTTTCCGTCTGCAGCGACATCCGCCGCAAACAAATTCCATTTCGCAACCCAAATCGCCGCCCCCAGCCATTTCAGGCTTTGGTCGGCTGACATCGCGTTCAATTGTCAACCTGGCACCGACTCACGCCGGGGCCAGACTGTTCATTTCCTTACCGACCCGGTCTTGCCAAGAGCTTTCGCCTGGCCGACCCAATCGTCACGAATGATCCGTCCGCCGAAACCGAACTCGTCATCGAAGCACTGCACATCGGCGTCGCTCCATGCGGCAATATCGGTGAACCGGAAGATACCCTTGTCGTTCAATACCGTCTCGAGCTTCGGACCGATGCCCGAAATCCGCTTCAGGTCGTCGGCCTTGCCTCTCGCCGCCGTCGCCTTGCGCGCGGGCTTCTCTTGCGCCTTCGGCTCCGCCGGTGCCTCCCGGCTCGTGACCGCGGCCCCCTCGCCGGCCTGACGCTCGAGAGCGTCGGCAAACTGCCGGGAAGCCGTCATCACGCCCTGCAGCGCTCCGAGGAAGGCACCCGCCATCTGGGTCGTCAGTCCGAAGGCGATCGCCGTCGCGGCTGCGACCGCGACAGTCGGGTGCGCAAACAAGGGATTGATCGCGATACCCGCAGCGTTTTCCGGTCCGGCAGCGACGCGGCCGAAGTCGAGCGACATTGCTGCCGTCCCCTTCATTGCCCCGTCTGCCGCCTTTCCGTTCATCCTTCCTTACTCCGCAGCTTCAAGCACTGCGCCATGGTCCATGGCGTTGCGGGTGTACTCGTCGATCCGACGCTCGATTTCCGGGCGGAAATTGCGGATCAGGCCCTGGATCGGCCAGGCGGCAGCATCGCCGAGCGCACAGATCGTGTGGCCCTCGACCTGCTTGGTCACCTGGAACAGCATGTCGATTTCGCGCTTCTGGGCATTGCCCCGAACCATGCGCTCCATGACGCGCATCATCCAGCCGGTGCCTTCGCGGCACGGCGTGCACTGGCCGCAGCTCTCATGCTTGAAGAATGCCGAGATGCGCCAGATCGCCTTGATGATGTCGGTCGACTTGT